>NZ_CP019605.1:2578312-2900601 GCF_001997295.1 Tessaracoccus flavus
GCGGCGCCGATCTCGACTCGCTGACGATGCTGTCGGCAGCGGCCCGGATCGCGGACCGGAAGGTGGTGACGATTGCCCCGCCCGGCGTCGATCCCGGTGCTGTCTCCGAGCGCGTGCTTGCGGTCGGGTCCGTCCCGCACGCCTGGCTCTTCCCTCGGTGCGCGGCGGTGGTGCACCACGGCGGCTCGGGGACAACCCACGACGGTCTTCGCGCGGGCGTGCCCAGTATGGCCGTGCCGCACGGCGTCGATCAGCCCTACCACGGCTGGCGGCTGCAGCGCCTCGGCGTCGGACCGGCGCCGCTGCCCGTTCGAAAGCTCTCGGCCGAGCGTCTGGGCGCGCTGCTCCGCGACTTCCCGGAGGACGAGGGATTCCGCGACCGCGCCGCGCAGGTGGGCGAGCGCATCCGCAGCGAGGACGGCGTCGCCCTCACCGTCGACCACCTGATCGGCCTGGGTTTCTCCTGACCGCCACCCCGCCGCACGCAACGCCAACCGAGACGGCCGAACGCCAACGCGAATAGCTCGTCGCCAACCCGACCCAGCGACGCCCCTGAGATCTCGCGGGCGTCGTTGGCGTTCAGTTCTCTTCGTTGGCGTCTGGTTACCCTCGCTGGCGTTGGCGACGCCGTCGCGATCGTGCGTTCGGCTGCGCGGCGATCATCCCTCGACTAGCCTCGATTACGCCGCCTCTGGACCGGCGGCGCGCCTGCATGGGCGCACAACCTCTCACCGAAGGAGTCCACATGACCGACAAGCGTCACCTTTCAGACGACGAGATCCTCACCTCCGACCGCAACAACCCCGCCGGCACCGTGCCGGACGCGCACGCGGGCGGCGAACTCGAATCAACCTCTGACCGCAACAACCCTGCCGGCAACGTCGGCCATGACGGCGGCGACGCCGACGGCACCGACGGCGACAGCACCGACGTGGTGGATGGCGACAGCACCGACGGCGGCGACGCGGACGCCACCGACGCCTGACCGATGAGTCAGCTGGATCTGCTGACCGGCGACGCCCACGCCTTCCTCGAGGAGGCGTGGGGTCGCCGGATCCACGTGCACACCATCCCGGCCACCGAGCTGGCCGGGATCTTCGACATTGAGCAGGCCGACCACCTCATCACCCAGACGGCCATTCGCACGCCTCAGATCCGGATGGCGCAGGACGGGTCCGTGCTGGCCGAATCGCGGTACACCCGCCAGGCGACGATCGCCGGTAAACCCATGACCGGCCTCATCGACTCACGCAAGGTCCTCGATCTCTTCGCCGACGGCGCCACCATCGTCTTCCAGGGGCTCCAGCGCTACTGGGAACCCCTCCGCCAGCTCGTTCGCGGACTTGAGCAGCAGCTGGGTCACCCGTGCCAGGCCAACGCCTACCTCACCCCGCCAGGATCGCAGGGCTTCGCCCTTCACTCCGACTCCCACGATGTCATCGTCTTCCAGACCTACGGCGCCAAGGAGTGGGAGGTTCACGACGACAACGGCGCCCGCCAGGTGTTGATGGTGCCCGGCACCTCGATGTATCTGCCGACCGGTACGCCCCACATGGCCCGCACCCAGAACACTGCGTCGCTCCATGTCACCCTCGGGATCAACCGGTACCTCTGGCGAGACCTCGTCAAGAAGATCGTCGACCCGATCGTGAACTCCATGGACGACCCGTTGCCCGGCAACGTCTTCGGTGACTCCGCATCCATCGCCGCCACGCTCAGGGAGAAGCTCGACGAGGTGGCCCGGCAGCTGGCCTGGTCGGACACCGAGCAGGCCGTTCAACAGTTCGAGCAGACATTCTTGTCCGGCCGACAGAGCGTGCTCGGCGGCGGATTGATGGACAGGCTGTCGCTCCCCGACGTCGGCCTCACCTCCGCCATTCGCCGCCGCGCCGGGAGCACCTGCCAGCTGCGCGAGGACGGCGACCGTCTCGGCCTCTACCTGGGCGATCGCGTGGTGACGGTGCCCGCCGATCTCCGCGACACCGTCGAGCTCGTCCTCGCCCAGGAGGGCGCCTTCACCCCCGCACTTCTCGGCGACCAGCTCGACGACGGGAGCGCCGTCGTGCTCGTGAAGCGTCTCATTCGTGAGGGGCTGTTGGAAGTGGTGCGTTGACCCGTTCCAGCCTTCCGCTGTCGGTCGAGCCCGCCTCGACCGACCGTGGCTACCGGTGCTCGACGGGCAGCAGGGAGCGCGGCGAGCCGCTGACGGCCACCGCGTCGACCGTGTCGAGGTTCCTCCTCATGGAGGAGCCGGGGCCGTGGGGCCCGGCGGTGCTCAACTGCTACCGCGTGCCCGACCCGGTGCGACAGCTGGCGGAGAGCTGGGAGCGCGAATTCGGTATCCGACCCCTGCTCATCCGGCGGCCCGGCCGCTCGGCTCCGGCCCCCCGTCGGATCTTCGTCGTCAACGCCGCGCACGGCTGGGCGCAGACCACCACCGTCGAGAGCCTCGACGACGTGGCCTCACTGGATCTGTCCGGCATCGGGTCCAGCGCAGGGGTAGGTCTCACCCCGCACGTCGACCCCGTCCTTCTCGTCTGCACCCACGGTCGGCACGACGCCTGCTGTGCGGAGCGAGGCCGGCCTGTTGCGGCCGAGCTGGCCCGGCGGTGGCCCGACCTGGTGTGGGAATCGTCGCACCTGGGTGGTGACCGGTTCGCCGCGAACCTGGTCACCCTGCCGGACGGTCACTACTACGGGCGGATGGAGCCCGACTCTGCCGTCGATGTCGTCGAACGGCACCTCTCCGGGCATCTCACCCCACGCTTCCATCGCGGCCGCTCGATCCGGCCCTGGGTGGCCCAGGCCGCCGAAGCCGCGGTCCGGGAACGTCTCGGCGAGACGCGGCTCGATGCCGTGCGCACCCACGTCCTGCGACGCGAGGCGAGCTGGGCGGAGGTCGAGGTGTTCGTCGGGGAGTCGCGCTACGTCGAGGTGGTCGACGTCGCGCGCGCCGACCCCGCGCTCCTCACGTGCACCTCTCCCCTGCCGAGCGCCGCCCCCACCTACGTCGTCCGCGACGCTTGAGCTGACGCTGACGGCAGTTCGCCGTTCCGGCACCGCGGGTGAGGGAAGGCAGCACGTCCCGAAAGGTGCCATTCAGCGACATGTACGACCACTGTGGTCGCGCGTGTCACCAAACTGACCCCTTCAGAGCAGGGGCGTCACCGCTCGTCCTCACGGTCGCTCTCACCGGAGCAGGCCAGCTACAGCGACGCGAGGTCGATGTTTCGGAGCTGCCCGTTGTAGTGGCGACGGATCTCCAGCTTCCGCTCGAGGTCCTCGATGATCGGGGCCGCGAAGTTCTCCTCGTAGAGGGACTGGCAGCTACCGAGACCACCTGGGCTGAAGACGTTGACCTCCATCAGCTTGTCGCCGACGATGTCGAGGCCCACGAGGAACATGCCGTCGGCCACGAGCTTCGGGCGGACGACCTCGACCATCCGCAGCATCTCGTCGGTCACCTTCACCGACTCGGCCTTGCCGCCAGCCGACATGTTCGACCGCAGGTCAGAGCCGCTGCTCCGGCGTCGGAACGCGGCGTACTTCCCGTTGACCCTGAGCGGCTTGCCGTTCATGACGAACATGCGCACGTCCCCGTTCTTCGCCTCCTCCAGGTACTCCTGGGCGACGATGTAGCCGTCGCGGCCGATGGCCTCGATGATCTGGCTCATGTTCGGCGACTCGTCGGTGTTGACGAGGAAGACCCCGCTGCCGCCCGACCCCTGCAGCGGCTTGAGGACGGCCTTCCCACCGAGGGACTTGATGAACTTCGTGATCTGCGACTCATCCCGCGAGATGAGCGTCCGGGGGCGCACCACCTCCGGGAAGTGCTGGAAGTAGGCCTTGGAGAGCGCATTGGCGAGCGACCCCGGGTCGTTGACGACGAGGGTGCCGGTCGAGGCGATGAGCTGACCGAACGCGACCCCCGCGTTGTTGGCCCACGGCGCCTGGTTCGCGTCGTCGGCGGGATCGGCCCGCTGCATCACGACGTCGAACTCAGAAAGAGTGATGTACTCCTCCATGTCCGGCTTCTGGACATCCTCGAGGAACCGCTCGAGGGAGCGGTAGTTACTCCCCTTCGCCCCCCTCGCCTTCGCACTCAGCGAGCCGTCGGGCTCGTAGGCGAAATCGCCCATCCCCAGCAGCCACGTGTCGTGGCCCATGTTCGTGGCCTGCATGGCCAGGCGGGTGGTGGTGTAGACGGCTTTCTCCGTCATGACGTCGTTGACGACGAAACCGATCTTCATGCTGCTTCTCCTTGGATGAGGTCGACGGGGTCGGTGAGGTGAGCCGCGGCGTCGAGTCGATCGCGACCCGCGGAGGAATCGAACCAGCGCGGCAGGATGACGGGCTCGTGGAGCACGCCTCTGGCGTTGAGTTCTTCGATGAGAGGCAGATCCTGGAGGGAGAACTTGCCGAGGAAGAAGGCGTCGATCTCGCCGCCGTGGCGCAGATGGTCGAGCAGATCGAGGAGGCCGCGCAGGTAGCAGGCGTCCTTGGTGAGCCCGCCCGACCGGAACACGCGCATCACCGTGGTGAAGCCACCGCCGCGGGAGAACCCGTCGTCGACGAGGCCCTCCCAGCATTCGCGGAAGGTATGGCCGACAAGCATGCGGTGGACGGTGACGACACGCCCCGCGAGCTGACGCAGGCGCGACGCCGTGAGCTCGCCCGCGGCGATCTCGGACAGCACCGCAACACCCTCCTGGGTCTCGTCGTAGCCGGCGAGACCGGTGCCCATCACCTGCAGTGGCTGGTGGGAGCCGTTGACCTGGGTGACCAGGTGGGTGCCCACCTCATGCTGGACGAGCGCGTTGGCGCGGTTGGCGGCGACCAACGTCTCGGGCCCGATGATGAGCAGGTTGTCCGACACCATGACGCCTGTGGAGTCGTGACGCACCTCGGCGTGGATGTCGACGTCGGGCTCGAGTTCGCGGTAGTAGTCGAGCTCCTCGTTCGCGAGCGCGAGGAACTGCTCGGCGGTCAGCCGCTCCCCCGCCCACGGCGCCGGCTCGACGCGTTCGAGGATCGACTCCGCCGCCGTCAGCAGGTCGTTGTGCACGCCGCCGAAGAGCTCGATGCTGAGGTTGCGGAAGTCCGCTGAATTGCGGCAGCGCAGCATGGACAGCTGGAGGTCCAGCTCACGGTGCTTGTTTCGGAGCAGGGACGCCACCGTCGTGTCCTGGACCCGCCCCACGTCGATGCTGTGCAGCACGGTCTGGAGCACCTCGGGGTCGATGATGTACTCGCGGTAGGTGAACGTCGGCTCAACGACGTCGCCGGCCAGGAACGCCTCCTTGACGTCCTCGGCGTCGATGGGCGTGACGTCGAGGATGAACCGGAAGCTGGTGCTGAGCTGCGACAGCTGCAGATCGATGGCCTGGTCCAGCTTCGCCAGCGGGTTGGGCGTCATCGCGGCATGGCCTCCAGCACGGGGCCGAAGGACTTTTCGATCGCATCACCGAGCCTGGTCAGATGATCCTCGTCCACCTCGCCGGTCCACTCATCCATGAAGGTCTTCTTGAACTCGATGGCCAGCACGCAGCCGACGCCGGGATAGCGGCCGTGGACGAACCAGGCCAGGTTCTGGCCGAGGAACTTGACGTTGTCGCGCACATCGAAGCCCTCGTCGAGCATCGTCTGACGGAACGCGCCGACGACGGCGCCGAACGTCACGTGGTCGACCGACCCTGTCCCGAGGTTCACCTCGGGGTTCTCTTCCGCGGGTGCCGGCTCGGCGTCAGCCCCGTCGCGGCGATGGTTGTAGGAGTGGATGTCATAGAGGACGAACGGGCCCCGGGCCGCCACCTCGTCGAGCCGCTCGGCGAGCGCGGCGAAGAACGAGTCGTACTCCTCCATCGAACGCTCGACGACGTCGTCGGGCAGGGACCCCGAACTCCAGACGTCCAGGTCCCAGCAGTCGGCCGGGCTGCGGTAGACGGTCTTCTCGCGCACCCGGTTGAGGTCCATCTCGAACCGGGAGCGGTGCACGACGATCTGCGCCGGGGCACGGGCGGCGATCCGGTCGGTGTGGGGGTCCTCTTCCCGCAGGCGGTCGGCCTCGTCGAGGATCATCAGGTCGGCGACTTCCGGGCGCAGGTCGTGCCCGGCGTGGATCGCCGATGCGATCAGCTGGCCCGACCAGTCCCCTCGAAATTCGTAAGCGTCCATCCGGCCATTCTTGTGGAGCGGATCAAGCCTTGGCCGGAAACCGGCGAGAATGCGCCGGCCGGCTACGCCTCAGCCGGCGTGGATGTACACCTTCTCTGGGCCGACGAAACAGGTGACGGTGGGTTTGCCGACCAGGCACTGCGTGTCAAACGCGCTTTGCCTGACGGGGTCTGGCACGGCGGGCAGGGTGACGGTGGCTCCCTGCGGCCGGTCCGCGGCCGGCACTGCACCGTAAGCTTTGAGTATCTCCTGCGCAAACTCGCAACTCGACTTACCCGTGGTAGCAGTGCCGTTCTGGCAGTCTGTCGCCTCCTCCGGCACGCCGGGGAACGGGGGTGAGTAGGTGGGCGATGCAACAGCCGTGGTGGTTGGCGTGGGCTCGGGCTCATCGGCTCCCATCAGTTGGTCGCCCCAGGCCCACCAGACCCAATAACCAACGCCGAGGAGTGTCAGAAGTGTCAGTCCCCTTAGCACTCCCCGTTTTCTGCCCGCTTTCGATGAGTGGTCTCCCAGCAACTGCTTGGGGCCTTCGTCGATGGTTCCGCCAGTCGACTCGGAAAGAGCAACACCCTTCGCGGGACCCTCCATCCCACACAGTTCACAAGCAAGTTCTGAACCGCTCCTGCGCTGGCCACACCAACCGCAGTTGCGCGTTTGTGACGTCATCACTCGCCCCCGACCCTCTCGATAACTCCCTCAGCAGCCAACACCCACTTGATCGGGTCTAGGACCCGGAACGGAGCGATCCCGCGGGGATTCGTCCTCCTATTCAAAGGCGGCTCGCCAAGCGCAGACGACACGAAGAAGCGGTGAATCATTGGACCTCCCTTCGCGGGACGCTCCAGCTGATTGACTATGCCGACTGCACCGAGCATGGTGAGTAGTGATCGAGCCTCTTCGTGAAGCACCTGCCCGTCAGCCTCGTCGTATCTCATATCCTCAGGCGCCTCGCGATTGAAGGCTGCTCCCACGTTGGCGAGGCGCTTGGTCCAAGATCCGGCGCTGCCTTGGTCTCCCGTAGCCCCACCCTCCCCGATGAGCTGCAGAGTGTCGAACTTCGACAGGACGACAGCGAGTCTAGGCCGCGCGGCCCCAAGGATGTCCAGGAGATTATCCAGAACGGCGCCGGGCCTGATCCCCACATCGTTCAGGTCCGTCAAGTGACCCTTCAACTCATTGCGAACTTCCGCGATCTGAGTGGGATCAAAGTGGAATAGCACCATCGAGGCGTTGCGGAAGAACTGTAAATACGACTCGCGGTGGTTGCGCTCCAGGTCTTCCCCTGCGACATCGCGGAGCACGAGATAGGACTCCTGCTCCATTCGCCCAATCCTGCCGAGGCTATAGATCAGTGGTTCTTGCTGGTAATTCCCGGTTGTGGCGCTCCCTGTCGGCTCCATCATCTGGCGCGCAACGATGAGGGTCTTGTGATAGTTCTCGTCATAGGTGTGGCGCGTGCTTCCGACCGGGGTCAGTTTGGACCGCAGCGACTCCACGAGACGCTCCAGCTTCTGCACCATGACAGCGATATATACGCTCTTCCCTGTGGACCGAGGTCCGGCGAGTGCGACGCACACCACACGTGCATCCATCCATCCGCTCGGCAACACGAAGTGGCAGGTTGGGCACACCCTAACGGCGGACTGTTTGCACTTGCGGCACGAAATCTTCTCCTCGGCCCGCCACCTCTTCGCCAGTTTCGGATCATCCGGCGCAGTCACGACCGTCAACGGACGGGATCTACGCTCCCTGCCGAACCATGCCGTGTACTGCGTATCGATGATCTCCGGGCACGAGCCTTTGCAGACATAGAGCGCGGGTGTCGCGCCGATCGGTGTGAAGCACTGGGGACACTGGCTCACGGTTGTTCTCCTTCAGTTTCGAGGCGGTAGGCCATCAAAGTGGCACTCACCAGACGATGCACGGAGGCCTCGTCGAGCGCGGGGACGCTGGCTGGCCTGAACGGGTCCACCTCTAAGCAGAACACGCGTGGGTCGCCGCTAACCGCAGAGATAACGCGGTCCGCTCCCGGCCCGCAGAGCACGATAATGAGCGCGACAGTTTCCGGGATGACGTCTGGGGCGTGGTCGGTCACTACACACCACGCCTGTCCTCCTGACGGGATCGGTTCGTAGAGCTCCACTCTGGAGATCTGACCGATTGACGCGAATTGGCGTTCAATTTCTTGCGAGACCTCCATCGCGGCAACTGAGCGCCAGGGATCGCGGGAGCCGGCTACCCTCAGGTCCAACTTCTCATCGTGCCCGACCACGAGATCGACCCCGGAGATGCATTGTGCGACAGCCGTCAGCGCGCCCTCTCGAAGCCATGTGCGCATGGATGCTGTGCCATCGATCACTATCGCAATGTCAATGCTCTGCCTCGAGCGAAGCTTGTTTCCCCTGAGCCCCAGTGCACCCGCCGCTGAGAGCTGTGCCTGACGGACCAGCGGCGGAGTCTCCACGTTGGCTCCGCCGATCGTGGACAACTCTGACTTGCCGTCACCGACAGCCCGCAGCGACGCCACTTCAACCACCCGGTGCCCACCCACATCGAGATCGGTCAGCAGGATGCGCTCCCGACCGCCGACCGGAGCGAGAGTGATGAACGCCTTCGCCGACGGCGACATGTCCTGGCCGGTTGTGGATTCGACCTGGAGCGTGACGCCGTCGACGTCAGGCTCCACGTAGATCGTTCGTCCGACCTCGTACGAGGTTGGTGCTCCCAGCGCTGAAGCGATCAGCAGTCTCGCCCTGTCCGTCACGTGGTTCAGGGTTACGTCGAACCCAGTGCCAATCACTACAAGACTCGCGCCCGGACCCACAGTTCTCTGTCTCATTTGCTGCCCCCTAGTCCTTTCATGAGCTTTGCGCCGAGCCCGGCCGACTTGATCACGCCACGCTGGCGGAACCAACGCAGGGCGTTTCTGTGGATGGCCTGTGCGGCCTTTTCGCCCATTTTCGCGGTATACCATTCGAGCGCCTCAACGATGGCACCCTCAGTAACCTCCTGGTCGAGCGAGGCGACCCGAATGAGCCTCTCGACGACACTGTCGCCATCGCTCGGCTTAAAGTCGAGAAGGAGGGAGCGCACTGGATCTTGCCCGATCAGAGATTGATCTACGACGTATGGAAGAACAGAGCGAACGAAGGTCGATGTGTCTCCACCGGGCAGCGACCTAGCGAAGAACTGCGCTCCATCCTGGATTATGGACTCGGAGGGCTTGGGCTGGGTGAGGCGATTCCTTACCTGCACGGCGAAATCCTTGTCGGCACGCGAGACGAGCGCAGTCGTAGCCATGACGAGCAAAATTCCTTGGATCTGTTCATTGAGAACGACGCCCACAGACGCGGCTGAAGTAGTCAACGTATCGAAAACCGATCGGACGCTAGCCAGTTGGTAAGGCTGGTTCCAGTCGCCGCTGACCAATGTCTCGTACGCTGCGGCCACTCGATTTCGGTGACCTTGCGAGCTAGATTGCAGTACCTGCTGCAGGAGCAGCCGAAGCTTTGGATCCTGCACATCGGCGCTGAGAATCGACCGATCAAGAACCTGACGCGGCACGAAGCGACCCCAGGCAGCTAGGAGTTCTCCACTTTGCTGCGGCGTTAGCGTGACCGGGTCCGAACGGCTAGACCGCCATCCTTGACTGCGCTCCTGGCACGCCCGCCACACCTCCATGAAGTCGAGGCGCAGCCGATCTGCCTCTGAAAGCGCAGCTTTGTTACCTGCCAGACCGTCGAGAGCTTGGAGGCCGAGAGCGTTAAACCGGCGGTTGTCGGGCTCAAGGGCCCGGTTCGAGGTTAAGAAGTCGAACGTAGCAATCTTCAAGCGATCTAGTATTCGGCCTGGCAGCCTGGTCGTCGGCGCGAGGATCAATGCTACTTCTTGAGTCAGGGCGATGGTCAAGGGCCTCCGCGGCGCGTGGGCATCCCAACTCTTCACGAATCCCTCTGTCTTGAGGAGAGCCGGAACGAGCGCCTTGTCGGCCGCCTCCTCGACGCTGGCCGCAATGTCGGGAACGGTCTGCCATCCCAGGTGGTCGACGAGGTCCACGAACCGTAGAGCTGCGCGAGTTGCTGATTCTGAGTCGAGCCGGGAGAGCTTGGCGGTGAGATCACGGGCCCGCAGCGCGGTGCCACCGGATGGGAGTCCGGGTTTATAGGATGGCACCACGTCCGGCGCGTCGGCCAGCCAGGCTGGGTCTGCAAATACGGAGTCCAGGTAGGCCGCGGTCGCCAGCCTAAGAATGTGCGTGCTGCACCTCTCCTTCTCCAGGCTCTGAAGTGCGGACCAGCGCTCCTGGGTTGTGGCGCCCATGGAACGGAGCAGGGCACGCTGCACTGCGTCGGCCAGTTCTGGTGTATCTGCCACACCGGGAGGGGCGGCCTGGGCGACGACACGGACCAGCGCCGCATCTAGCTCGGCCCCGGGACGGAGAAAGGCGCGCAGCGCGAGCCACCACGCCGGATCGTTCGAGTCACGGCCCGGTATCTGAAGCTCAAGCGCGTTGAGATCAGCCACGTAGGCCTCGAGGTCGGGGGCCATCGCAACCTCCTCGAACATGAGCGTTGACCACGGCGTCACCTCGACCTCGTCACCGCGGGTGGTAAGGTGCGGAGCTTCGCCAAGGACACCGAGGCTCGGGCTCTCTTCAGCATCGATCACGACTGCGTTGCCCCATTGCTCGACGGTCTTGCGCAACTCCGGGAGCAGGCAGACTAAGTGGAAACCCTGCGCGTCGAGTTCGTCTCCAACGGGGGCAGTCTCCAGCGTGGAGAAGTAAAACGAGCGCGACGTTCGACCGGACATGCACAGGGAAGCCGCCTGCAACCATCCAGCTGCTTCGTCGGTTTCTCCAGCGATGAGCACCACAAGTGGCCCGGTCCCTCGTAACCGCGCGTGCAGGGCGTCGAGCAGGACCGCGAGCACCCCAGGGCGCCAGACTTTGCCCTGCCCCAGGAAGACACCCACGGTGCTGGGGGACATATCCATGTTTAGGGTTCCGCCCTCCGTCAGCGACGACGCATCAACCGCATCTGCCCCAAATGGCGTCAGCCAGGAATTCGACCGCCACGCGAAAGCTGGTCGTTCAAGAGGCCGCGCTGGAATGGCGCAGTGGGTGAAGACGTTCCCGGGCCTACCGCTGCGGTCCTGGCCCGCTGACACACTGTGGATCAGCACGGGAAAGGCGAATTCGCTGGCCTTTAGCACCTGATGGGCGAGCCGCCGCGGCCAAAGCGCGGCCTCCTCACGCGTGACGAACCTTCCAGCTTCAGGGCTCGGCAGCCGTGTGGGGATGTTTGCTAGGAGGACGGACTGCTCCTCTGGCAACAACTGGCCGACAATATCCTTTGTCTGCCAGCCTCCGCTGCCCTCGGACTCATACGACGCGTAGGTCAGTTGGGCACGGAGTTGGACGCTCCTCATGGACCTAGCCCAGCCTGAGTTGAACGACAGCTGGATCGATCACAGCGAACTGATTCAGCTCGTCAAGGCCGATGTCTGCCATAAGCCGCACGTACCCGGTTGCGGGAACCGTCGCCTCCCATGTCGTTTCAGTCCAGCCTTCGCCCACCTCTGAAGCTCGGATGCTCGGCATCGCGACGGCCTCGGCGTCGTCTTTTACGCCGACCTGCACCCGCTGGCCATCCAACGCGTCTAGGGGAAGGCGCTCGGGATTGTGCACGAGTACCAGGGGTGGCAGAGTGCCCAGGTGCTGCGGACTGCGGAGCTTGAGGCTGAGCTTCCTGGTCTTACCGAAGGCGACCATGGATTTGGCTCCCTTGATCTGGTAATGAACCACCTTGAGCCCTGGGTAGGTGAGCACGTAGGGCCTTCCCTGGACCTGCTGTCCTTGCTGCATAGACACGGGGACAAGCGCCACGTTGCATGGTTGCGACCCCAGCACGACCACGAGCCCACCCTCGCGGTTGTAGTGGTCTGCGGAGATGCTGGCTAGGTGCTGGCCTTGGATCGCGGCTTCTGCATCGATACCGAGAGGGTATCGGAACACCTGGACCTTCTCGAAAGTGTACTCGCCCCCGTCTTTCTCCGTGTTGGTGGGCCACGTCAGCGTGACCACTTGATGCCGAACACGCTGGTGAAGTTTCGCCTCGGTAATCGCCACCTGCGTTGCCACTTTGGTGACTGTTCTCGATGGGTGAATTCGATCTCCCAGGCTAGTCAGGGCGGTGAAGTGCACCCGACTCCAGCCCTCATACCAGGGAATGTCGCGAATCCTAACCTTGTCCCCCACGCGGTCAGTGACGGGATAGTTCAACCGCTCGCCCAGCTTGAACTCTTGAAGGGTGGACGCCGGATACGCTTGCGTGTCGATGCCAGCCTCAGGCTGGTCGTTGGTGACGTAGATGTCGACCCTGCCGGCCCCCGGAGGGGTCCACAGGATGTCCAGTACAATCCCCCCCCTCTCGTCGCGGCGCTCTTGTACCTCGAGGTCGCGCACCGGCTCAATCTTGTGCGGCACTTCGACCACACGCTCGATGAAGGGAGAAATCTCGCCCACGCCATCATTCAGCAGCTCGACGCCAACGGAATAGATGTACTGTTTGCCACTCTCCACGTCGGAATCGACGAACCCAGCGACGTTGTCTGAACCGCTGTTAACCCTGAATTGCGGGTCCGTGGGTAGACCCGGCGCCCCGTGCAACGGTTTGCGGTACACCTGAACCCGACCGTGCCGAACCCCGATGTCTCGCCAAGTGCCGACGACCCGACCTTGATCGGGGGCAATCGAGACATCCTGCGGCGGCACCACGACAGAACTCTCGGCCAACAGCACGGGCTGGGTGAGAGGTGCTTCCTCCGTCGAGTTCGAACCGTGTGCCCACACCTGATAATGGAGTCGGGGCCAGTCAGGCAAGGTAACGTCAACCAACGATGCATCGGTGGTTATCGCCGTGTAGGAGCTGTACTCGGGAAAGTCGACGCGACCCTCAGAACGGGTCACGCGATATATGACGTGTGGGGCAGAAAGAGCATCCCAGCGCAGAAGAAACCCGGAATCCATCATCTCAAGGCTCAACTCCTCCCGCGCCTCATGCCGGACAGTCCGATCACTGCTGACAAACTTGGGGAGAGCCGACCCGTGTGTCGGGAAGAACTGCCGATCCTCACTCGCGTCCGGCAGTGCCACCGGAATGGAGTGTTCCTGTCGCGTCGCCGTCGAGGGCTTATTAGAACTCTGGGGCGGCGCACTCCCCGCACTTGAAGAAGATGACGCCGCCGATTCGGCTGTGCCAGTCCGTGCGAGAGCGCTGTTGATGATCATCGACAGGGGTAGCGCATGGTCGGTGTACGTGCGCGGGATTCGCGCCGCGACGGCCTCCGTCGGCAGTCCGTTGTTCTTCACCGCGTCCATGGCCATCAGCTTGAGTTGGGCCGGCTGCATGCCGTCGAGATCGTTCTGGTCGCAATACCGCTCCAGCTCAGACAGGATCTGACCGGCGAGCTCTTGAGTCATTGCACACTTCCTAGCGTTGAGTACTTCGGGGTGAGGTGATGGCGTGAATCACAGGACGTCGTCCATAGCCCAGGGGGGGGTGGCGTGGGCTTCTTCCTGAGTTGCCTGATAAGCGAGGTCGGTCGTTTCGAGCCCTTCGCTGAATTCGATCCTCACCACCTGGTGTAGACCGTTGGAGCTCTCACGGATCCAAGGCTCCCCACCAACCCGATTCAGGCCCTGCGCGCGCGCCTGATCATCAAGGACAGCGCCGACCATGTCGTTTCCTCGTACTGCAGGGTCGTCAACCCCATCGAGCACGGACGCGGTAGTGGAGAGCCGACCGGAGTAGTCAAGAACGAGCCCTTGCACTTCGGAGAGCGCCAGCGCCTCTTGTTTGGGTCCTGAGCTGAGCTTTGCCCACAGCTGATCGGCCCCGCTCGAACCCACCCCGTCAGATGTCACCACGTCGGCCCACCTGTCCAACATCGACTCCGGGACTCCTGCACGTTCGCGCAGCAACAGCTTCGGCTGTGACGTGATGCTGTGGCCCTCCGGGCCGACCCGCTCCCCAGCGGAGGCGAGCGCCGCCCGCCAGGGAAGGTCGAGCCAACCCAAGGGGTAGGCATGGTCCTTGAGCCGAGCAACCACTCTGGCTACATCAGTCTCTTGATATTGGAGCTGACCTACCACCACGTTGCCGGGCAGGTCCGAGGGGAGCGGTGAGCTCGTCGCCTGGCTGGCAACCCGTCCGAATGGACGGTGCAGGAACTCGCCCAGCACTCGGTTCCAGGAGAGGAACTGTTCGTAGGCCTCACTGCAGCGTGTGACATCCCGCAGCGCAATCCTTAGGTTTTCCCGTAGCACCTCCGTATGGGCGGCGAGGTCTTGACGCTTATGAAGTGCCTCGAACAACTGCCGCTGCCGCTTCACGAACGCAGCCAAGGCCGCGACCATGACGGAGACAAAGATGCCGGCAAGAAGAATCCACAAGAGCGGAGCCGCGAGCGCAGAGAAAACGGCGAGCGCCGAGACGACCACTGCCAGTAAGACGCCAACGCCGAGAATCCGACGGATCGCACGAGCAAGGTTCCGCTGTCGGCCAGCGAGCTCTTGGCCCACGTCTAGGCGCTCAAGTGCCGTGAACTCCTCTGCCATACGGGCCACCTCACCGCGATGGTGGTCCAACTGGTCGGCAAGCTTCCGGCCAAATCGCGCCGCGTAAGAGTTGTTCCCTACCTCATCGACCCAGGCTTCGAGCTGCCGAAGAGTTTTCAGCGCGAGTGAGCCATAGTGTTCTGCCCCAGCCAAGCCACCCAGTTGCTCAGCCAGCCTGCGCTGGCTGATCGGGTCGAAAGCGTGTACCACGCGCAGGGAGGCGTCGACGTCAAGCGCGGGATCGACATCTCGGAACGCCTGCTCGGACGTCGGGACGACGCTCGCTGGTGAGCGCACGACGCCCAGCTGCGCACCGAGCCGGATCGCTTCGAACCGACCGCGATCCAAGCCGTCGCCGAGGGTAAGCGCACCGGCCGCGTAGTCGTTCCATACGTCGGGAAAAGTGCCAGCAGGCTCGAGCGGGGGCAGTTCCAGCCGCGCGGTCAGACGTGAGGATAGTTCGGCCGCCTCAAGTTGGAGGACCATATTTGACGGTGTCCGCTTCGGATCCCATACCACCTCGATCTCAGAATCGTCGCCGAGGAGTACGCGGCCCACGCGGTCCGCTGCCTCGGTCTTCACCGCATCCAGCCTCGCTGAAAGCCAAGCCCGCGGGTTCACAAGCCCCTTGATGAGGAACGACCAGAAGAGCTTGAGGGTGTCGACGATCCCCAGCCGACGCACCCCGCTGGGCAACGCTTTGCGCGGACTCGAGAAGGAGGCACGGTGAGCGTCCCACACCTTATCGGCCATCTGACCAGCGGCTGCTGTGTCGCTGGAGACATAAGTGATCGGTCCAGACGTGGTGCGGGCGGCTGGAAAACTCTGCCCGTACTCCAAAGTGCTGGTCGCCAGAATACGATCCGCCGTTTCCGTCTCCCAGCTGCGCGCCTCGACGCGTGCCAGCCTGACCCCATGCCCGGTTGGCGATTGAGCGTGGTCCAAGGGCGACTCCGGTGTGGCAACCCAGAGCCCGAGCAGCCCAGCCACCGCCGCAGCTTCATGACGCTCGCGTTCCGAGGGATCGTCCAGCGAGACTGGAACCACAGCCCGTCTGGGCCCTCGAGCCGTCTCCGGTGACACGAGCAAGTTATGCCAACCGTACCGCGCGGCGGGAGCGAAGCCGGTTCTGGCCGGGCGCGGCAGGCAGATACGGATTGGGACGACTCTGGCCTGGGTTGAGCTCTGCATCGCCTGGAGCAGCGCAGATTCCGCATCATCGCCCGTGGACTCCCCTTCCAGCGGCACAAGCGATCCTAGGCGTACCAAGGCGTTGCCATCCGGCAACGCTGACTGGAGGTAGAGCCCCTCTAGGCGACCTTCGACGATGCGCAAACAAGGTATCGCTCCACGTGAAGACGCGCTAGCCGCATCCACCCAAAGAACGTCGCCCAGCAGACCCATCGCAGACCAGTCCGTGAGGATGGACTGGATACCGAGGCAGGAGCGCGGGGCCAGAATGATCGAAATGTCGCGCGCCACTAGAGTACGTCCTGGAACATGTCGGCCCCGGCGGCTGTGCCCGGGGTTTCGGAGGGGATGGCCGCTGCCGACCCGAGGCGCTCCTCCAGGTCGCCAAGTGCCCACAGAATGTCGCTCACGAGGTCACGGATCACGGGGACAGCGGCAGCATCCGTCCTGTTGCCAACCTTGAAGTCGCGCAGCTTCAGGACACTGCCCCGCGCCCGGGTCAGGAAGTCTCGAATGGCCTCGATCCGCTCGTCAAGGCTGTCCAGCGTGGCCAGGTCCTTCACTCTTGAAGTACCGGGGAAGTCCGCTTCACCTCTGAGCACCTGTGCGAGCTCCAGCTCAGCGGCGATCCACCCCTGCGTGGTCCGCACTTCGTAGGAGTCGTACAGGCTGCGAAGTGCGTGATACGGCTTCAACGACGACAATGGTTCGCCACCGGCCCCCGCTTGAAGCATAGCCACCAGGTAGGCCTCTAGCACTGACGGCAGCAGATCACCGACGCTGCGTCGCTGGGCGAATGATGTAAGCATCGGAGACGGAAATGGCAGCCACTTGCTGGTGACGTTGTCGAACACCTCAACAGACTCGCTCTGCGCGTGGTGCTGCACGTCAGGGAAGCGGACCTTCCCGACGATCTGTCCCACGAACCAGCCCGCCACCATCGCGCGCCGCTCGTGGTCGCCCATGGGCAACCCGGCCGGTAGCGGACGCGCTCGCCGGCCATCCCAGAAGTGCATGCGCTGCGTCGAGCTCGTCGATGCCGCCCACTGTTCCCGAATGGGGTCCAAAACGGAACTGAAGCAGATAGGCAGGTAGTTCTGATACGAGCCGAAGATGTCGATCTTCTTGACCGAAGACGGCGGCTTGAGTGAGGCGTTGAGGTTACCCAGTGTCGTCGGCTGGTCGATCGTTGCATCCGTAGTAACCACCTTGCGCAACGCATCCGGAAGAATCGGGTCGTGCTCGAAGGGTATGTCCGAGATCTTGTAACGGAAGAGCACTGCCTCCCCGTACAGGGCTGCGACCACTTCCGGACTCGGTGCCGCCAACGGCATCGCTGCGCTCAACGCCTGCCGGAATTTCGTCACAATCAAGCTGCGACGCACCGCTTGATCGGCCAGCGGCGCGTTGTTGACGTAATCCGCCAGGGACTCGTTGGCGAACTGCTGGAAAGACGAACCTCGACGCCACACAAACTCCCTGGCCCGCTCGAGGATCTCCTCGGGCGACAACGTCGCTTCCACGTTCAGGGGGCGCGCCACAAGAGGTTTGCCCGCGGGGTCCGCGTCGAAGTACTCCGGTACCCATTCGGATCTCTCCCGAATCAGCCCGCCGGGGGGCTGGGTGCCGTCCGCCGTCTCCCACACGCCTGAGAGCACCGCCTGCCAAAGGTCGAATTCGCGTGACGGACCCTCAGTCAGCGCACGGCTCACATCCCTTGAGAACTGATCTAGGTACTCATCGGACGAGGTCACGAGAATCTCGTTGAAGGCGCGGGCGAAACGTTCAGAAACCTTGGATTCCCCAGGAGCCGGCCACTGCCCGTATTCGGCGGTAGCGAGCACTGCCAGGCTGGTCTGCCCACCCCGTGCGTTGTCAACCGCCGAGCGGAGCATCCTGAGCCGCTCTGTCAGCTCCTTGCCGATCGGGTCCAGCACATGCTCACGGAAGTCGCGCCAGATCTCCGCGAGCCCCGCGGCCAGTTCTCCGTAGAGGTGAGGCTGAACCGAGGCCAGCAATCCGTCCCTGAGGCTTTCGCCGAGGGCCGCACCGTCGCCCACTCTGCCGCGGATCGCTCCTACTAAATGGTTGAGTTTCTCCGGCATACCAAGAATAGGGGCGGATACCGACGCCTGGCTCGCGAGTTGGGACATCCGTCCCAGTTCGGAGCTCAGCGTATTGAGATGCTCGAGAGCTAACGGGATACCGTAGGTCGCCAGCGCCGTGGAGACCTGCTCCTGCACCCGGCTCACCAACTCGCCCTGATAGGTCCAGAGGAACGACCTCACCTGGCGCGACACGGAGCGTTTGGCTTCGTCCGATCCCAAGCTCAGGTGCCGCCTGACCTCCGCCAGCCACTGCACCGGGTCCTGACCGTCGGCGGCCGGAATGTTGGAAACGGCACCCTGGGCGACGTCTGCGGCGAGGGCCCGGGTTGCGCTCTGGGGCCACACGTACGTCGAAAGCCACGAACCGAAACTAGGATGCTGTTCGGGATCGTGTAGCTGTAGTGCCGCAGCGGTCCGCGGCCACAGACGGGCGTTGAGCCGTTTGAGCACGGTGCCCGGATCGTCGCCGGGACCCGCGTCGCGGAGGTGCCCTTCCAGCGCCTGATCCACGGCACCGCGCGCCAATCGTTGCGCCGCGTATTCGGCGTACCGATCCCGGCCCATACTGAGCGCGCTGTATCCGAACGAGCCCCAGTCCAACAGGTTCGGCGACTCGTCCCAGCCGAAAGCCTGCACCGTAGGCGTGAGGAATGAGTGGTTCACCAGATCGAACGCCTCATACTGCGCCAAGGCACCTGGAGATCGCATCAAAGCAGCCAGCCCCCGGCCTAGACCCCTGTAGACGTCCTTCGGTGTCCCGTCTCCGAACGGGGCCTGGGTTGCCCCGACGTGGGCGCTCACGGGGAAGACCCTCATGAAAGGACTCGCCGCACCAGAATCGGCCACCACTCCAGCCGAGCGCATGTCCGTGGTGTCAGTGGGTACGGAGGCCTTGGTCTGCGCGGCCACGATTTCGCCGAGCATGGCCAGGGAATTCGGCCTCACGCCAGCCCGTTCGTTGCGCGGGAGCGAGTTGAATACGTCGGCAGCCACCATAAACATCCCCACTAGCCCGTGCGGATAGCCGGGCAGGTTGCCCAATAGCCGTGCAACGTCGAGCGCCATAGAGGCGCCCGCCCCGCCCGCCATGGAGGAGACTATGAACACGAGCGGATCGGCGCCCATCTGGTACTCGAAGCCCATAGCATCGGCCACTCCGGACATGTCCGTGTGTGCGGCGGATGAATTGAGCCGCTGCCACGCTGCGCTCAGATTCGACTGGAGGTAGCTGTAGCGATTCAGCGTGACCATCCGTCCGATGGCCCGGACCTGACCGGCGCCAGCCGAGATGGCTACTGGATACTTCGCCGGGTCGCGGACCGCCCACGGCGCGAACCGGTCGAGTAGTGGGCCGGTGGCCATCGCGCTGTCGAGGGCGGGGTACAGGCCGGCCTGGACTCCCAACCCGATGTAGCTTCCGCCGCGCGCCTGGACCCCCTCAATCCCGGAGGCGTTGCCCTGCGGAGTGACGGGCACGTCGACCTCGACGAACTGCCATCCCTCCGGTAGTTTCTCGACGCCGTGGGCGCCCAGCTCCGAACTCAACTCGTCCATCATGTGGGCCAGGGTGGCGGCTCCAGATCCGCCGCATCCGACGACCAGGAACCTACGAAGGAATGCCATTGACTTGTCTCCTCAACTAGTTGGCGAAGGGATCCCATGACCCCGATTGATCGTCGGATGCCTGCGGCGGCGGTGCCATCGGCGGTGACTGCTTGCTGGGACGATCGCTTGTGGCACGTTTGATTTCAGTCAGGCGTGGGCTCGCTGAAGGTGTCCATCCCGCACTGCCTCCGTCGAGCCCGAAGGGATCGCCTGCGGCTGCAGCTGTCGCGTTGCCGGGCGTATCGGTGTCCCCTGCGTCCTCAACCAGTTCGTCGATCAACGCAGGGACGCGCCGCTCAGCGTCCTCGAGCAGTGCGTCCCGAGCCTCAGGCCGGGCACCAGGCGCGGTCAAGACGAGCAACTCGACGTGTTGGCGATCGCCTGGGGTAAACAGTGCAACCCACTGGCCGGTCAGAGCCAGCGGAAGTAGGGCTTGGCGCCGTCTGCCGTGAGGCATCGGCTTATGCTTGGACACGCCGATGCGGTCGCCGGCTTCGACCAGAACATAGCCTGAGCCGAACGGGGAGGCGCCCATTCTTGCCACGAGGACGGCGCCACCCACCTCAAGGCGACGCGTGCCGCCGCCGGTGACCGACTTGAACTCCCGCGCGTCCTCCGCCCGCCAGGCTAGGCGTCTGCCATCGCGGAGCACAGATCCATCGTGGACTTCGACGTCCATCGAAACAGCGAGCAAGCCGCCTGGCGGGATCTTCGAGGCCAACAGGAACTTCAGTAGGTACGCAAGAAGGATTGGTATTCCTGGGCCGAACAACGCGGCGATTACGAGTGTGAGCCAGAAGGAGGTCGGGTTGAGGTCCTTGCTCAGTTCGGCGGTGAACCGGACTGGCAGAGTCTGCGTCTCGCCACCCTCAAGCGGCATCATCGAGACGTCGAAAGTACCTTGCAGCGCGCCGTTCCCAGCATCGTCGCTGGTGAGCAGCAGAGGCAACTCCGCATCTAAACCGTCGCTGACGCTGAAGCACGAGTCCGGCGTGGAGTTTGCCGAGGAGATGGATGCTTGAGTGACTTCAACAGGCGAGGCCTCCACCACCGCTGAATTTGGGACCAGCCACAGGCAGCCCGGTCCCTTGACCTTCAGCGTCGCTGACAGTGCCGGAGGCCCCTCCGCCGCCCCGAAGTCCACCATTCCATCCAAGCTTGGGTAGCCAAGAGGAGGTTCGATGACGAGGGGCACGTCCACCACCTGGGGCGTCAGCTCGGTTCCCGAAACGGATTCACCGCTGTTGAGGACAGCGTCGGCCGTCGTGACATTCAGCCGCATTCTGAGCGTCTGCTTGCCCGGCTCAAGGCCCTCTGTGTCCAGTTCCACCGCATCGTTCAAGGTGTCGGCCCCGAGGGTTGCAAGGGAGCGTGGATCACCGTCTTCACCCAGTATCGAGACGTCCAGTGCCACCTCTCCTAGCAGGGTGCTCGGATCAACTGCGTCACCCGCTGAGTTGATCACCTCGAACCGAAGTGGGTAGGAGTCCCCTGTGCGAAAAGGCTCGTCTTGCTCCACGAATCTCGGAGTAAGGTCGCCTGCAATGTAGATGCTGGTGCGAGCCTTCTTTCCCGCAGAGGCAGAGTTTGGGTCGACGAAAGTAACCGTCCACTGTCCAACCCATTGCTCGGAGTCCTCTGCTTCGAGCGTGACCACGAAGGAGCGATCACTGAGCCAGGTGTATTCGCCTCTCGCCCCTGAAAGATCGAGCGCCTGTGGTTTCTCGAGGTCTCCCCTGACGAGTCCCCCTGCGCCCCCCCGGGTGCAGTGAGTTGCACCTCAATACCGTCAGCGTCGGCAGAGCCCAGCAACTCGACTCTCTCAACGCTCGCGTCGAGGACGAAATTATGGGTACCTGCTAGGCAGACATCGCCTTGGCAGATCTCGGTCTCGTTGACGGGTCGCTGCCTCGTCACCGAGTCGAAGGCGAAGATCAGTGAGTCGATATCGGCAGCAGTGACGAAGTCTCCTGGGACGGGTTGAGTCTGCGCCCCACAGGTTCCCTGCCCACGCCCTCCTGTGACCACCCTCCTCATGAGGTCAAATGCGTCGGCAGACTGGTCGTCCCCGTGGAGTCCCACCCCGAACATGACGATGTCCTGCAAGCGGATCTGGTCAGCCAGCCCGCCCGCGCGACACAGCGATTCAGCCGCGGCCGCCGTGGCAGCCAGTTCGCGCTCACGTGTTGACATGTCATTGTCGGGGGCGAACGGCCGTCGTGGGTTGGCCTCACCCTCAGCGCGTTCGTCCGCGCTGAGAGACACGTCCAGCTCGCCATCAGAGAAGAAGAAGATGGCCTGGCAACCCGCTCCGTCCGTGAGCCTGACGTCGGCCAGTGACTTGCGTGCACCATCGAGCCCGAGCCAGTAATCGGTCCCGCTGTCAGTGTTTCTATCCGCGAAGGACTCCAGATCAGTCAAGAGCCCGTTCAGGTCCGCTCCAGCTAAGGTTCGCCACTGCGACTGATAGTCACGGTACGAGGTCCCAAACCCTGCAAGCATCACTTGAAGGTCGAGCTCTGATCGATCCGCCAGGTTCGCCAATCGCTGTACCAGGTAACGGCCGGCGAGCACTCGCCCCGCGTCTGGGTCAGACTCCTTCAGGCTAAGCGACTCGTCGAACAGGAGAACTAGCTGTCCCTGCCCTGTCCCAGCCATGCAGGCCGTAAAACGATCTATCGCACGATCGGCCGGTTCGTCGGCGTGTGAAACGGCTGCGCTTAGCGCGAGGCCGAGAGCAAGCACAAGAGTGAGAAGTTGCGGCCAGTTTCGGCTCATAGTTTCCCTACAAACAGCGCGAGTTGGTAGGCGCACCACACAACGGCGACCATGGTCATGCCAATCGCTATCCAGTAGAGCGCTGGGAACAGGGTTGATTGACCGTAGACAGGCTTGAGGCGTTGACGTGTATCGCGATTGACAAAGAAAGCAATCAGCCCAAACGACGCCGGACCAGCCAAGAACCAAGCCCCCAACAGCACCCAGCCCTGCGCCATGAACGCCAGAACGCCCCCTAGAACCGCAGTTACCAATGCACTGACAATCCAGACCAGCGGGGTGCGCCCTACGTCAAAGCTGACGGCGTCGGCTGTGGCACCATCATCGGTACCGAACGGATCATGACTCATCGGACTCCTTTTCAGCCGAATAGTTCAAGGAGACGCGTGATCAGTCTGCCCGCCACGTCCGCCGATGATGTGAGGGCCTCGATACTGTGGCCGATGTTGTACTGCAAAACCTGGATCCCGATGGCGATGCCAAGCGATGTAGCCGCCACGGGGAGCACGACCGAAGCGGCTAAAGCGATGCCGGAGCGGGCATCACGACGACGAGCGACCGACAGGATCGAGAGCACGAACGCCGCAAGGACGCCGACGAGCGCGACCGACATCAGAGCGAGCATCAAAGTCATGTCATCGATGGCATTCCCGTGCAGCCGCACGGACGCCAGCGTCCCGTAGGTGACGACTCCCAAGAACATCGCTGCAACGCCCACGGCCAGGAAAAGCGCAGAGCCTCGGCCAGTCGACGGACTCGCGGTCTGAGCTTTGGGCCCCGACGAGGAACTCCGTGCAACGCCGGCTGATCGACGCTGTAGAACGAGGGGGTCCTCCGCGATTAGGGGTTCCTCTTGACTGGTCCGGGCGAAGGGGTCCGTGGAATCATCCGACACTCCGCTGTCAAACGGATCGTACGGGTGCTCGCTCTGCATGGAACTCTCCCCTCAGCGTGGCAGCCCCCATGGCGCATCGCTGACGCCTGACAGCGTAGCGAACGGCGATGCTCAATAGGGCGCGGCCCCGAATAATGGCCAAAAGTGGATGTAGGGCGCACCATCATGAGTGGTGGGGTGCTCGCATCCTCCGCGGCAGGCACTGGTTTTGCAGAACCTCGCCAGACAGCTCGGGGAACCGCGCGGCGCACCATGCCTCCGCTTCAGCCGCAGAGGTGAGCCCCCCAGGATCGGCGACCGTGAACCATAGGTCTCTTCCGCCTTGTTTCCCCCAGTCTGCCGTGCGGAGCATTTTCACGTTCACGTCGTACAGGCGCTGAACAAGATCCTCGTGGAACGTGAGGATGTCCGAGAAGTAGAACGTATTGGAGCCGTTGGCCGCTGTCTGGAGCGGGTCGCTACTTCCTGGGTACTTCGCCGAAAGCACAAGGACCCACCGTTCGTCGTAGCGAAGATCTGCCAGGCCCAAGCGGCGGTACGCCTCCAAGGCTTCTTCCGCCGCTACTTGCTGCCCACCAGATCCGCCCGCGACATCTACCCTGACAAGGCCGTCTTGACGTGCGACCCACCATCCCGCCGTGGCAGCTTCCTGTCTACCGCTGGCCGACGTGGTGTGGAGCGTGAACTGCACTTTCTGTTTCGCTGCATCGAAGACAACATCCGAAGCGCGCGCGGACGAAAGCCCTCCCCAATACGATTCATAGCTCGCCCAGTCCTCCCGGGATTGTCGAGCTGTAGTCAGTAGATCCCACCCTGCGCGGGGGTTTCCAGCAGCCGTGGCAAGGTACAAGTGGACGGAAGCAACTGCCTCATCGTGGCCGATTGGCCCGCTGGCAGAGCTGGGCGCCGCCACAGACGCCGCCGTGCTGGGGAGCGCGGTGGCTGGCGCCGCCGTCACCGTGACCGTCTCAACGACGGGGGGCGGTGCCTCGACCGGTGGGACCGTAGCTGTGACCTCCGTATCTGGGGTTGTCGGACTGGCGGGTTCGTCCGGCGTGGACGGCGTGGCGCTATGGCTGCTAGCCGATGGTCTGGGCAGAGGCGCGGCGAGGTCGGGATCTGCCCGCCCCTGCACGAGCAGCCATACTGAGGCGGCCACCACGGCGAGCATCGTGAGAGCAGTTAGCAATCGCGGAGCGAGTCGCCTTGCGTGTTCCTGTCTCAGAGTCTCCGATCGCGCCGGAATCGGCGGCTGATCGCCAGGTGGGGGTGAGTGAAGCTGGGTCTCCTGTTGGAAATCTCCAGCTTTGGGCGTCAGACTCCCCGGCGAGGAGGCCTCTGGGATCGTCGGCGTGGCGAGCACACCGTTGATTTGTCCGCAATGCTGGCATACACCGGGCGAGGTTCGTTGACCGCACAAATCGCAGAACATCTGAGGTCCCCCCTATCGTCACGACGGTACGAATCCTGCCACTATCGCCCCGGCTCTTCGCTGGCGCCTCCGCTGAACTCTGGCATCCGCTCCGCGATGAGGCTGCGTAGGGCGTCCACGTCGCAGGGCAGGTCGACGACATGGCGCGGTAGATCCTCGATGCCGTCGAAGCGCGCCGGTCGCGGGGGCACCATGCCGATGGCCTCGACGATGGTGTCCGCGAACTTCACCGGCAGCGCTGTCTCCAGCACGACGATCGGGCCCTGAACTCCGCTGGTCTGCGCCACCTGCACCGCGTCGGCGGTGTGCGGGTCGATGGTCACCTTGTCGGCCTCGTAGACGCGGCGGATCTGCGCGAGCCGGTCCTGGTGCGTCGAGGTCCCGGACACGAACCCGAACCGGTCGAGCTGACCCCGGAACTCGTCGGCGCCGGACAGATCGAACTCGCCGTCGGCCAGATCGTCGACGAACAGCTCGCGCAGGCGGGCGGCGTCGCGGCCCAGCAGGTCAAAGACGAACCGCTCGAAGTTGGAAGCCTTGGAGATGTCCATCGACGGCGAGCTGGTCGCGAGCGTCTCGGCCGATCCCCGCACGCGGTAGACCCCGGTGCGGAAGAACTCCTCCAGGACGTTGTTCTCGTTGGTGGCCAGGATCAGCCGGTGGATGGGGAGGCCCATCTGCCTCGCGATGTGGCCGGCGGCGATGTTGCCGAAGTTGCCCGACGGCACGGAGAAGCTGACCGGGCCCCCGTCCGAGACCTGCAGCCAGGCCGCGAAGTAGTAGACCACCTGGGCCATCAGCCGGGCCCAGTTGATGGAGTTGACCGCCCCGATCCGGTAGCGGGCCTTGAACGCGGCGTCCGCGTTGATCTCCTTGACCAGATCCTGGCAGTCGTCGAACACGCCGTCGACGGCGATGTTGACGATGCGCTCGTCGTCGATGGAGAACATCTGCGCCTGCTGGAACGGGGTCATCCGGCCGCGCGGCGACAGCATGAACACGTGGACGCCGGGCTTGTCCTTGAGCGCGTACTCCGCGGAGGAGCCGGTGTCGCCGCTGGTGGCGCCGACGATCGTGATGGTCTCGCCGCGCCGGGCAAGCTCGTAGGCGAACAGCTCCCCGAGCAGCTGCATCGCCATGTCCTTGAACGCCGCCGACGGTCCGTTGCTGAGGTGGGCCAGCCACAGCCCGTCGCTCAGTCGGGTGACCGGGACGACGGCGGGGTCGAGGAACTTGACGGGGTCGTAGGCCCGGGTGACGATCCCGCGCAGGTCGGCCTCGGGGATGTCGTCGACGAACAGGCGGACGATCTCGAACGCCAACGCGGAGTACCCCTGGTGTGCGAGTAGCTCGCGCCAGGTCTCCAGCGTCGCGGCGTCAACCTGGGGGTAGGACTCCGGCAGGTAGAGGCCGCCGTCGGCGGCGAGCCCTTCAAGCAGGATGTCGCTGAACCCCTTGCCGGCACGGCCTTCGGTGTCGCGAGTGGAGATGTAGCGCATGGGCGCAGTCTAGTTTCCCTCCACGGACCTGAGATTCATGGTCCCGGCCGTGGTCACCCAGCGCCTGGTCACCCGGGGGGGGGTGAGTTGAGCAAGTGAGATGGGTCAACGTCGCGACACGCCGGTGCAACAGCGTTGCGATTCGTTCACCCATCTCATTTGCTCAACTCCCTTTCCCGCCCAGGCCGGAACCGCGGCGCTCACCCCGACTTGTCGACGGCGAAGGCGCGGGGGCCGTCGGGACCCGGGACGACGACGACGTCCTGGCCGGCGTGGCCGTCCAGGGCTGCGGCCAGCGCTTCGGGGTCCCACTCGGGCCCCTCCTCGTCGAGGATCCGCCACGCAGTGATGGGTGCTCCGAGATCCCGGGTCACATCCGCGCCGGACCACCCGATGAGCAGGACCGAGCGGGGGACGGCGGTGCTCGACGACGTCGCCCGGCTGAGCGCACGCTCACCCCGCACGAGCACCGCGTGGTACAGCGCCACTGCCGCAGCGGCAAGGAGGACCCCCAGCCCGTAGCGGATCGACCTGAGCGTCGCGAGTCCGAGCTGCCCCGCGATGAGGTCCTGGATCACCGTGAAAGCCACCATGATGAGCGCGACGATCGCCGCGATGGCGGAGACGCCCAGTACGACCGCAAGGTAGACACGCCGGGACGGGGACGACGCCTCCGACGGCGGGTCCGCCACGTAGGCGCGCTGCGCCATCGCCCAGTGGAGCCACCACACAGGCGTGCCCACGAGCAGCAGCGTCACTGCGGCCAGCAGGGTGTTGACCATCGACATGCCGATGTCCACCCCCGGCGTGACCGCCTCGAGCAGCGCCACGACGACGGTGCCGACACCTGCCGCGGATGCGACGAGGGCGAGCCCGGCGACCAGGTACTCATAGACCCGACGCACCTCCGGCCGCCCGGTGACCTGCCCGAGGATCGTGCGGTGGTACCACCACAGAACGGCGCCGATCACGAGCGCCGCGAGTTGCGTGGGGGCCGAAGCGAAGTGGTGCGCGGCCGTCGCCGTCGCGGGCTCCCCCAGGAACCACACCAGCACACTCCACAGCAGCATCGTGCCAGCGACGAGCCCGACGACGAGTCCCCCGCCGACGCCGAACAGCAGGACCAGCGTGAGCCAGATGGTTTCCCGCGGACGCCGGGCGCCGTGGAGCAGCCAGTACCACGCCCAGACCGCAGCGCCCGATGCGAAGACCGCTCCAGCCTCGGCGAGCGTCAGCGCGGGGCTGCCGATGATGGCGGTGCGCAGGATCAGGACATCAAGGGCCGACCCCAGCAGGTAGATCGCGCCGCCAGCAGCCAGCGCCAGCCCGACGAGGGACCCGCCGAGAATGTGCAGACCGTCGCGGCCGTCGGCCAGCAGCCAGCGCGCCCACGCCCAGTGCAGGAACCAGACGGCACCCCACACGAAAAGGGCTCCCGCGGCGTCGGCGTCGAAGGCCAGCTCTCCCAACAGTTCTCGAAGGACTCCCTGGAGGGACACGGCGGCCGCCACGAGCGCCACGAGGCTCATCAGCGTGACATAGACCGCGGCCCACGCCGAGGCGTGCTCTTCGGTCTCGGAGCGCTGCTGCCGGAAGCTATACCACCCCAGCAGGCCCGCGGCCGGCGCTCCGACCACGACGAAGGACCACGCCTGGGCCAGCTGGTACTCGTTGTCCTCCCAGCCCTCGGGGCGCGCGCCCAGCAGCCTGCCGATCAGCTCGGCGGCGCCGACGGCGAACACGATCACCAGAGCGAACAGGATGAGGTACTGGAAGAACCGGCGCACGCTGCGGGGGTCCAGACCCGCGCCCGCGGAGCGGTGGCGGACCGCGGACGAGGCGAAACCGCCGAGGCCGAGCACGAGCCCCAGCACGACGATGATGACGAGTGCGCCGGTAATCATGGTGGCCTCACTTGCACATGTAGATGGGCCACGGTTCGCCGGTGACAAGCCAGCGCCCGTCGTCGAACCGCAGCGTGAAGGACTCGCGGTGAGCCCAGGCGTCGAAGAGACCCTGCCCGTGTTCGGTGATCTCGACGACGACGGTGGCGGTCTCGCCCGTCGCCTCGGCGTTGACGATCGACAGCGACGCGCGGGAAGGCCGATACATCTGCGACAGCTGCTCGGAGGTGCAGCCGAGCGCGGGGTCGAGCAGGTCCTCGACTACGTCGTGGTCCTGGCTGACGACCGCCGTGATGTAGGCCTCGGTGGTGCCCGCCGGCGTCGAGAGGTCGGCCGTCCGCGGCGAGCGGGAGGTCCCGATCACCGCCGCAACGACGGCGAGAATGACGACGAGCGCGGCAACCACGCCGAGCACCAGGTTGGACCGACTGGGCATGTGTCCAGTATCCCCCCGTCAGGAAGGGATCGCGCACGGCGCGCCCGGCTCCAGTCAGCGCGGCGTCGCGGCACGACCCTCGATACGGTCGCTCGTCCCTCGCTCCCTACTCGGGGAGACGTAGAAACGGTCGCTCGTCCCTCGCTCCCTACTCGGGGAGGCGTCAAGCCGGCAGCGGGGAGACGTCGCGGCGGACCATCAGCCTCCAGAGAAGCAGCAGAGGCACGCCGACGATGAGCATCGACACGTACGGCGGCAGCAGGTCCTGCAGCGCGGGCAGGAGCGCAAAAGCGGCGACGGCCACCTGCCACCAGCGGTGCCAGCGGGGTCCCACCCGCACGAACGGGTAGAGCGGCAGAAGCCAGGTGAGGTACCACGGCTGCAGGGCTGGCGCGGCCAGGCAGAACACCGCCACCACCGCAGCGGCGAACACCCACGGACGGCCCCGGGCGTCGCCCTTCGGCCCGAACTTCACCCACGCGAGGATCACGCCCACGATGATCAGCATGGTCGACAGCAGCCCCACCGACCCGTTGGCGACCTCCTCCGAGACGATCTCGCGGTAACGGAGGAACGACGCCAGCCAGGACAACGGCGCGTTGCTCGTCGCCTCGATCGGGCTGCCGGCGGTGTCATTGCTCCAGCCGAAGCCATGACCGAGAGACGTCAGCACGAAGGTCGCCACCGTCACCGAGCCTGGCACCACCGCCACTGCGGCCAACCGCCACCAGCCCGCCACCCGCGGATACCGGAGCGACCACGCGACCGCGACCACCCCGAGGCCGAAGAGCGCCGCGGACTGCTTGATACCCATCGCGAGCCCCAGCAGGACACCGGCGACGACGAGGCCGCGCCACCCGCGCCAGCCGAGGTCGGTCACCGCCAGGAACGCGGCGACGCCCAGCGCGACCATCAGCGCGTCGTTGTGCACGCCGCCCACCCACTGCACGAGCATGATCGGGTTCAGCAGACCTGCCCACAGCACCAGACGCTCGTCCACCCCGAAGCGACGCGCCAACCGCGGCAACACGAGAGCCAGAATCACCAGCGCCGCGACGTTCGGGAGCCGGAGCGCCACCGTCGTCCAGTAGAGGTCGGCGTCGGTGAGCCGCGAGAGCCAGCCGAACAGGTCCAGCGAGAGCCCGGGGTAGACCGACGTGGTCTCGTGCCAGTGCACGCCGACGAGCAGCCCCGGCTCCCCCGCCTGACCGATCGGCGTCGTGTAGGGGTCGCGGCCCTGGTTGACGAGCCATCCAGCCGCCCCGTAGGCGTAGGCGTCGCGCGAGTGCATCGGCAGCGCGAACAGCATGGGCAGCGACCACAGCGCCGCCGTCACCAGCGGCCGGCGCCACCGAGGGCCCAACTGCCACCACGCCAGCAGCAGCACAGCGTGCAACGGCAACGTCGCCACCGGCCGCCACCAACTGGCGGGTGTCTCAAGCAGCCCGTCGGCGTCGGCCGCCAGCACTCCGACGAGCAGCGCTACCGCGCAGAGCCCCACCGCGACCCACAGCCAGGGGGCCGTCGGGCCGCTCGGGGCCGATCTCACGGAGGGAACGCGCACGGGGTCTCGTTTCGTTGTCTTGAGCCGCACCAGCGTACCGCCGAGCCCCTGCCCAGCACGCGCCGAAGACGACGCTCTCCCGCATTGACTACTTTCGACGGGGTCCGCGACGAGGTCCGCAAGCTACGCTGATCAGATGGAGTTGAAGATGTGCAGCCTGCACGTAACCGATCCCGACCTCGCCTACCGCTTCTACACCGATGTGCTGGGCTTCGAGACGATGATCGCCATGCCCGAGCACCACGTCTACGTCGTGGCGGGCAAGGGTCAGACCACCGGCCTCCTGCTGGAGCCGAGCGACCACCCCGTCGCCAGGGCCTACATGGACGGTCTGCGCGCGGAGAACCTCCCCGCCCTCGTGGTCGGCACCGACGACCTCGACGCAGCGATCGACCGGCTCAAGGCGGCGGGCGTGCGGTTCGTCGGCGAGCGGTTCAGCGACCCGTCCGGCACCGCCATCAACTTCGACGACGGCGTCGGCAACCTGATCCAGCTGCACGAAGGGGCGAGCGCATGACCAGACACCGCGTCGTCATCATCGGCTCCGGCTTCGGGGGCCTGTTCGCCGCGAAGGCGCTCAAGCACGCCGACGTGGATGTGACGCTCATCGCGCGCACCACCCACCACCTCTTCCAACCGCTGCTCTACCAGGTGGCCACCGGCATGCTGTCCGAGGGCGACATCGCCCCGGCCACGAGGGAACTGCTGCGCCGCCATCGCAACACCACCGTGCTGCTCGGTCTCGTCGAGGACATCGACCTGGCGAACCGCGTGGTCAAGTGGCGGTTCCACGACGACGAGAAGGAGACCCCCTACGACTCGCTGATCGTCGCGTCGGGCGCCGGGCAGTCGTACTTCGGCAACCAGCACTTCTCCACCTTCGCGCCCGGCATGAAGACCATCGACGACGCCCTCGAGCTGCGCGCCAGGATCTTCAACGCGTTCGAAGTGGCCGAGTTCACCACCGACCCCGACGAGCGACGCCGCCTTCTCACCTTCGTCGTCGTCGGCGCTGGCCCCACGGGCGTCGAAATGGCCGGCCAGATCCGTGAGCTTGCCGCCGGCACCCTCAACAACGAGTTCCGTTCCATCGACCCCGCCGAGGCGCGCGTCATCCTCATCGACGGCGCCGATCAGGTACTACCGCCGTTCGGGCCCAAGCTCGGCGCGGCCACCCAGGAAACGCTGGAGGACCTCGGCGTCGAGATCATCCTGGGCGCGCTGGTCACCGACCTCGACGGCACGTCGGTGACGTACAAGACGAAGGACGGCGAGCTCCACACGATCGACTCGGTCTGCAAGGTGTGGGCCGCGGGCGTCCAGGGCAGCGAGCTGGGCCAGGTGCTCGCCGACCAGTCGGAGGCGACGCTCGACCGCGCGGGTCGCGTCGTCGTCGATGAGGACCTCAGCCTGCCGGGACACCCCGAGGTGTTCGTCGTCGGCGACCTCATGTCGGTCCCCGGCGTGCCCGGCGTGGCGCAGGGTGCCATCCAGGGCGCGCGCCATGCGGTCAAGAAGATCCGTGCCCGCGTCGAGGGCGCCCCGGACCCCGGCCCGTTCCGCTACCGCGACAAGGGATCGATGGCCACCATCTCGAAATTCGCCGCCGTCGCGATGATCGGGAAGCTGCGGCTCACCGGCTTCATCGCCTGGGTGGCGTGGCTGTTCCTGCATCTGCTCTACATCGCCGGCTTCAAGCAGCGCATCACGACGCTGGTGAGCTGGGCCATCACCTTCATCTCCGGCGGGCGGGCGCAGCGTGTGGTGACCAACCAGCAGATGGTGGGACGCCTCGCCCTCGAGAGGCTCGGAGCCCGCAGCTCTGGCAAGCTGTTCCGCGGCAGCACCGCCGACGAACAACCCCCGGGAGACAAATGATGGCACCGTTCCTCAGGTTCATCCGAGACTTCGCTCTGCTGGTCACGCGGATCATCGTCGGCGTCACGCTGGTGGCCCACGGCTGGCACCGCTGGCAGGTCACGGGGCTCGAGGAACAGATGGACATCATCGCCGAGGTCGGCCTGCCCAGCGCCTACGGCCTCGCCGTGGCCACGGTCGCCTTCGAGATCATCGGCGGCATTCTGCTCATCTTCGGTCTGGCCACTCCTCTGGTCGGGCTCGGCATGCTGGTGCTCAACGCCGCGATCATCCTCACCACGAAGGCCGATAGCGGGTTCTACGCGCACGAGAACGGGTGGGAGTACAACGCCGTCCAGGCAGGGGTCGGGCTGATCCTCCTGGCGTTCGGCTCCGGCCGCGCCGGCCTCGACCACCTCTTCATCCGGCCCCGCGACGAGGACGGCGTGCTCATCAGCCCCGCGCCGCCGCCACGGCAACCGCCCCCCGCCGCCGCCGACGACGACACACAGCCGCCTCACAGCTGACTCATAGCGCGGCCCGTGGATCCCGTGGCACAGTGGCACCATGGCTAGCCTCACCCGCCCCGACGGCACCCCGATCCGCGTGCTCGCCGTCGACGACGAACCGAGCCTCATCGAGCTGCTGTCCATGGCCATGCGCTACGAGGGCTGGGACGTCACCACCGCCGCGACCGGCGGCGACGCCGTCCGCGCGGCCCGCGAGACGCATCCCGACGCGCTGGTCCTCGACATCATGTTGCCCGACTTCGACGGCCTCGAGGTGATGCGCCGCATCCGCGCCGAGCAGCCCGACGTTCCCGTGATCTTCCTCACCGCGAAGGACGGGGTCACCGACCGGATCGCGGGCCTGACCGCCGGCGGCGACGACTACGTCACCAAGCCCTTCTCGCTCGAGGAGCTCATCGCCCGGCTGCGTGGGCTGCTGCGCCGGTCGGGCGCGACCACGGCCCGGCCCGACACCCAGCTCGTCGTCGGGGATCTCATCCTCGACGAGGAGTCCCGCGAGGTGACGCGGGCCGGGGAACCGATCTCATTGACCGCCACCGAATTCGAGCTCCTGCGTTTCCTCATGCGCAACCCGAAGCGGGTGCTCTCCAAGGCGCAGATCCTCGACCGGGTCTGGAACTACGACTTCGGCGGCCAGGCCAACGTGGTGGAGCTCTACATCTCGTACCTGCGCAAGAAGATCGACGCCAACCGCGAGCCGATGATCCACACGATGCGTGGTGCCGGGTACGTGCTGCGGCCCGCGGTCTCATGACCCGATCCAAGGGGACGCTCGCCTCGCAACTCCAGCCGCGGGTGGTCATCACCGTCGCCGTCATGACGCTGCTCGTCAGCCTCGCCACGGTCGTCGCGGCGCGGTCGATCCTCTACGGCCAGCTCGACGCCGAACTCGAAGCCACCCAGGTGCTCCAAGGGCTCGGGGGCCAGGCCGGTGGCGGCGGCGCGGTGCCCGGGATCGAGACGCCAGGCATCCAGCGCGGCACCATCATGGCGCTTCGGCTCCCCAACGGCACCGAGCTAGGCAGCCTCGTCGGGGACGGCGCCTTCGAGCCGATCAGCTCGGCAGCGGGCCAGGCTCTGCTGGAGGTGCCCGCGGACGATCAGAAGCACACCGTCGCACTGCCCGGGTACGGCGGCTACCGGGTGGAGGCCCACACCACCCCAGCCGGCCAGCTCGTGGTGGGGCTCCCTACCAGCGACATCAACCGCTCGCTGCTCTGGCTGTCGCTCTTCGCGGTGGGCGTGAGCCTCGTGGCGGTGTCGGCCACGGCGCTCGTCACGCGCACGGTCATCGATCGGGCCACCGAACCGCTGGTCGCGCTCACCGAGACCGCCGACGAGGTGAGCAGGCTGGAGCTCGCGCGCGGCACCGTCGAGGTGCCCAGAATGCAGGGCCCGATGCTTCCAGAGAACAACGAGGTGACCCGGCTCAGCGAGGCGTTCGACCAGATGCTGGGGCGCGTCGAGGAGGCGCTCGGCGCCCGCGAAGCGTCGGAGGCCAAACTGCGCCGCTTCGTCGCCGACGCCTCCCACGAGCTCCGCAATCCCCTGGCCGCCATCCGCGGATACGCCGAACTCGCCGGCCGCGCCCCGACCCCCCAGGACGCCGCCTTCGCGACCAGGCGCATCGGCGCCGAGTCGGAGCGCATGACGAAGCTCGTTCAGGACCTGCTCCTGCTGGCCCGCCTCGACTCGGAGGTCACACCCGAGCCGAGGCCGGTCGACGTCGTCGAGGTGGTGCTGAACGCCGTGAGCGACGCACAGGCCGCCGGGCGGACCCACCGCTGGCTGCTCAACCTGCCCGACGACGCCGTCGAGGTGCTCGCAGACGCCGACCAGCTGCAGCAGGTCATGGTCAACCTCCTGTCCAACGCCCGCACCCACACCCCCGCCGGCACCACGGTGACGACCTCGGTGTGGGTGGACGGGGCGACGGCCACCGTCGAAGTGGCCGACGACGGCGCCGGCATCCCTCCCGAGATCCTCCCCCACGTGTTCGAACGGTTCGCGCGTGCCGACGACTCCCGGGCACACTCCGCGGCCCACTCGACCGGCCTGGGGCTGGCGATCGTCAAGGCAGTCGTCGAGGGGTTCGGCGGCACGGCGTCGGTCCACTCGGCTCCCGGCGACACGCGATTCCGGATTACCTTGCCGTTGGCTGGGCGCCCGTGACCTCCGCGTGAGCCACTATTGCCCCCATGAGTAGGCCTGCTCTCCTGGAGCTGATCGTCAGAGGGGACTTCGAGCAGACACGTCAGGTCTTGCTCGCTGAGCCAAAGATTGACAGGGCGACGGCCACCGCCGTCGGCCGACTCCGCCGAGAGATGGCCAAGGCGCCCGCCGGAGAGTCCTCCGCGTACTGGGAGGGCGAGCTCAGCGATGGGCACTGGGATGCGGTGACGGTCGCTCACCTCGCGTCGTTGCCTGCCTCAAAAGCTGCCGGTGTCTCATCGGTATCACGACGCGCGGCATCTACCCTGCCCGAGATCTTCCAGGGTGAGCTCGCCGCGATAGTCGATGGCTGGGCCTCCCTTTACCAGCGGAACCCGAGGAACTGGGACCGGAACGGTCACTATCCGATCATGTTCGAGTGGGTGGGCCGGGGTCTGATTCCCGCGCCCGTGCACGACGGAGCAGTCAACCTCTGGCTGGAGTTCGCCACCCGCATCGTGCATCCGCTGTCGCCCCCGGGGGCGGGCGAGCCGCAGGACTGGACGGTGCCCACTCCCCAGGCGTGTCCCGCTCTCTACGTCGTGACGCTCCCGCTGCTGTTCCAGGCGGCCGTCAAGCCAGGCCTGGGGGCTGCCGCACTCGACCATCAGAGCGGTGGACAGGTCCAGGACCTGGTCTGCCACCTCGTCGAGTCAGGGGTGTGGGATCACACGGAAACCGTCAGCCGACTGGAAGCAGCCATGCTCCTGCCCGATCGGGCAAATGCCTTTCAGCAGCGATGGCTCAAGCAGTTGGAGCAGCGTCTCGCTGAGCTGCGCTGAACGATGCGCAGGCCTCCACACCGTGGTGGTCCACGATCGCCAGCTGTGCTTCGACGGACTGGGAGGTGCAGAGCTGACCGATCGTGTCGAAACGCTACTGACGGCCCGAACCGTCGGAACGATCCTCAACGGCGGTGACGGGGGCCGCTCGTTGGGGTGAGGGAACTGGTCACGGGGCGCGTTAAGGGGCCCGACACTTGTTGGCAACGTCCAATCGACCTAGGAAGACTTTCGCGTCATCCTTCAACTTCCACCCTGGCACAGCCCCGTGCACTGAACGCTTCGCCTGGTACACCTTGTCCCGAGACGACCGAAGGCGGTCCCAGATTGTTGCGGAGAAGTATGTCAAGGATGCTGAAACTCGGAGCGGCTCTCAGCGTCAGCGTGGCGATCCTGGTGGGGGTATCGCCTGCGGTTGAGGCCGACGAGGGGGCGCGGCCGGTCGACCTTGCGATACTGGTGGGAGGCTGTTGAGCCCGATCACGGCACCGAGATGATCCTTGTGGAAACGCGATCCCTGGGTTCCGAGGCATTCGTTGCCGAAGGAGACGTAGCCCATGTTGAGGTCCCAGTGGACCCCCGATCAGGGGTTTCCGTATCGGACCAGGACGAGGGGATTTCCATCTCCTTGCCGAAGAATGCTGTCTTCAGTGACGGTGTTCCGACGGATGATGGATCTGTGGTATTTGAGTCAGTTGACGGACGAACCGAGGGCGTCGTGGTAGAGGCGCTGGACGACGGCTCCGTGCAGCTTCAGACAGTTCTTGGCGGGCCGGAAGCTGACCACGACCTTGAGTACCAGCTTGGCGTTCCCGCAGAGGCTCGGGTCGAATTGTCAGAGAATGGCACCGTTCTCGTTTTCGGAGCGGACGATTCGTTGCTGGGCGGCCTGGCGACCCCTTGGGCGGTGGATGCTACTGGTGCTGACGTCAAAACGTATTTCAGCCTTGAAGGTGCCAAGGTGACGCAACATGTCATCACTGGTGATTCCACGGCGTATCCTGTGACGACGGATCCGTGGCTCGGCATCGCGCTCATTAGCAGCGTGACGCGGAAGTACGACTCTGTCAATGGAGGCAGTCGCTTCTACGTGTATCCAACGTGGTGGGGCCGCGGAGGGGCAGGAGCGGCGGCTCGCTGGTCGGCCTGGAGTGAAGCCCGAAGCAAGGGCGTTTGGGACAACTCGTCACTGAGGAATCAGTTCTACTGCCATTACGACACTCGCCCGGTGACAACCTTCAAGTCCTCGTGGAACCTGGAGAATTGGCGCAGCGACAAGGGATATTGGGGTTTCAGCTGCGTTGTGCAATTAGGGAGATGGGCAAATGACTCGAGGAAGAAGCGTCGTTCTGTGGGTAGCCACTGGAGTAGCCGGGCTCGGAGCTCTGATCCTTGGTGTGGCGGCGGGTTACGCTGCCGACGCGGCATCGGAGTCAGGAGGGGGCGCCGGGAGTCTCGCCCGCATCCTGGCTGTGGGGCCGTGGGCTCTCGCCGGACTTTCGGGACTCCTGCTGCTGGCCGCGGTGTTCGTCACGTCTGCCCACGCTCGAGGACGACACGACCAGGCAAGGGTCGTCGGTCCGATGCTGTTGGTTGTGGGAGGGGCAGTCGGAATGCTACTTTTCGTGCCCCTTGGGTTGCTGACCATCGTGGGATTCGCCTGGCTGATCGCACAGGCCCTTTCCACGCGATCGACGAAGCAGCCCGCTTAGTTCGGTGAATGCTCTCGCTCAGCGGGGAGATGGCTCAAGCAGTTGGAGCGACTCGCGGCGCTGGCACGAATCAACGCCCCCGACCCTGATGGGTCGGGGGCGCCCTGCACGATTCTGGTGAGGGGTATCTGAGATCAGGCCTTCTGCACCGTGATGGTCCACGTGGCGTCGCCGACCTGCTCGAAGTTGGTCACGGGATAGCCCGCGGCAGCGGCCCAGTGCGGAATGGAGTCCGTTCCCTGGGTGCAGTCGAAGTCGATGATCAGCTCGTCGCCGACGTCGAGGCTCTTGATCGCCTGCTTGGCCTCGACGAGCGGGAAGGGGCAGACCTGACCGATCGTGTCGAGGCGGTACTGACGGCCGGAGCCGTCCGGACGATCCTCGACGGCAGTGACGGACCCTCCCGGGGCCTCGGCGGGCTGGGCGATGAGGGGCTTGGTGAAACGGGAGAAGATGCTCATGGCGTGTCCTTGGGATGAGTCGGATCAGTTGGCGCGGACAAGGTCGCTGGGGGCCACGGGGACGGCCTGCGCCCCAGCGCGGCGATGGGTCTGGACGAAGAAGCGGGCGGCGAAGCCGACGCCGAGGAAGGTGAACAGGAACGCGGTCCAGCCCTGGTAGCTGAACAGAGCGGTCTGCACCAGGGCGTTGCCGATGGTGCAGCCACCTGCGATCGCGGCACCGACGCCCATGAGGGAGCCGCCCGCGATGGCCCGGATGGCGGTCGGCGCGTCGGGAGCGCGGAGCCGGAACTCGCCCGCGAGCTTGGCCGCGATGTAGGAGCCGGGGATGAGGCCGAGGACGAACAGCACGCCCCAGTCGATGCGGGACGCGTCTCCGGTGGCCAGGAAGTTGACGATGTTGGCCGACGGGGTGGTGATGCCGAGACCGGAGTTGCGGCCGGTGGCGTTCGAGAGCGGGTAGGCAGCCGCGGCGATGACGCCGACGAGGATGGCCGAGGCGTAGGGGCTCCACGGACGCTCGAGCAGGAGGTGAGCCAGGCCGGACCGGCGGGCCGCCGGACGGGCCACCACCTGGCGCGCAACCCGCTGCGTCCACACCAGCCAGCCGACGACGCCCGCGAGCACGAGGACGAGCAGCCATGCGCTGATCCCCAGAGAGTCGTGGATGGTGGTGAGCTCGGTCTTGTCGGCCAGCGCCGCAGTCGTGACGGGCTGCAACGCCCCGTACTTCATGAATGAGGCGAGCAGGGCGTAGAAGACCAGGGCGATCCACGACCCGATGAGGCCCTCCCCGGAGCGGTAGTAGGTGCCGGTGGCGCAGCCACCCGCCAGCACGATGCCGATGCCGAAGAGGAACGAACCGCCGATGACCCCGAGCCAGGCGATCGCCGGCACCTTGGCGACGATGAGGTCCTGACCGAGCAGCCCCTGGACGAGGACAGCCTGAACGAGGATCGCGAGGAGGAACGCTGTCAGCCAGCGTTTGGAGCCGCTCAGCCAGACGTCGCGGAACGCGCCGGTGACGCAGAAGCGCCCCCGTTGGAAAACAAAGCCGAGCAGAAGCCCGATAGCGAGACCAGAAATGATCATGGGAAATCCTTGAGTGTGAAAAGGGCATGGAAGAAACGACGTGAAGAATTCGCATTGAAGACAATGCCAAGCAAAAGGGGAAGATCTACCCCGGAGGTACTGGGGGGCTCACGCGTCGTGGTGAGTGCCCCGCAGCCTTGACCCTCGCGGGGTCAGCGCATCGAGCGACGACAACAGCGACATCCGCAGATGTCTCTGCACGCGCGGCCGAACCAACGGGCGCGGGCCGGAATCAAGCTCATGCGCAGAATGCTGCCACATGATGCGATCGAGTTTCGACGCCAATTCCGCGTGGACAACCCGGGTTGACCGTTTCTCCGCGTGGCGTTGTTAATCCGTTCGCCAGTGGAGAACGTCCGGAATATTCGGTGCGAGTCAGAATTCCTGCCGTCCTTGCGCCTTCTTGTCCCAGAGGCGGGACGGAAGCGGGAGGAGCTTCCACTGACTGGGCGTCTGCGCAGCCACTCCCCCTCCAACGTCAGCTGCCCGGAGTAGCATCGTCGCTCTACCTGGAAAGGACTTTCCCATGCAGATCACCCGCTCCGCGCTCGCGCAGATGGTCGACCACACGCTCCTCAAGACCGACGCCACCCGCGCCCAGGTCTCGGCCCTCGTCGCCGAGGCCCGCGAATTGGGGGTCTTCTCCGTGTGCGTGTCGCCCTCGATGCTGCCGATCACCGACGAACTCGGCGACGTCAAGGTCGCCACCGTCTGCGGCTTCCCGTCGGGCAACCACACGGCGGCCGCCAAGGCCGCCGAGGCCGCGGAATCCTCGAAGCTGGGCGCCGACGAGATCGACATGGTCATCAACATCGGTCTGCTCAAGGAGGGTCGCGCGGACGCCGTCGAAGAGGAGATCCGGGCCGTACGAGAGGCGACCACCGGGCTGCTGAAGGTGATCATCGAGTCGGCGGCCCTGACCGACGACGAGATCGTGGCAGCCTGCAAAGCCGCGGAGGCCGCGGGAGCCGATTACGTCAAGACCTCCACCGGCTTCCACCCCGCAGGCGGCGCCTCAGCCCACGCTGTCAAGCTCATGGCCGACACCGTCGGCGGACGTCTCGGCGTCAAGGCCAGCGGCGGCATCCGCGACTTCGCCTCCGCCAATGAGATGGTCGAGGCTGGCGCCACCCGCCTGGGCCTCTCCGGCACCCGCGCGGTCCTCGACGGCGCAGACGGCGTCGAGATCGACGACGAGGGCGACGGCGGCTACTGAACTTCGCGGAACCTCGTGATTCGCCCTGAGAAAATGTGCCTCCACGCCGCTATGTGCGCTGGCACGTCATTTTCCCAGGACGAACCCGTTGCCCTCACCCGCTGATCCGGGCTCACTCGGCGAACTGGGTGGCGTAAAGCGTCGCGTAGTGGCCGCCCGTCGCGAGGAGTTCGGAGTGCGTGCCGCTCTCGGCGACCTTGCCCGCCTCGACGACCAGGATCTGGTCCGCGTGGCGGACCGTCGACAGCCGATGCGCGATGACGATGGACGTGCGCCCCTCCCGCGCGTTGTCCAGCGCGTCCTGCACCAGCGACTCCGACTCGGAATCCAGGTGCGCCGTCGCCTCATCGAGCACCAGGATGGGCGGGGCTTTCAACAGCAGCCGCGCGATCGCGAAGCGCTGACGCTCTCCCCCGCTCAGGCGGTAGCCGCGCTCCCCCACCACGGTGTTCAAACCGTCGGGGAGGCGACGGACCAGCTGTGCGATCTGCGCGGACTCCAGGGCCGCCCAGAGCTCTTCCTGCGAGGCTCCGGGCTTGGCGTAGCGGAGGTTCGCCTCGATGGTGTCGTGGAACAGGTGCGCGTCCTGCGTGACGTAGCCGATCTGCTCCTGCAGCGACTGCAACTGCACCCCGCGCACATCCTTCCCGGCGATCTCCACGACGCCTGAGTCGACGTCGTAGAGGCGTGACAGCAGGTGGGTGATCGTCGTCTTTCCCGCGCCGGACGGGCCGACCAGTGCGACGGTCTGCCCAGGCAGCGCCTCGAACGTGACCCCGCGGAGCACGGGGTCCGGCGACGACTCCCCCAGCGCCGCCGTCGGCTCCAGTGAGGCGAGCGAGACCTGGTGGGCATCGGGGTAGGTGAACCACACGTCCCGGAAGACCACGCTTGGTGGGCCGTCGACCTCTTCGGCGTCCGGTGCGTCGACGATGAGAGGCTCGAGGTCGAGCACCTCGAAGACACGCTCGAAGCTGACCAACGCCGTCATGATGTCGACCCTCAGGTTGCTGAGCTGCATGAGCGGTCCATAGAGACGGGCGAGCAGGGCCACCAGTGCGGTGAGGGTTCCGACGGTGAGCTGGTCGCGCACCGCGGCGACGCCGCCGAAACCGTAGAACATGGCGGTGGCGAGTGCTCCCACCAGCGCCATCGCGGTCATGAAGGTCCGCGACACCATGGCGATCTTGACCCCTGAGTCCGCCACGTCACGTGCCTGCCGGGCGAACTGCTGATGCTCGGTGGCGGGGTCGCCGAACAGCTTCACCAGTAGGGCCCCCGAGACGGAGAAGCGCTCGGTCATCGTCGCCGACATCTCCGCCTGCTGCTGCATGCGGTTGCGGGACAGATCTGCCAGCCGCCGGCCCACGAGCTGCGCCGGGACCATGAACAACGGCAGCAGAACGAGCGCGGCGAGGGTGAGCGGCCAGCTCAGCACGAGCATGGAACCGAGCACAAGGACCAGCGTGACGGAGTTGCTCACCAGCGTCGACAACGTCGAGGTGAACGCCTGCTGCGCGCCGTTGACGTCGGACTGCAGTCGGGAGACGAGCTTGCCCGTGTGCGAACGGCTGAAGAAGGCGATGGGCATGCGCATGACGTGATCGAAGATCTGCGTTCGCATGGAGTAGATGAGGCCCTCACCGATGCGCGCCGAGCACCACCGCTCGACGAGGCTGATCGCCGCGGAGCCGAGCGCCATCCCGGCCACAGCGAGCGCGAGCCAGACAATTAGTTCGATGTCGCCCGCGAGTACGCCGTCGTCGATGATGCGCTGGAACAGAAGTAGAGGCGCTACGGAGAGCGCGCTGCCGACGATGACCGACAGCATGAAGATGATGATGAGGCCCTTGAAGGGTGCGCCATAGGCGATGACTCTGCGGGCGGTGCCGCGGTCAAGTTTGTGGTGGGTGATTTCGGGATCTGCGGCGAGACGGCCGATCATCCGGCCCCCGCCCATGCCTCGTCCGACACTCATAAGCCGCTCCTGGATGCCCCTTCTGCTGGGGCTGGGGCCGCCCGGTCAACAACGGCGCCGACCAGGAGTACAACCACGCCCGGGCCGAGTCTATTCCCTGGGCCAGGGCACCCGAATCGGCTGGGCGCGCCATGCCCGCGAGACCAGCGGCCGCGGAGCGTCTGGGGCATTAGGCTCACGTTCCATGCTTCTGAGCGATCGTGACATCCGCGCCGACGTTGCCGACGGCCACATCCGGCTCGACCCCTGGGACCCGGAGATGGTCCAGCCCGCCAGCATCGATGTGCGGCTCGACAAGTACTTCCGGGTGTTCGAGAACCACCGCTACCCCTCGATCGATCCGTCGCAGGAGCAGTCCGAACTGACCCGCCTAATCGAGGTGTCCCCCACTGAGCCCTTCATCCTCCATCCGGGGAGTTCGTGCTGGCGTCGACCTACGAACTGGTGACGCTCGGCACCTCTGTGGCGGCGCGGTTGGAGGGCAAGTCCTCGCTCGGCAGGCTGGGTCTGCTCACCCACTCGACGGCGGGCTTCATCGACCCGGGGTTCTCCGGGCACGTGACGCTCGAGCTCAGCAACATGGCGACGCTGCCGGTCAAACTTTTCCCCGGTATGAAGATCGGCCAGCTGTGCTTCTTCAGGCTCACCTCCGAGGCGGAGCATCCGTACGGTTCGGCGCAGTACGGATCGCGCTACCAGGGTCAGCGCGGCCCGACGGCGTCCAGGTCGTTCCAGAACTTCCACCGCACCGAGGTCTAAGGAACGCCCCGCAGCCCTGCGGTCTCCCGTTCATCCTGAGAAAATGAGGTCCTGACGGCTATACGAGCCTGGCGAGTCAATTCTTCAGGACGAACGGAAGCCGAAAGGGATGCGCTGGGTCAGGCGCGTGGCGGCTCGATCCGCACCGACACCCCGTCGCCCAGATCAAGCACCGTCCCCAGTTCCACGACGACCGAATCGCCCTCACGCAGCGCGAACGGCTGCCCGCTGACCGGCAGCACCGTGGTGCCGTTGGTCGAGTTGAGGTCCGTCACGTGCACGGACCAGCCGCTGGTCGTGACGAGGAGGTGGCTGCGGGAGATGTCGTTGCTGGGGCTGGTCACCCTCAGCACGGTCGCCCCCGCCGGGCCCTTGGCCGGATCGGGTGCCCTACCGATGATGACCCCCTCGCCTACCTCGGCGAACTGACCCTGGGTGGTGTGCACGGCGGCGAGTTCCGGACGGGGCATCCGCTGGGCCCGGCTCGAGTCCACCGGACCCATGCAGATCCGACAGAGGCGAGCGCCAGGCTCGTTCGGATGTCCGTTGAGGCACGTCACGACGAGCACTCCGCCCGGCTGCGCGGGCGCGTCCGCCGGGGTGCCCGAGCTGAACGGCGCATCGGGAGCTGCGGCCGACCTGCCAAGCGAAAAGATGAGGTCGGAGTCGTCCTCCTCATCTGACTGGGGCGCGGCAAGGGTGTGCTCGGCCGAGGGCGAGGAGAGCGATGCCGGTTCGTCGAACACGGCGACGGGGCTCAGCCCAGCCGCGAACGGAGGTGCCAGGAAGGGCTCGTCGGCGTCGGGACTGGCCGGCGGCGGGATGGGCGAGAAGCCGGCGAAGGGGGTCGGCTGGGACATCGGCTCGTCGTCATACAGATCGACCTCGTCGCCATACGGATCATGGTCGTCGTCGTACGGATCGTGCTCGTGGTCGAACGCATCGTCGTCGACAGCTGCGGGGCTGGCCTCGGCGAGGTCCATCTCGTCAGCGTCCTGCCCCTCATCGCCAGCGTCGTCGAGTATCGCCAGGGGTGTGAGAAGCCCGGTGCCCTCCGCGGACGGAAAGCGCACGAGGTCATCGGAGTCTGTGGAGAGGGTGAGCGACGACACGGTCGCGGCCCCCACCAGGAGCGGAAGCTGCACCGAATCGGGCGACTCCCCCGACCCCAGATCAACGCGGAGTCGGCGCTCCCCTCCCAAATGCTCTTCGCGCCAGGTGACGGTGCCCCGACCGTCGAGGACTGTCTCGCCCGACCGATCGTCGAGCACCTTGACCAGTCCGCGCGTGAGTCCGTGCAGACCGTCGCTGTCCCAGTGGAAGGCCGCGAAGTCGGGCATGCGGTCGAGTCCCAGGTCGGCGACGCACTTGAGCAACGCATCCAGCGACCGTGCCTGGACGATGTCCTCCCACAGCTCCGTGATGACCGCCGTCGCGCGCGACGGTGCCGGGAGCATGACCACCGCCGTGGTCGGTCCGGCCAGAACAAGCCAGTCACCCGGGGTGTACGTCACCCTCCAAGCTGCGATGGGCACCATCTGTCGTTCCTCCTTCGCGACGGTGCGGCCCCACGTGGGCCGCACCCTGCCAGCGTACGAGCCCGAGCGCTCATCCGCACGGGAACCCTCACCTCACGAACGCCAACACGACAGACGAAACGCCACCGGGAGACGCCGACGCCAACCGGTAGCCGGGAACGCCAACCACAAGCGCACAAACGCCAACGGATAGGGGAACACGCCAACCCGCAGCCCATAACGCCAACTGATAAGGCGATTCGCCGCCAAGACCCAGCGACGCCGACGATATATCCGGGGCGTCGCTGAGTCTCGGGGGCGTCTCGGTCTAGCGGTTGGCGTGTTCCCGCATCCGTTGGCGTTTGCCTCTATCCGTTGGCGTTCCCAGCTAACGATTGGCGTTTGGGGCTACCCGTTGGCGTTTGGGGCTACCCGTTGGCGCTGCGACCGAGCGGGGCGCCGTCGAGACTGCGGGCCATGCGGTCGACGGCCTCCTCGATGATGGCCGGGGATGTTGCGAGGTTGACCCGGACGAACTGCTGGTGCGCGGGCGAGAACTCGCTGCCGAGGTTGAACCGCACCCGCCCCACCTCGTGGAAGTGGGCACCGGGGTTCTCCAGACCCAGCGCGGAGCAGTCGAGCCACGCCAGGTACGTGCCTTCGGACGGCTCGTGCGACAGCTGCGGCAGCCGCGCGGCGAGAAGGTCGGCGAAGAGCCGTTTGTTGGCGTCGATCTCCAACTGCGCCTGCGCCAGCCATGCGCGGCCCTCCGAGAGCGCCTCGGAGTGGGCCAGGATGCCGAAGTAGCTGGCGCCGTCCTGCATCGTGCCCGCCAGCTTCCGCAGCAGCTCGTGCTCGCCGATCACCAGAGCGGCCTTCACAGCCGCCAGGTTCCACGACTTCGACGCCGACGTCACGACCAGCGCGTTGGCCGCACCCGGCACCTGCAGGTACGGGGTGTGGGCTGAGCCGGCCAGCGGCGCGTGGATCTCGTCCGAGATCACGGCGACGCCGTGCTCGCTCGCCAGCCTGGCCACCTCGGTGAGCTCGTCGACCGTGTGGATCGTGCCCGCCGGGTTGTGCGGGGAGCACAGGAGGTACGCGGTGGTCTCAGGGCGCGCGAAGGCCTCGGCCAAGCCGTCGAGATCGAGCCGGCCGTCGTCGCCGAGCGGCACCTCCACCAGGTGGCGGTCGGGGCTCACCATGCGGAACGGCGGGTAGATCGGCGGGTTGATCACCACGGCGTCGCCGGGCGCGGTGAGCCCCAGCACGGCCTCGCGCATTCCCGTGACGACGTCGGTGGCCAGCTTGAACTGCTTCGGCTCGATGCTCCAGCCCCACATCCACTGAGCGAAGTCGGCGAACGCCTCCTGGTAGTCGGGCAGCTGGGGATACCCGGTGTCGCCCATCGCGAGAGCCCGTTCCAGTCGTTCCCGGACTGGTGCAGCGAGGTGCGCGTCCATCTCGGCGACGAACATCGGCAGCACGTCCGGTTCGAAGCGTCGCCACTTGATCGTGCGTCGCTGCTGCAGTTCGGTGAGCGGAACATTGAAGATGGCCATGCGGTCAGGCTATCGGCCGCGCGGGCGTCCGTTTGGGGTGCCGCGTCGGCTTGGCGCATAATGGGCCAGTCCGCACGGCGTCGATGAGGCCATCACCTCGGAGCTGCCGGAAGAACGGCGAGGGAACCTCGCTCACTAGACCCGGCTGCGGCAGCAATCAAGTGGGGCGCAGCCGCGCCCAACGAGGGTGGTACCGCGGGCTTCCAGCTCGTCCCTCATCAGCGACGACGACGATGAGAAGGACCGCCATGACCAGCTCCCCCGGTTACAAGGCCGTGCCCGCGCAAGTGGATTTCCCGGCTCTTGAGCACGACATCTTGAAGCTCTGGGAAGAGCGCGGCACCTTCGCGCAGTCCCTTGAGCAGAGCCGGGGCGGCGAGCCCTGGACGTTCTACGAAGGCCCGCCCACGGCCAACGGCACCCCGGGGGCCCACCACATCGAGGCGCGCGTGTTCAAGGACATGTTCCCGCGGTTCAAGACGATGCAGGGCTACCACGTCGAACGCAAGGCCGGCTGGGACTGCCACGGGCTGCCCGTCGAGCTCGCCGTCGAGAAGGAGCTCGGGTTCTCCGGCAAGGCCGACATCGAGGCGTACGGCGTCGAGGAGTTCAACGCGAAGTGCCGCTCCTCCGTGCTGCGCCACGTCGACGAGTGGACCGAACTCACCGAGCGGATGGGTTACTGGGTCAACCTCGACGACGCCTACGTGACGATGACGCCGCAGTACGTCGAATCGCTGTGGTGGGCGCTCAAGCAGATCCACGGCAAGGGGCTGCTGGAGGAGGACTACCGGGTGGCGCCCTACTGCCCGCGCTGCGGCACCGGGCTCTCCGACCACGAGCTGGCGCAGGGCTACGAGGAGGTCACCGACCCCTCGATCTACGTGCGCTTCCCGCTCACCTCCGGCCCGCTCGCCGGCGACGTCGACCTGCTGGTCTGGACGACGACGCCGTGGACGCTGGTCAGCAACACCGCCGTCGCCGCGCACCCCGAGGTCACCTACCGGGTGGCGACCCATCCCGAGCAGAAGTCGCTGCTCATCGCTGAACCGCTCGCCGAGCAGGTGCTGGGCGAGGAGTGGACGCTCACGGACTCCTTCCTCGGCAGGGAACTGGAGCGCTGGGGCTACCAGCGCCCGCTGGAGCTCGTCGAGTTCCAGGGCGAGGCCCACTTCGTCGTGCTCGCCGAGTACGTCACCACCGAGGACGGCTCGGGCCTCGTCCATCAGGCCCCCGCCTTCGGCGAGGACGACATGGCTGTGTGCCGCGCGTACGGCCTGCCGTTCGTCAACCCGATCACCAAGACCGGCGAGTTCGAGGCAGACGTCCCGCTGGTGGGCGGGATGTTCTTCAAGGATGCCGACAAGGTGCTCGTGGAGGACCTCGAGCGACGCGGGCTCATGTTCCGGGTGCTCGACTACGTGCACAGCTACCCCCACTGCTGGCGCTGCCACACCGCGCTGCTCTACTACGCGATGCCGTCGTGGTACATCCGCACCACGCAGCTGAAGGACGAGCTGCTCGCCGAGAACGAGGCGACCACCTGGTACCCGGACAACGTCAAGCACGGGCGCTACGGTGACTGGCTCAACAACAACATCGACTGGGCGCTGTCCCGCACCCGCTACTGGGGGACGCCGCTTCCGATCTGGCGCTGCGAGGACGACCACCAGGTGTGCGTCGGCTCGCGCGCCGAACTGTCGGAGCTGACCGGCACCGACCAGAGCCAGCTGGACCCCCATCGTCCCTTCGTCGACGACATCACCTTCGACTGCCCCACCTGCGGCAAGGAGTCGCGCCGCGTCCCCGAGGTCATCGACGCGTGGTTCGACAGCGGCGCCATGCCGTTCGCGCAGTTCGGCTACCCGCACGCGGAGGGCTCGGAGGACGTCTTCGCCGAGCGCTACCCGGCGGACTTCATCTGCGAGGCCATCGACCAGACCCGCGGCTGGTTCTACTCGCTCATGGCCGTCGGCACCGCGGTGTTCGGCAAGTCGAGCTATCGCAACGTGGTGTGCCTCGGCCACATCCTGGCCGACGACGGCCGCAAGATGAGCAAGCACCTCGGCAACATCCTGCTTCCCATCCCGCTCATGGATCAGCATGGAGCCGACGCGGTGCGCTGGTTCATGGCGTGCTCCGGATCGCCCTGGGCGGCCCGTCGCGTGGGCCACCAGGCGATCGGTGAGACGGTCCGCAAGGTCCTGCTGACCTACTGGAACACCGTCGCCTTCCACTCCCTGTACGCACGGGCCGCAGACTGGACGCCGTCGGGCGACGCCCCCGCGGTCGCCGAGCGCCACGTGCTGGACCGGTGGCTCACGTCGGTCACGAACCAGCTGGTACTGGAGGCCACCGACGCTCTGGAGAACTTCGACACGCAGCGCTACGGCACGCTGCTGGCGAACTTCGTCGACGCCCTGTCCAACTGGCACGTTCGCCGCTCCCGTCGCCGTTTCTGGGCCGGCGACGACGACGCCCTGTGGACGCTGCACGAGACTCTCGACACCGTCACGCGGCTGCTCGCGCCGATCATGCCGTTCACCACGGAACGCGTCTGGCAGGACCTCTTCCACGCCGCCAACCCCGAGGGTCCGAGCTCCGTGCACCTGGCTTCGTGGCCGACGGCCGACGAGTCGCTGATCGATGCCTCGCTCATCGAGTCCATGGAGGTGGTGCGCCGCGCCGTCGAGCTCGGTCGCGCTGCGCGCGCCGAGTCGAAGGTGAAGATCCGCCAGCCGCTCAGCCGGATGCTGGTGCCCACCGCCATCTTCGAGAAGCTGACCCCCGCGCTGACCGACGAGATCAAGGCGGAGCTGAACGTCGAGACCGTGGAATCCTTCGCGTCCGCCGGCGACCTCGTCGATTACTCGGCCAAGGGCAACTTCCGCAACCTCGGCAAGCGCTTCGCCAAGCGCACGCCGCTGGTGGCGGGCGCCATCGCGGAGCTCGACGCGGCCTGGCTGGCCGGCGAGCTGCGGGACAAGGGCCGGGCCGAGTTCGAGTTCGACGGGGAGACGATCGAGCTCACCGCCGACGACGTGATCCTGAGCGAGCGCCCCCGCGAGGGCTGGTCGGTGGTCAACGAGCAGGGAGAGACGGTGGCGCTCGATCTGGAGCTCACCCCAGCGCTCATCCTGGCCGGCCTCTCCCGCGAGGTGATCCGCTTCGTCCAGGAGGCGCGCAAGCGGCACGGTCTCGACGTCTCGGATCGCATCGTCTTGACGGTGGAGGCCGACGGTCAGCTCGCCGAGGCGGTGGAGACGCACCGGCAGCTCATCGCCGACGAGGTGCTCGCGGTGGAGCTGGAGACGGCGGCCGTGGCGGACCCGACGGACGTCGACGAGGACCTGGGCCTGACGATCCACCTCGCGAAGGCCTGACGCCGCTCGGCGCGCGTCGAATCGGTCCCTGAGCTTGTCGTCCTCGTTCCCTGAGCTTGTCGAAGGGTTACGGCCGTGCCCGTTGTCGCCGCCCTTGTGTCACGGGCGGCGGAAGGGGACGGGGCCGTTACCCTTCGACAAGCTCAGGGAACTAGGGGCCGAGATCGACGTCGGCCTCGCGCTGGGTGATCCCCGCCTGGTGGAGGCACTTGTCGAGGACCTTCATCACCTCGAGGGTGTCGCGCAGGGGCATCGTCGGCGACTCGGTCTCGCCCGCCGCGATCCGGGCGGTCACCTCGGCGAACTCGTGGCTGTAGCCGCGGCCGGTGGGCAGCGCCTCGATGATGCGCGGCAGGACGCCGTTGCGGTGCACCGTGATCATCGACGGATGGTGGAACCGGGGCTCGACCTCGATCCACCCCTTCGTCCCGACGACGATCATGCGGCCGGGGCCATGGCCGTCGAAGCCGCAGGTGAGCGACGACAGCCCGCCCGCCGCGTGGACGAGGTTCATCGTGACGGCCTTGTCCACCCCAGTGGGGTAGAGACGAGCGCGGGAGTCGATCTCTTTGACATCCCCCAGGAACGCCTGCGCGAAGTTGACGACGTAGACGCCCAGATCCAGGATCGCCCCGCCGCCCAGCTCGGGCGCGAAGAGCCGGTGGTCGGCCTGGTACTCGCGGTAGGCATAGAGGTCGCCCTGCACGCCGACCACATCGCCGATGCGGCCCCAGGCAACCACCTCGCGGGCGGCCGCCACCACCGGGAGGAACCGGGTCCACATGGCCTCCATGGCGAACACGCCCTTCGCGCGAGCGGCGTCCACCACCTGCTGGGTGCCCTTGAGAGTCGCGGTGAAGGCCTTCTCCACCAGCACGGCTTTGCCGTTGTCGATAGCTGCCAGCGCGATATCCCGGTGCTGCGGATGGGGGGTGGCGATGTAGACCACATCGACGTCGTCGGATTCCAGCATCGCACGGTAGGAGCCGAACGCCCCGGGGATGCCGTACTGGTCTGCGAAGTCCTTGGCCTTGCTTTCGGTCCGCGAAGCGACGGCGGCCAGCTCAGCCCCCGGCACGAACTGGAAGTCGCCTACGACGCCGTGGGCGATGGCGCCTGTCCCAACGATGCCCCAGCGAACGGTATTCATGCCTTCAGGCTAGCCCCGACAGCCGTCGGTTGTGGCGATTCAGGCTCCCGCTAGGTACCAAAGTCAGGTTCGAGCCACATCCCGGCCTGCGCGGGCGCCCCACCACCCGGATCGATGCGGTGGCGTCGGCGGAATCCGAACGTCTCGTAGTAGTGCGCCAGTCCCTCCTCGCATTCGAGATAGACCGGGAGCTGTCCCGTGTGGCTGAGGCCCTCGCGGATCAGCTGTGCGCCGAGCCCTCTCCCCTGCTCCGACGGCGCCACCGCCACCCCACCGAGGTACCAGTGCGGCTCCGCCGGATGGGCGGCCTTGGCCGCCCCGTCGACAACCCTGCCGCGCTCGATGAAGCCCAGCAGCGCCCCCGACCGGACGTGCGGGATGACCTCGCGCACCGACGTCGCACCGCGCCACGCCGGCACCCGCCACTTACCCGGCGCCATCCAGCACGCCACGCCGGCCAGTGCGCCGTCGTCGTCGGCCACCACCAGCCGCCCGCGGGCGAGGCCCTGGGCGAGGGTCGAGCGCAGTAGTGACGGGAGCACCGCGTGCCTGGCCTCGTCGTCCTCGATCATCCAGCGCCACTGCGGCGTGGTCTCGAACGCTGCACCGAACAGCGCAGAGGCCGCCGGGAGATCATCCTTGGTGGCCGGTCTGATGGTCGGGCTCACTCGCGTCGGCCGATCACGTAGAGCCGGTCCTGCCCCTCACCGGTTAGGTAGACCTCCAGGTCGGTCAGTCCGGCTGAGCGGACAGCGCCGAGGACCGCCGACGGATCGTGGAGCACCTGCGCGATCCGCACGTCGTGGCCCAGCCACTGGCTGCGCTGCTCGACGGCGTTGCCGGTCTTGACGGCCAGCGCGAGCACGCCGTCGGGGAGAAGAGTCTCGGCCAGCCCGCGGACCGCGGGGGTGAGTTCGCTGGGCGCGAGGTGGATGAGGGAGAACCAGCTGACGACGGCGCCCCACCCGGCGGCCGTGCCGGGGCGGAGCAGGCGGCGCAGGTCGCCCACCTCGAAGTCCAACTCCGGGTGCCTCTGCCGGGCCACCTCCACCATCCGCGGCGACACGTCGAACCCCGTCGGTGCCGCTCCGGCCTCGGCCAGGAAGGCGGTGACGTCGCCGGGGCCGGCGCCGACGTCGGCCAGCTGATGCGGCCCGGCCAGCTCCGCCACGCGGGTCAGCAGCCAGCGCTCGAACGGCTTCGCCACCCCTCCATAGGCGTCGGCATAGTCCTCGGCGACGGCGTCGTAGGCCTCGACGACCGTGCGGTCGCGCGCCTCGGATCCCTCGGCCAGCACCTGCTCGCGGTCGACGGCGGGCGCAGGGGCGTCCACCGGTGCCTCACCCAACGTGTGCGCCCAGCGGTGATCCTGCTGGCCGGGCCGGCGCTCGAGCCGCGCGACGAGCGGCTCCTCGCGCGCTGCCATGCGCTGCAGCACTGCCTCGACCTCGCCCCGGTCGTCGAACTCGTGCATCCGGTCGGCGCGGGTCTTCAGTTCCCCGGGCGATTGCGGTCCGCGTAGGAGGAGGACGGTCAGCAGGGCCCGCTCGTCGTCGGCGAGGCCGAGCGCCTCGACGGCGGTCTGCGCGTACTTCAGGGTGCGCCTGCCGTAGTCGAGCCAGGTGACGCGGACGAGGCCGCGGTCCTTGAGCATCCGCGCGGTGTCCTGCACGGTCCGCTCGTCGTAGTCCGTCACCGGGTCGCGGCTCGACTTCTGGTTGCAGGCGGTGCGCAGCGCCGCCATGGTGAGCGGGTACGAATCCGGCACGGTGATCTGCTTCTCGAGGAGGCAGCCCAGCACGCGCTGTTCTTCGGGGGAAAGGATCGGCAGCGTCGTCACCTGCCTGAGATTACCCGCGCGGTCCCGCGCCGGTGGACCTATCCTTGGTGAGCGGTTCATCAGGAGGTTTCATGGGACGCATTGTTCAGAAGTTCGGCGGATCGTCGGTGGCGGACGCCGAGTCGATCAAGCGGGTCGCCCGCCGGATCGCGCGAACCCGCAGCGAGGGGCACGACGTCATCATCGTCATCTCCGCGATGGGCGACACCACCGACGAGCTGATGGACCTCGCGCTGCAGGTATCGCCGCGGCCGAAATCGCGCGAGCTGGACATGCTGCTCACCACGGGCGAGCGCCAGTCCGCCGCGCTCCTGGCCATGGCGCTGAGCGACCTCGGCGTCGACGCCGTCAGCTACACCGGATCGCAGGCCGGCATCATCACCACCCCCACGCACGGCAACGCGCGCATCATCGACATCACTCCGGGGCGCGTCGAGAAGTCGCTCGCCGAGGACAACGTGGTGATCGTGGCGGGATTCCAGGGCGTCGCGCAGACCACCAAGGACGTCACGACCCTCGGCCGTGGTGCCTCCGACACCACCGCCGTCGCACTGGCGGCGTCGCTCGGCGCGGACTACTGCGAGATCTACTCCGACGTCGACGGCGTCTACACGGCCGACCCGCGCATCGTGCCGTCGGCCCGCCGGATCGCCGAGATCGGCTACGAAGACATGATGGAGATGGCCGCCTCGGGCGCGAAGATCCTCCACCTGCGCTGCGTCGAGTACGCACGCCGCGAAGGGGTGCCGGTCCACGTGCGCTCCTCGTTCACAGACAAGCAAGGCACCTGGGTCAAGAGCCAGGACGAGATCACGAAGGACGAAGCCATGGAAGAAGCCATCATCACCGGGGTTGCGCACGATCGCGGCGAGGCCAAGGTCACCATCGTCGGGGTGCCCGACAAGGTCGGTGAGGCTGCTCGAATCTTCAGGGCGATCGCCGACAAGGAGATCAACATCGACATGATCGTGCAGAACGTGTCGCGCCTCTCCGATGCCGCCACCGACATCTCGTTCACGCTGCCCATGACCGACGGCGCCCTTGCGATGGAGGCGCTGGAGGCCGTCCGCGACGAGGTCGGCTTCGAAGAGCTCCTGTACGACGATCAGATCGGCAAGGTCTCGGTCGTCGGGGTGGGCATGCGCTCGCATCCCGGCGTCTCCGCCACGTTCTTCGACGCCCTCGCGAAGGCCAACGTCAACCTGCAGATGATCTCCACCTCCGAGATCCGCATCTCCGTGATCGTGAGCGCCGACGACGTCGACGCCGCGGTCCGCGCCTCTCACTCAGCGTTCGGCCTGGACGCCGACGAGGCCGCGACGGTCTACGCCGGAACCGGCCGCTGACGGGACACTTTGCCGGTCGGGGCGGCCCCCGGCGCAGGCTAGTCTTGGCTCTGTGAAGATCAGCCGTCGCCACGTGCTGGCGACCCTGGCCGCGTCCTCCGTCGCCGCGGTGGCGTGCCAGCCGGACCCCCCTGAGGCGCCGTCCGGTCCCAGTTCTCCCGCCGCGTCGCCGTCGGCCTCCCCCAGCGCGTTGCCGTTCGGGCTGGAGACCCCGTCGCGGGTGGAGGCCGTCGTGTTCGACGGTGGCTTCGGCACGGGTTACGTGCGGGCCGCCGCCGGACTGCTGAGCGACCTGTACGACGGCGTGACGGTGCTGGTGACCCCGACCACCGACATCTCGGGCACCGTGGCCGACCTCTTCGCCGACGGCGCCACCCCGCCCGACCTCATCGACAACTCCGGGGTCGGGAAGCTCAGCGTCGCGTCGATGGCTGACGACTTCGCCTCGCTCGACGACGTCGTCGAGTCCGAGAACCTCGAGGGGATCCCGATCGCGGAGACCCTCTACCACGGGGTGCTGGACGCTGGGACGTTCAACGGTCGCCTGATCGCGATCAACTACGCCCTGTCCGTCTACGGGCTCTGGCACTCGGCCACAGCGTTCGCCGCGGCCGGCTGGGCCGTGCCCGCCACGTGGGACACGCTGCTGGAGCTCGGCGAGGAGGCGCGCCGCGAGGGTCGGTACCTGTTCGTCTGGGGAGAGGGGGCCGAGTCCTACTACCAGGAGCTGGCCATCACGTCCGCCATCAAGGAGGGCGGGCACGACGTGCGTCGGGCGCTGGACAACCTGGAGGAGGGTTGCTGGTTCCACCCGGCCGTCTCCGGGGTGCTCGATCAGCTGGAACTCTGCGTGGCGGAGGGATTCCTCCTCGACGGCGGGCCGTACCTCGAGGCCCAGGAACGCTGGTCCCGCGACGGGGAGGCCCTCCTCTACCCCTCCGGGGCGTGGATCGCCCACGAGATGGCGGGCACGGCGTCGGCGGACTTCGCCTTCACCGTCGCCCCGGTCCCGACCCTTACCGCCGCCCCGACCCTCCCGGCCACCGCCATCCACTCCGCCCCGACCGAACAGTTCCTCGTACCCGAGAGGGCGAACAATCCCGCCGGGGGCAAGGAGTTGCTGCGGATCATGCTGTCGCAGCAGGCTGCCGCCGACTTCTCCCGCACCAACCTCATCCCCACGGTCGTGCGGGGAAGCGTCCCTGCGGATGTCGAGTCGACGGCGCTCGCGTCACAGACCCGACTCCTCGCGGACGCGGGTGAGGATGTCTTCACGTGGCGGTTCGACTCGCACTACGGGCTCGGCCAGGAGACCAACAATGCCTGGCGCGGCTTCCTCCGCGCCGAGTACGGCGCCGCAGTCCTTGCCGAGCGCCTGCAGAGCCTGACCGACGCGGTGCGCAACGATCCCGACATCGAGCGCTACACCGTCGACTGAGGTCGCCACCGGCGTCGCCCTCACCTAGAACTGGGGCGTCTCTCTACCCACTCTGAAAGGGTCAGTTTGCTGACACGCGCGACCATAGTGGTCGTACATGTCGCTGAATGGCACCTTTCGGGACGTGCATCGACCAGCACCCTCGATACGCTCGGGGAAACGGAATTGGGGATCCCCCGCTTCTCGCTCACCGGGGAGACGGGATCATCGGCGGCGGCCGGTCCCGAAGAGACCGCGCACGATCTCGCGGCTCGCGGTACGGACGAAATCCTTGAACACAGGCGATTTCGTCACCTGCTGCACGAGCGACGGGTTCTCCCTCTCGTAGCGGCGACGCGCCGCCTCCTCCGCCTTGCGCTCGCGTTCCAGGCGCCGCTGCTCCGCGAGGGCCTCGCGCTCGCGCTTTGCCTGCTCCTTCTCGAGCGCCTCCAGTTCCTCCTCGATGCGCTTGGCCTCCTCGAGCCGCTCAGCTTCGAGGCGTTCCTCCTCGGCCTTCCTCGCGCCCTCTTCCAGCTGGCGCGTGAGGACCTCGTAGGCGGACTCCCTGTCGAGCGCCTCGCCGTACTTCTCCATCAGCGCGGACTGGGCGACGCCCGCGCGCAACTGGTCCTCGGGAGTGGGACCCATCGTCGACGTCGGCGCCCAGATCTGCGTCCAGGCCACCGGGGTGGGGGCGCCTTTCTCGCTCATGACCGTCACGACGGCCTGGCCGATGCCGAGCTGCTGCAGCACGTCTTCCAGCTCGTAGTCGGAGTTGGGGTAGGTCGACACCGTCGCCTTGAGCGCCTTGGCGTCGTTGGGGGTGTGCGCCCGCAGCTGGTGCTGCACGCGCGAGCCGAGCTGGGCCAGGACATCGTCCGGCACATCCTTCGGCGTCTGGGTGACGAAGAACACGCCGATGCCCTTGGAGCGGATGAGTCGCACCGTCTGGGTGATGGCGTCGAGGAACGCCTTGGAGGCGTCGTTGAAGAGGAGGTGCGCCTCGTCGAAGAAAAACACGAGCTTGGGCTTGTCGAGATCGCCGACCTCGGGCAGCTCGGCGAACATGTCGGCCAGCAGCCACATGAGGAAGGTCGAGAACAGCGCCGGGCGGCTTGCCAACTCGGGCAGTTCGAGCAGGGAGACGACGCCGCGGCCGTCGGGCGCGACCCGCATGAGGTCGGCCGCGTCGAACTCCGGCTCGCCGAAGAACACGTCGGCGCCCTGGCTGGACAGCGTGACGAGGTTGCGCAGGATGACGCCCGCGGTCGCGGTGGAGATCCCCCCGATGCCTTTGAGCTGGGCCTTTCCCTCGTCGGAGATGAGGTACTTGATGAGCTCCGTCAGGTCCTTGAGGTCGAGGAGCGCGAGCCCCTCCTGGTCGGCGTAGTGGAAGATCAGGCCGAGCGAGGACTCCTGCACCTGGTTGAGCCCGAGCACCTTGCTGAGCAGGATGGGGCCGAACGACGACACGGTCGCGCGTACCGGGACCCCGATGCCGATGCCGCCCAGGGCGTAGAACTCGCACGGGAAGGCCTTGGGCTCCCACGGCTGGCCCTGCTTCTCGGTGCGGGCAAGCAGCTTCTCGCTGCCGGCGGCAGGGGTGGCCATGCCGCTGAGGTCGCCCTTGATGTCCGCGGCGAAAACGGGCACCCCGGCCGAGCTCAGCGCCTCGGCCATGACCTGCAAGGTGACGGTCTTGCCGGTGCCGGTGGCTCCGGCCACCAGGCCGTGCCGGTTGAACATCTTGAGCGGGATCCGGACCTTCGCGTCGGGCACAGGGTCGCCGTCGACCAGCACCCCGAGCGTCGCGGCCGGCGCCTCGAACGTGTAGCCGTCTGTGATCTTCTGAATCAATGCGTCGTTGCTCACCGCCCTACTTTCCCACACGGAACGACTGGGCGCGGTGCGGTCGGTGACTTGAGCAAATGAGATGGGTCAACGACGCGACACGCCGGTGTAACGCTGTTTGGTTTCGTCGACCCATCTCACTTGCTCAACGCATCCCCCGGCCAGGGACCCTCGGTGAGGGCCGCGACTGTAGGCTGGTGCGGTGATCTTCAAGAGAGTCGGTGACACCCGCCCCTACCCGGACCACGGGTACACCCATAAACAGTGGATCGCCATCGCGCCCCACCAGGTGCGGTTGGACGAGCTCGTCACCACCAAACGAACCCTCGACCTCGAAGCCCTCCTCGAGGAGGATTCGACGTTCTATGGCGACCTGTTCGCCCACGTCGTCGCCTACCGTGGGGAGCTCTACCTCGAGGACGGCCTCCACCGCGCCCTGCGCGCCGCGCTTCAGCAAAGGCAGACAATGCACGCGCGGGTGCTGGAGTTGAAGTAGGTTACCTTCGCAGAACCCTAGAAAGTAGACTTCCCCACCGTGCGTATCTTCAGGCTCATCGCCACCCCAGTCATCCTGCTGGGGCTGCTTGCTCTGCTGATCTGGGGAGCCTCCTGGGGGTGGAAGGCGCTGACCGAGCCCCTGCCGTCGCCCTCGCCGACCCCGTGCGTGGTGGAAGAAGCCGAGCTGCTCAACGTGACGCATGTCTCCGTGCGCATCTTCAACGGTGGATTCACGAGCGGACTCGCGAACCGTGAGGCCCGTCGGCTCACCGAAGTGGGGTTCAAGGTCATCCGAGTGGACAACACCGACGAGCGCATCCGTGGGACGGTCATCCGGGCCAACGAGAACCAGACCGGCCAGATCCGGCTGGTGAAGTCCTACTTCCTCGAGCCGACCGTCGAGTACGACGACCGCATCGACGGCACCGTCGACATCTACCTCGGCACCGACTTCCTGGGCGCCAACGACGGCTCCGACCCGGCCAACCCCCCGCTGTTCCAGGTCTCCGCCCCCGACGGCCAGATCTGCGTCGTCCCCGAGCCCAGCCCGTCTCCGTCGCCGTCACTTTCCGGGTCGCCGAGCCCGACGGCAGCCGAGACCCCCTGACGAGCTACGGTCCCGCGCAAACCCACTACACGTGAGAAGGCCCCCGGTTTCCCGGGGGCCTGCGGCGGTGATGGAGGGATTTGAACCCCCGGTAGGTTTCCCTACTCTCGCTTTCGAGGCGAGCTCTTTCGGCCGCTCAGACACATCACCGCCGATCAGTTTAACGAAGCCTGGGACCCTTCGCCAATCGTGGCCTACAGCTCCCCGGCCCCGATCCTGCGATCGAGCTCCTCGCTCATCGCTCGTTCCCGCAGAACGGCGCCGAAGAAACGGAATGCCCACTGCTCGGCGAGCGGGCGGGTTTCGGCGAAGATCACGGGCACCGTCGGGTGCCGGACCTGCGCCTCCCCGAGCATGTCGGCGACCACCGACGGCCGCACGTGCGTCAGCTTGAATACCGACGAGTACCGGTCCTCCACGAGGACCACGGCGTGCGGAAGCTCCGCGAGAGCAGCCTGCTGCTCGAAGAGTTTGCCCTGAAGCAGGCTGCCGACCAGGTCCTCCAGCGACTTCCGTTCAACGGCCGCGACGAGTTCGCCGTCGACCTCTACCCCGTAATCACCGACGGGCAGGGCGCGCTTGACGGTGGTGGCCTGCTCCGCAGCGAACTTCCAGGCGTACCGCTCCCGGGTGTCGACGAGGATCTCCAGCTCCGCGAGGCCCGAGGCTCGGGCGGTCGGCAGCTTGACGTCGGGGCGCGCAGTCTTCGACGTGCGTCGGCTCTGCCAGAAGATCACTTCCCGCCCACGAGCGCGCGCGAAGACGAACTGCGAGCGGCTCTCGCGCGTCCGATCCACCTCGATGTCGATCGCCGCGCCGCGCTTCACGCAGGACCGAAGAGACAATTCCTCGACGATCTCGGGCTCCTCGGGCCAGGGCAGCCCGTGCGGATGGCAGTAGATCTTCGACGTCCTCGGCCACGTGTCCTTCACCCGCAGCACAATCCCGTCTCCGATCGGAATCCTCACCAGGAAGGGCAGGGAGGACTCCTCGGGGTTGCGGGCAATCTGCAGCGTCAACATCCCTCCATTCTGCTGTCTCCCGGCCCCGCGGGCACGATCGGGCAGCCCCTTTGGTCCGGGTGACACTTGAGCCCTAGAGTTGGCCGGTGCGACATTTTGCGGAGCTGGTGCGCCAACCAGGACTGGCCCGGGTCCTCGGGACGCAGCTCGCCGCCCGCTTCCCTGCCGGGATGTACTCCCTCGGCCTCCTCATCCACGTCGAGCACGCCAAGGGCAACTACACCGCCGCCGGCATGGTGCTGGCCGCCTTCTCCGTCGGGATGGCCGTCGCCGGACCGATCGTCTCGCGTCAGCTGAGCCGGTTCGGCACCACCTTCGTTCTCCTCCTCACGCTCGCGCTCTCGTGCGCTGCGTTCGTCGGGGTCGCCCTGTTCCCGGGCCTCCCGCTCCCCGCCGTCATGGCCATGGCGGCCGTCGGGGGCGCGGCCATGCCCCCGGTCATTCCGACAGTTCGCACGCTGTACCCGCGGCTGTCGCCACGCAACCTCCTGACGGCGCTGTTCAGCCTCGACGCCGCTCTGCAGGAGATCATCTGGGTGATCGGCCCGGTGCTCATCACGGTGCTCGTGGCGGTCTTCGGGTCGACGACGGCGCTGCTGGTCGTCGTCGCCATCCAGGTGGCAGGTGGCTTGGTGTTCGCGCTGGATCCGTTGGTGCGTCAACTCCGCATCCCCGCCGCCACCCGAAAGTTCGGCCGCGTGCTGAGCAGCCCGTCGGTGGTGCTCATGGTGGTGGTCTCGCTGCTGATGATCGGGTCGTTCGCTGCGGTCGAGGCGGCCGTCGTCGCGTCGTTCGGCGAAGGAAGCATCAACGCCGGCATCGTGCTGGCGATCTCCGCCGTCGGCTCCCTCCTCGGCGGTCTCGCGGCCGGGAACCGTCCGATCGGACGCTGGTCGCTGGCGCTGAGGCTGGTCATCATCGTCGGCGGGTTCGGCATCGCCGCCGTGTCCTCCGGCTTCTGGGGGCTCGCGGTTGCGCTGTTCGTGGCGGGGCTCGGGATCGCGCCGGCGCTGGCGGCGGTCTCCAACATCATCGCCGGCAGCGTCTCCTTCGCCGAGACGGCCGAAGCCTACGGATGGATCGGCACCGGGCAGCTTCTGGGCGCCTCGATCGGAAGCGCGACGGCGGGCATTGCGATCGACGCCGCCGGCGGGACCGGCGGCATCTACGTCGCCGCGGGGATCGCGGTGCTTGCGTTCGTCACCGCGCTGGTGTTCCGCACGGCGCAGCCAGACCCCAGCGCGCCGGTCATCGACTAGTCGGCGACTTCGGTACGCGGCACCGCATCACCGGCGCCGAGTGCGGCCCCCAGACCCAGGGCGACGCTGGCGACCGTGCCCGCGATCCATGGGAGCCAGTGCGTCCACTCAAAGATCGCCGAGACCACCAAGGTCGCCGCGGCGACGGCCGCGGAGGCCAACGCCAGGCCGACGACGAGGCCGCGCCTCTCGCGGGGCACCGACAGTGCAGACAGCAACATGGGGATGAGGAATCCGATCACCGGCACCACGAAGAAGAACGCGCCCCCCGGCGCCCGGTCGAAGAGGGTCTCGGCGGCGTAGGCGAAGAGCAGCAGCAGCCCCATGCCGACCGACAAGACGATGATGGTGCTGCGGACACGCGCCGGCCGGTCTGCCGGCCGCTCGGGGGTGGTACTCATGACCGCAGGCTAGCCCTGTTCATCGATCAAGGACGATTGATCGGCGGCCCAACCGTGAGAAAGACTGCTCGGCGCCACCTCTGGGCGGGCGACCACGCTGAGACCCCGCGCCGAGCGGGCCTGTACCCCGTGAAAGCAAAGCGTCTCCCTAAGTAGGGGGTGAGGAACGAACCCCCGTATCGAAAGCTCGTACCTCACGGCCGCTGCTAGGGAGACGAGGAGGAAGACCGGCGTTCCGCGAAGAAGCCCCCGAGGACGTTCGCGCACTCGGACGCCATGACGCCCGACGTCACCAAGGGTCGATGGTTGAGGCGAGGGTCGCGGACCACGTCCCAGAGCGACGAGACGGCGCCGGCCTTCTCGTCGAAAGCGCCGAACACAAGCCGGTCGAGGCGCGCGGCGACGATCGCGCCCGCGCACATCGTGCAGGGTTCCAGGGTCACGACAATGGTGCAGCCGGTCAGCCGCCACTCCCCCAGCGCCTCGGCAGCGCGGCGGATGGCCACAATCTCCGCGTGGGAGGTCGGGTCGCCGGTCAGCTCCCGCTCGTTGCCGCCCCGCGCGATGACGCGCCCCTCGGCGTCGAGAATTACGGCACCAATGGGCACGTCACCGTGGGCCTCAGCAGCCACGGCCTCCGCCAGAGCCTCGCCCATCGCGGCGTGCCAGCGAGTGCCCACTACTCGTCGAAGGCCTCGGCCGCCCGCTCGAACACGTCGGCGACCTTGAGCTTCTTCGCGATGCGCCCCAGAAGCACGTCGGAATCCTCGTCGTAGTCCGTCGCGATCGCCTCAAGCTCGAACGCCCTCAGGCCGGACGCGGCGTACATCTCCAGGTCTCCAAGCGGAACGGAATCGTCGTCCTCGTCGGGCATCTCCTCGCCCAGATAGTCGACGACGTCGCGCGCGATGGGCCAGTCCTGGGCCGCCGTGATGTCACTCAGCAGCACCTCGACAGTGCGGCCCCGGACCCGGCAGATGACGAAGAACTCGCCGGCGACCGACACCCAGCCGTCGGCTCCGGAGTCGCCCGGGAGCCGGCTTAGCTGGCTGACGAGCTCATCCAGGTCGTTGGCAAGGTCGTAATCGAGCGGCACGGCCACGGCCTTGCCGTCCTCGCGGTAGAGCGCGACGACCAGATCCACGTCGTCCTCGGTAGCGTCCTCAAGATCGTCGAAGTCGAGGTCCTCGTCGTCGACGTCGTCACCCTCATCATTGAGGTCGAACGGCTCAGCGTCCTCGTCAAACACGTCCACGACATCTCCCTTCCTCGGCTCGGGCACCCATCTTCGCACGCAATCCACCGCGACACACCACCGGCCGACGATCCGCTACGCGTGGGTGCCCGGATGTGGGAAAGTTGGGGCGTGGAAGTTACCGTCGTAAGCCATCCCCTGGTCGATCACAAGCTGACGCTGCTGCGTAAGAAGGACACGGAGCAGCCCGTGTTCCGGCGCCTCGTCGAGGAGCTCGTCACCCTGCTGGCCTACGAGGCGACGCGTGGCGTCCGCGTCGGGTCGGTCGACATCGAGACCCCCGTCACCAGCACCACCGGGGTGAAGCTCTCACAGCCCGCGCCGCTGGTCGTGCCCATCCTCCGTGCAGGTCTCGGGATGCTCGACGGCATGCTCCGGCTGGTCCCGACGGCGGAGGTCGGCTTCCTCGGCATGATCCGCGACGAGGAGACGCTGCAGCCCATGACTTACGCCGAGCGGCTGCCCCACGACCTGTCGGGACGGCAATGCTACGTGCTCGACCCGATGCTGGCGACCGGCGGATCGCTCGGGGGCGCCGTCCAGTTCCTCGTCGACCGGGGCGCCGACGACATCACGGCCATCTGCCTCCTCGCCGCCCCCGAGGGGATCGAGAAACTGCGCGACCTGCTGGCCGGCCTTCACGTGCCCTGCAACCTCGTCGTGGCGGCGGTCGACGAGCGGCTGAACGAGGTGGGCTACATCGTCCCCGGCCTCGGCGACGCTGGCGACCGGCTCTACGGACTGGCCCAATAGCACTCGCCGATCCCCGGAGAGAGGCGGCCAGCCAGCCCCGATAGATTGACTGAATGGCTAGGAAGATCCCTGCGGGCTGGGTACCGAAGCAGCACGGCGCCTGGGCGATGATCATCGTCCCGTACGTCACGGGGCTGCTCCTCGCCGCACGGCTGCGGCCACTCGAGTGGAGCGACGCGACGCTGGGGCTGACGTGGCTGGTCGGCTACTTCGCTTTCAACGCGGCGACGCTGTGGCTCAAGGCACCGGCCAGGCGGCGCGCCTCCTTCCAGACGCCCCTGATCACCTACCTCGGTATCTCCGCCGTCTTCGGTGTGGCGACGCTCATCCAGAAGGGATGGCCGATCCTCATCTGGGTGCCCCCCTATGCCGTCGTTCTCGGCATCTCGCTCTGGCTCGCGGCCTCGAAGCGCGAGCGGTCGCTGCTCTCGGGGGTCCTGACCGTGGTGGCCTCCTGCGGCCTGATGGCAGTGCTGCGACCATGGCCGGCCGACGACCCCGCCCGGCTGCCCGACCTAGCGGTCATGGCTGCGGTTACCCTCTACTTCGTCGGCACCGTCTTCCACGTCAAGGCGCTCATCCGGGAGCGGAACGACCCGCACTCGGCCCGCCGCTCAGGTATCTACCACACGGCAGTGCTAGCCGCGCTCGTCGCCGGCATTGGGCTCGGCTGGCTCACCTGGCCCTGGAGCCTCTGGGGAGTTGCGCTCGTCGGGCGTTCCTTCCGAATGCCCCGCGCTCCCCGTCGCCCGCTGCAGATCGGGCTCGTGGAGATCGCGCTGTCGACGTGGGCGCTGCTCCTCGTGCTCTTCGCCTGAGCTTGTCAGGCGACGCTGCTTCACGTCTCCTGAGCTGAGTAGCGGCCGTTCCTCGCTCCCTACTCGGGAGACGTGAAGGCCTCAGTAGTAGTAGGGGAAGCGGCTCCAGTCGGGGTCGCGCTTCTCGAGGAAGGCATCGCGGCCCTCGACCGCCTCGTCGGTCATGTAGGCCAACCGCGTGGTCTCGCCGGCGAACACCTGCTGGCCTACCAGCCCGTCGTCGATGGCGTTGAACGCGTACTTCAGCATCCGCTGCGCCGTCGGGGACTTGCCGCAAATCTTGGCGGCCCACTCCAGGCCGACGTCCTCCAGTTCGGCGTGCGGGATGACCCGGTTGACCATGCCCATGCGGTGCGCGTCCTCGGCGTCGTGCACATCGCCCAGGAAGAAGATCTCCCGCGCGAACTTCTGGCCCACCTGGCGCGCCAGGTACGCCGAGCCGTAGCCGGCGTCGAACGAGCCGACGTCGGCGTCGGTCTGCTTGAACTTCGCATGCTCGCGCGACGCGAGCGTGAGGTCGGCGACCACGTGCAGCGAGTGCCCCCCACCCGCGGCCCAGCCGTTGACCAGCGCGATGACCACCTTCGGCATGAACCGGATGAGCCGCTGCACCTCGAGGATGTGGAGGCGGCCGAGCTTCGCCGCGTCGACGGATTCGGACGTCTCGCCCTCGGCGTACTGGTAGCCGGCACGACCGCGGATCCGCTGGTCCCCGCCCGAACAGAACGCCCACCCGCCGTCCTTCTCCGACGGGCCGTTGCCGGTGAGCAGCACGCATCCGATGTCGGACGAGGTGCGCGCGTGCTCCAGCGCCTGGTACAGCTCGTCGACGGTGTGAGGCCGGAAGGCGTTGCGCACCTCGGGCCGGTCGAAGGCGATCCGCACGGCTGGCACGTGCTTGGCGCGATGGTAGGTGATGTCGGTGAACTCGAAGCCCGCCACGGGCTCCCAGAGTTCCGCGCGGAACGGGTTCGTCATGGACCTGAGCCTAGCGAAACGCCCTCACCGTGGTCCGTGGACGGCGCGCGCGACGCGGTCCGGGAGGTTGGTGATGATGGCGTCCACGCCCTTGGCTGCGAGCGCGATGGCGTCCTCGTCCTTGTTCACCGTCCAGGTGTGGACCTTGATGCCGGCTTCGTGGCAGAGCCACACGTAGTCCGGCTGCTGCAGCGCGGCGAAGTGGGGATGGATGGCGCCCGCGCCCAACCACGAGACGTAGCGCCACGGTTCGAAGAGGCCGTCGGAGGTCAGCGCTCCTACGTGCTGCGGGGGGATCTTCCCGCGGAGGTTGGCCAGCGAGTAGTGGTTGAACGACGAGATGATGACGCGATCCAACATCCCGAACTCGTTCACGATCCGCACCACGTCGTCCTCCATCCCCGGGTAAAGGACGATGGTGTTCTTCAGCTCGATGTTCACGGTCAGCGTGGTCTCGCGGAAGAGTTCGAGAACTTCCTGCAAAGTTGGGATCTTCACATTGCGGCGTCCCGCGAAGCCGTGCGCGAAGTCAAGGTGGCGCAGCTCGTCGAGGGTCATGTCAACGACGCGACCGAAGCCATTGGAGGTACGGTTCACCGACTCATCGTGGATCGCGACGATGTGTCCGTCGGCCGTGCGCTGGACATCCAGCTCGACGCCGTCAACCCCCAGCTGGATCGCCTGCTGGAAGGACGCGAGCGTGTTCTCTGGCGCGTAGGCGGACGCCCCACGATGGCCCCAAATTGCAGTCACCCGGCAATCTTCCCACCTTCGGGCTGGGCATCGCACCTTTCCGACGCCGAACAGGAAGCGCTGCGCAAGAGACGGATTAGGATCGAGTCACGGGAAGTCGCGTCGGTGACCGTCTCATGACCCGCTTGTCCCGCAGCCTGGTGCAACTTCACAGACGGTCTGGGCCCTCCACCATGGGAGGACCCAGACCGTCGTCATGTTATCGCCGGCTTGTTAGGGGCTGGGTGCTGGCCAAGCCGGGTACGGGTTGTAGCTGTCGAAGTAGACGATGTTGTTGAAGACCCAGTCTGCGTCCCACGCGTAGGTGGTGCCGCTGGAGGTCTGCGTGGACTTGATGAAGTCGACCCCTGCCCACGAGCGGCAAGCGCCGCGGCCGGTTTGGGGCGTGTCGCACTCGGTTCGCCACTTCCGTCCGTCCGAAGCGGTCCACTGACCGGCATTGCCCAATGGGTTTCCTGCCCACAGCTCGCGCTTTGTCTCAAGTCTCACTCACGAAAGTCACGCATTCTGGAAAACGAGCCGATCCAGTGACGCATCGTGTTTCTCGCGTCTAGGGGCAGCCGCACCCCCGATGGAGGGGTTGCTCCGGGCACGCCGTCTCCGTCATGCGGACCGCGTGACCCAGTCGGGGTTTGGCCATCGAGCGCCAGCTTGAGCCGCGGGCCCGGGTCACATTCCGGGGGGGTCACAGATCCGAACAGGATCACTGGCCACGCGCACGGAGGGAAAACCAGGCAGGTGTCACCGGTGACCACGGTGAGGCATCGTGATGAACTGGACTGCTGAGCCAGCACAACGTAGCGGACGTGATCGAGATCGTCATGCTGGGTCGCCTCGACTCCAACGCTGAGGGCGTCGACTCTGCGCCCATCGAGGAGCGATGCGCCCGCGTCGGTGCTGGCTGAGCGCTCGCGGCATACCGGATCGCCGCTCCCTCATGGCGGTGGCCATGGTCACTGGCGTTCCGCTGGTGTGGCTGGAGACGGGTCAGGCCCCGTCGGAGACGGGGCCTGACGTGTTGCGCGCTCGGAGGGACTCGAACCCCCAACCTGCTGATCCGTAGTCAGCTGCTCTATCCATTGAGCCACGAGCGCTTGGGCAAGAAGAGACTATACGTGGGCTCCCGCTGATTCGCCAAAACGCAGCCCTGATCAGCGATGTCCTAGGCCCCGCCGACATCGTGAGCCAGACTGGACCCATGCGCCACAGCATTCTGGACAGCCCCATCGGACCCCTCACTCTCATCGAGCGCGACGGGGGGCTTGCTGCGCTCTACATGGCCGAGCACGCGCACGCGCCGGGCACCGCTGCTCGCGGCGAGCGCGTGGACGACGCCCTCCCGGAGGCCACACAGCAGCTCAGGCAGTACTTCGCCGGAGAGCGGAGCGAGTTCGACATCCCCCTCAACCCGGCGGGCACCGAGTTCCAGCGACAGGTGTGGGCCGCACTCACTGAAATCCCCTACGGCGAAACCCGCACCTACGGCCAGCTCGCCGCCGGACTTGGCCGTCCCTCGTCCGCGCGGGCCGTGGGGATGGCCGTCGGTCGCAATCCCATCAGCATCGTCGTGCCCTGCCACCGGGTGGTCGGCACCAACGGGAAGCTCACCGGTTACGCCGGCGGGATGGCGCGCAAGGAGTTTCTCCTGGCTCACGAACGCGGGCAAGCTCTTTCGCGTCGAGCGTGACAACCCGCGGAAGCACAAGGACCCCCGACAAGGCGGGGGTCCACACTGGCGGAGGTGGCGGGATTTGAACCCGCGATGGGGTTGAAGCCCCAAACCCGCTTAGCAGGCGGGCGCCATAGACCGGACTAGGCGACACCTCCAGTGCCCTGCAAGGGTAGCCGAGCAGCATGGTGGGCGGCAAACAGCGCGGGGTTACACTGGCTTTGGAGGTTTCATGTCGAACGAAGGTACGCCGCGCCGCAACGCAGACGGCGAGGAAGCGGTCTTCGGGGCCACGCCGTCGCGCGCCTTCGAACCGGAGCCTCCCGCCGACGACGGCCTCCCCGACGACATGGCGGACACGGTCCGGCGCCCCGCGTTCAACGCGGACTGGTACCGGTCCGGGGACCAGCGAGCCACCGCTTCTGTCTCGCCTGAAGAGCCCTGGGTTGCCGACTTGCCCAGCGGCGATGATCCCCACATCGGTGGACGCATCGGGAGTAACCCTTCGACAAGCTCAGGGACCACCGGCAACCCTTCGACAAGCTCAGGGACCACCGGCAACCCTTCGACAAGCTCAGGGCCCAGCGGACGCAAGCTGCGCACGGCATTTCTGCTCACGGCCGCCTCGACGATCCTCCCCGGATCGGGTCTTCTCGGCGCTCCCCGTCTTGCTCACAAGGCCGTCGGTGCCCTGTCGTCGCTGACGGCCATCATTGCCGCGGCCGTCCTCTACTCGCGCTACAGCGCCAACCCCGGTCGCTTCATCGCCCGGTTCACCGATCCGTCGGTGCTTCAGACCACCATGCTGACGATGATCGTCATCGGCCTCGTCTGGGCCATGCTGATCGCGGCGACCAACATCGTCACCCGGCCGGCCGGCCTGAGCGTCGGCAAGCGCGCGCTGAGCGCGGCGCTGGTCACCGCCCTCGCCTTCGGTGTCACGGCCCCGTCGGCCCTCGCGGCGCGCTACTCGCGGGACACGACGCTGGCCATCGAGAAGGTTGCCCCGACGGGCGAAAAGGAGGTCGTGTCCACCTCCCGCCCCACGCTCGAGGATCACGACCCGTGGGCGAAGATCCCGCGCCTCAACATCCTCCTGCTCGGGGCCGACGGTAGCGAGGCCAGGGCCGACGTCGTCGCGACCGACTCGGTGCGCACGGACACCATCATGGTGGCGTCCATCGACACCCACACGGGCGACACCACGCTCGTCCAGGTGCCACGCAACGTCCAATACACCCCCTTCCCCGAGGGGAGCGAGATGGACGAGGCGTTCCCCGACGGCTTCAGCTACCCCGGCGAAGGGGATCGCGGCGCATGGATGGTCAACGGCATCTGGGGCACGGTCGAGCTCTACCACGAGGAGCTCTTCTCCGGCAGCACGTACCGGGGCGCTGAGGCGCTCAAGGAAGGCATCCAGGGCATCACCGGTCTCAAGATCGACTACTTCGCGATGCTCAACATCGACGGCCTGCAGGAGCTGATCGACGCCATGGGCGGGGTGACGCTGAACGTCAACGACCGCTACCCCATGGGCGTGGACCGCAACCCTCCGTGGAGTGAGCCGTCGATGGGGTGGCTCGAGAAGGGGCCCGACCAGCGCCTCGACGGTTTCGAGGCGATGTGGTTCGCGCGCAGCCGATCCCGCCACGACGACTACGACCGGATGGCCCGCCAGTCGTGCCTCATCGGTGCCGTGATCGACCAGGCCAACCCGACCAACCTGCTGCAGCGCTTCGAGGCCGTCGCCGCCGCATCATCGGACATGATCGTCACCGACATCCCTCAGCGCGACTTCCCGGAGATGGTCGAGCTCGCCTTCCGGGTCAAGGACGGTGACGTCAACCGCCTCGTCTTCGTCGACGGCAAGAACGGCTACGAGTACAACGACCCGGACTTCGAGGCCATGCGCCAGGCCGTCGAGGAGGCGATCGAGGGTCCCTCCGCCACGCCGACGCCGTCGGTGTCGCCCTCGCCGTCGACGTCGGTGTCGCCGACGGCGACCGACCCGGGTTCGCCCAGCGCCAGCCCGTCGCCGAGCGAGACCCCCTTCGTCACGGAGGGCAGCCAGGACGTCACCGACGCCTGCGCCTACCGCGGCGACTGACGATCCCCGTCAGGCCGAGAAGCGCTGCAGTTGCCGGCGGATGTCGGTGGCGACGCGGCGGATCTGCGAGGGATCCGAACCCTGGAACACCAGGTGGTTGCGTCGCTCAGGCCCGTGGTGGATGGTCAGGCGGCTCCCATCCTCGGACTGGGTGAGGCGGCTGACGTCGGCCCACTGACCCGATGACTCCTTACCGCCACCGTTCACCCGGTACCCCTCGTCGTCGATCGTGAGGGTCACCGCCTGCCGGCTGGGAGCAATGAACGCCGCGACGGCGAGGAGCAAGCCGGCCGCGAGCAGCAGTGCGCTGAGAATCACAGCGACCGGGTGCCAGTCGTTGCCCAGCGCCAGGACGAGCAGGACCGCGCCGACGAGGCTCGCGACGGCGGCGATGACCAGGGCCCGCACCGGCGGCCGGGGTGTGATGACGTGCACGGTCTTGCTCATGGCCCAACACTACCGACGGGGGCCTCGGAGTGCCCGGTCTTCCCTTCCGATTCCCCGCCTGAGTAGCAGTCGCCAACCGATTCATCCTGAAAGAACGTCCCTCGACGGCTCTATACGCGCTGGCACCTCATTTCTTCAGGACGACCGGAAGGAAGTCATCCGCCCAGGGTGCCTAGACTCGGCCGGGATGAGTAGAGCTTTGCAGGTGGTACTGGCGGCCGCCGCCGTCGTTGTTTCCCAGTTCCTGGTGGAACCGCTGCTGCGGCTGAACGGGTGGACGGCGCTGGGCTCGCTCGCGGGGTTCCTCGCTGTAGCCGTCGCGATCGTCGCGGCGGCGCGCCACTTGAACGGGAGGCAGGGATCCATCCCCGAGGTCGACGCACGTCGACTGGCCTGGGCAGACCTCGCCAAGGCGATCGCGGTGGTGCTGGTCGTGGCGTATCACGTCAGCCCCACCACCATGGGCCACCTCATGGTCGGCACCAACCGGGCGGCGGGCCTCTACGCCAGCTTCACCACCTGGCTGCTGCCCGTGCGGATGCCGCTGTTCTTTCTGATCTCCGGCATGCTCTCCGTCCGGGCGCTCCACCGTCCGTGGCGCGCGGTGTGGCGGCCGAGGGTGGCCGACATCCTGTGGCCGTTCGTGCTGTGGACGGCCCTGCTCGCCGTGCCGTTCGCGCTGGCCTACGTGGCCACCGACCCGTTCGGCTACCTCCCTCGCCAGGCCGGGTGGCTCGTCAACTTCGCGGGCAACTACTGGTACCTGCCCCTCTTGGTGGCGTTCTTCCTCACCGCGCGGATGCTGCGCGGCGCTCCGCTCTTCGCGGTGGCGCTCGGGGTGTTGCTGTACTTCTGGTCCGGACCCATGCCGAGAGACATCGGCGGCGTCTTCCTCAACGACGCCATGCTGACCCTGATCCGATTCTGCATCTTCTGGATCTGGTTCGCGGTCGGCGCCTTCGCCCGGCCGCTCGTCGTCCGCTGGGCCAGGGCACCCTGGTGGCTCGGGCTGATCGCCTTCGTCGCCTACTGGCCGCTTGCCTGGCTCAGGTACGAGCGCGGCATGGACGACCTCACCCCGACCGCCACCGTCGTCGGCATCACCGCGATCCTGGTGTTCGCCCGCCTCCTCGCGCGCTGGGCGCCGGCGGCGCGGCTCGGCAGTTACCTGGCCGCCCGCACGCTCCCGATCTACCTCTATCACCCCCTGCTCCTCGCGCTGCTCGTCCTGACGCTGCCCAAGTACGACGGGGTGGGCAGCGTCGTGGTGATCCCGCTCGTCCCGATCCTGGTGATCAGCGCGGTGGCCATCGCCTGCCTGGCGTACGACGCCACGCGCCACCGCCTGCCGTGGCTCTACCGCTGGCCGGTGAGAGCTGCCCAGCGTGAGCCCAGCCCCGCAGAATCCGCGGTTCCGCAACGCCTGCGCTAACATGGGCAAGCGCTGGCGAGGTCGCATAGTGGACTAGTGCAGCCGCCTTGAAAGCGGCCGAGGGGCAACTCTCCGTGGGTTCGAATCCCACCCTCGCCGCCACAGTCGTCCTGAGGTACAGATGCCACCCAAGTCTCCGCTGCCCCCCAGACATGGACTCCAGGCCGCGTGGGTGCGCACCCCGGATCGCGACCCCGACAACGCCCTGCCCTGGCCGACGATGCGCGACTGGCTGATCGACAAGCTCGCCCCCTCCCCCGAGGACGTCGACGAGATGCTCCGCCGAGGCGCCTTCGTCGACGACCGGGGCCGACCCTGGACCGGCCGCGAGGTGTACCGGCCCCACACGTTCGTCTGGTTCCACCGCGAGCTGCGCGACGAGGCGGAGGTGCCCGGCGAGCTGACCGTTCTGCACCGGGACGAGCGGATCGTCGTGCTCGACAAGCCCCACTTCCTGAGCACCATCCCGCGTGGCCGGCACGTGGTGCAGAGCGCCGTGGTCAAGGCGCGCCAGGCGCTCGACCTGCCCCACCTGTCCGCTGCCCATCGGCTGGACCGCGGCACCGCCGGCGTGCTGCTGATGACCACCGAGAAGAGATGGCGGGCGGCGTACCACACGGTCTTCAGCGACCGGTCGGCCGTGAAGGTCTACCACGCCATCGCCCCCCACGATCCGGATCTGTCCTTCCCGCTGCGGGTCGACTCCCACCTCATCAAGCGCGTCGGCACCATGCAGGCAGAGACCCTCGATCTCCCGCCGAACTCCGCAACCGAGATCGACCTGCTGGAGGTCCGGGGCCAGCACGCCCTCTATGAGGTGCGTCCCCTCACCGGTAAGACCCACCAGATCCGCGCTCACTTCAACCAGCTCGGCATCCCGCTCGTCGGCGACCCCCTCTACCCCGAGGTCCTCCCTACAGAGATCGACGACTTCTCCACCCCGCTCCGACTCCTGGCCTACTCCCTGGAGTTCCGCGATCCCGTCGACGGCGAACACCGCAGGTTCGTCAGCCGGCGACAACTGACCTGGCCAACGCGTATGTTGGCCGACGGAGGTGGTATCTGATGGCAGGACCGTGGCGCGCCCTGCTGGCGACGGCGGCAGTGGTCGCGAGCTTCGTGGCCGCGCCGCCCACTGCGGACGCCGACGAGCCCTTCGACGTCTACACCACCCCCGGGACCCACGAGTACAACGGGAGGCTGTGGCGCACCGCGTGCGAGCCCTACTCCTCGTCGGTGGAGCGCTGCCGCACCGAGATCGACGCCAGCGTCGTCGTCTACGCCGACGGACGGTTCGTCGAGCAGCGGGGGTGGGCGTTCAACAACCTCACCTACAAACCCAGCGCGCGGGACCAGTGGGTGGACAACATCCTCGCCCGGCCCGGTGAGCACGTCGTGGACGGACGCCGGTGGAAGACCGAGTGCGACACGCCCTGGACCGGCGACGGCGCGTGCCGCTCGTCGATCTGGACCGACACGTTCCACCGACGCGGCAGCAGCTACGTCAAGGTGCCCACCTGGGTGTTCAACAACATCGTGCGGTTCACGCCGGCGCAACCCACCAGCGCGTTCTGTGCCGCACCGGCCAGCGCTGCCGTCCAATCCGTGATCACCGCGAGCGCACCGGCACCCGACAACTCGCCCCCGACGGACGCGCCAGCCGCAGACGACCTCGCCTCCCCGCCCGCCCCCGCGGACGTCGACGCCGTGACACCCGCGACGCCGTCGGCACCTGCCACTGCCGATGCGGCCGTAGCCGCCCCCGAGCCCGAGGCCGCGAGGCCCAGCAACGACGTAGCCGACGAGCCGAGCAGCCCACCGGCCGATACCGTGGAGGCCGAGGAACCGGCCTCCGACGTCGTCCCCCTCTCGACCCCACCGCCCACGATCAGCGCGGTCCGCCACCGCGACTTCAGCGGCGGGCTCTACGACCGGTTCGGAGACATCGAGGTGACCGGCACGTCGACGTCGGGGGCGGGCTGGTGGCTACGCGTCGAACTGCGCGACAGCGCCGGCGCGGTCCTGCACCGGGAAGACCTGACGACGGGCACCGGCGGCGCGTACCGGGCACTCGTGCCCGGCGGGTTCACCGGCAAGGCGACGGTGGTTGTCATCTCCGCCAACGGCCAGGCGAGCCAGGCGATCGAGGTGCAGCCCGCGACCGTGACGCAGACCTCCGCGACCAGCCTCGATCCCGTCGCCCCCGCCACCATCACCGGCGCCCTGACGCCCGCCGTCGACGGCGTCCTGATCAGCGCGCAGATCCGCACCGCCGGCGGTTGGCTGCCCGTCTCCTACGCCCGCACGGCTGCCGACGGCTCGTACGCGCTTCCCTACAGCCACGGGTCCGGCCAACTGGGCTCGGCGGACGTGAGAGTGTGCGCCACCACGGCCTGGGGTGCGACCGTTCCCGGGCCCGCGGCGACGACGCTCGCCCGCGCGCGGCTCGCCAATCCGGAGATCACCGCGACCACCGCCGACGAGGTGGCCGCCACCTACCGGGCCGGTTGCCCAGTCGGCCCGTCGGGGCTGCGGACAGTGCGGATCAACCAGCAGTCGATGGACGGACGCATCTACCGCGGTGAGATCATCGTGCGCACCCAGCGCGCGGCGGAGGTGGCCGACGTGTTCCGGCGCACCTTCGACGCAGGCTTCCCCGTCTATCAGATGACCAACCCCAACGCTTTCGGTGCCGACGACCCGCGCATGATGGCGGCCAACAACACGTCTGCGTTCAACTGCCGCCGTGTCGTCGGTAACCCGTACGCGATGTCGCCGCATTCCTATGGCTACGCCGTCGATGTCAACCCGTGGCAGAACCCCTACCGCGACCCGACGGGCAAGTGGTGGCCCTCCACCGACCACGTCTCCCGAACGCCTGTCGTCCCCGGACAACTGACCGAGTCCAGCGCCCCTGTGGTGGCGATGAAGGACCACGGCTGGCGCTGGTTCTCCGGGTGGGACTGGCACCACTTCGAGAAGCGGTGAGCAGCGTGCGTCGGGTGGTCTCGGCAGCCGCGCTGGCCCTGGCGGGGGTCCTGGCCGGCTGTGCCGGGTCGGACCCGACCGCGCCCGCGCCGTCGGTGGGCATGTCTGCCTCCGAGGCAGCGCCAACCCCAAGCGCCCCAACCGACCCGCCGACGACGGAGCCCAGCCCGTCGCGCGCGCCGTCCCCGACTCAGACCGCCCCGGCTCCGCCCCCCACTGCGCCGAACAGCCTCCCGCCCAACGACCGTGCCCCGACGGCGCCACCGCCTGTGCCGACGGCACCGGCCCCGTCGACGGCCGGAGGACTCAGCGAGGCCGATCTGACGGTCCCCGACGGGTGGGAGCCGACCGCCAGGCCGGGCTCACCCGAGGAGGGGTATCTGGGCAACGGCACCTGGGTGCATGCCACGTCGCCCGAGCATTCCGCCTACGCGGCGATCGCGCTCGGCTGCACCGACGTCGGCGCCTACCCCACGCCGGTGGCCGCTTTGGAGGGAACGATCGTCGGGCCGGACGGGCAACCGGGGGTGGGCCTCGCGTTGGAGTTTGGCTCCCAGGACGACGCCGCCGCCTACTTTGCGGAGTGGACCCGGCAGGCCGAGGCCTGCGTCGGGACCGTGACGGAGAAGGTCTCGCTCGACGACGAGACGTGGGTGGGGCGACGCCTGCTCGACACGGTGTGGTCAGAGGCCGTGGCGCTCAGCGGCACCAGCGTGCGGCTGCTGATCCTGGACGACCCGGACGCTGACGTTGCGGCCGCGGTCGGCTGACCTAACGAACGCTGATGTGCACGTGGTCGTAGTGGTTCGCGCTGGCTGAGCCGCGATCGGACATCGAGCGCCAGCCGTCGCCGGAGCGCTGCGAGGTCCAGATCTTCTGCGAGTAGATGACCTCGATGATGCCCAGTGACCCCGCGTTGGCGCGCGCCCAGCGCGCGATCTGCCAGCCGTAGTCGCCTGAGACCATGACGTCGATCGCCTGCCCGGAGCTGTGGTAGGAGCCGCCGCCGGAGCGACGACCGCCGTAGCTGCTCACCTTGGGGAAGGCTGCGCAGACGGCGCGGAGCACAGTGCGGGTCCGCGACGTCAGTCCCGACTCGATCCCGCTGGCCTTCGCGCACGCGGCCGTCGAGGTGCTGGACGAGGACTCGCCGCCGCCCGACGACGACTGTGTCTTCGTGGCGGTCGCGGTCGCCTTCGGAGCAGGCTTGGGGGACGGCTTCGGCGGCGCCGTCTTCGTGAGGAAGCTCCCCTTGATCCAGCCGGACCGCTTGGAGATGACCACCTGGCGCCATCCGTCGACCTCGCGATCGGTGATGGTGACGGCCTTGCCCTCCGCGATGGAGGTGCGTACGTCGAACCCGGTGCCGGGGCCGGTCCGGACGTTCACGGACGCGGTTGAGTAACGCGTGCCGGCTTCGGCCCCGAGTTTCGCGTAGTCGACCTTGGGGGCCGCAGGTTTCTCAGCCTTGACGGCTGCCGGCTTCTCGGCCGGGGGCGTCGAGGGTGCAGGCGCCGGCGCAGTCACCGTGGGGGTGGGTGTCGGGGCTGGCGTCGGGGCGATCGGCAGGCCCGGCAGGGGTCCGGCGTTGACGCTCGGGGACGGCGCTGGGCTGGGGGATGTCGACGGGCTGGGCGACGTCGTCGGCGAGGGGGAGGCGCTGGGGCTCGGGGTGGGGGTCGACAGTGACGGCCTGGACTGGCTGCGCGAGATGCCGAGCGGGAGAGTGACGGTCGCCTTGGCAGGCTCGGTGACTGCAGCCACCTCGGGGCGCGGGACCACCATGAGGCCGGCGGCGAGGCCGACGACGGACAGGATCGCGATAGGCGCCATCACCAGACGTGCCATCCGCGGCCTGGCTAGCGCACCGGACGCAGCCCTCCTCGCGGGGACCACCAAGCCGAGTTCGGCGACAGAATCGTCGGGAGCTGCGCGGCGTGCGTCGACCATGTCGTCCTTCCTGAGAAACTTTAAGGTTGTGTCAGAATACGCGGCGACAGGTCGATTACCAAAGAGGGAACGCCGGTGATCCCAACCCTCTCCCCGGCAGCCCCGTCACGGTGGGCTAGGCTGCCTCCACCCCAAAGGATGAACGGGACTGATTCAAAGATGCTCGGACGGACGCTGCGCAGTGCACTTGCCGTGTGCCTCGCGCTCACCCTCAGCCTGGTCGCCGCCCCCGCGCTGGCCTCCTCGCTCGAGGTCACCGTCACCGCGAGGGACGACCAGGTGACGCTCGAAGGCACCCTCACCGACGACGACAGACGGGCCGTCCGGCAGGAGGTCGTGGAGGCGAGCGTGGGCGGTACCTACGTGGGGCAGGCGCGCACGCGCGGTAACGGCGACTTCCGGCTGAACTTCTCCGGCGCCCAGTTCGGCGGGGGCACCCACACGGTCACCGTGACCTTCGCAGGCGGGAGGGGTGCCTCGCCGGCCTCGGCGACCGGCTCGTTCACGGTCGCGGGTCAGCCCGCCGCGCCCACCCCGCCGCCGGCTCCCCCCACAACGGCTCCCGAGCCGCCCCCGACCCAGGCCCCGCCCGAGCCCGAGCCTGAGCCGGAACCCGAGCCGGAACCCACCCCCACCCCGGAGCCTCCGCCCGCTCCGGCTGGGCCCCCGACTGCCGCCCTGACGGCCACTGGTCCGGCCGCGGCGCTGAGCGGCGACCGCATCACGCTCACCGGCCAGTTGGTCGACGAGGACGGCACCGGGATCGACGGGGTGGAGGTCACCGTCAGCGATCCTGAGGGAGACGTGCCGGACGTCTATGCCCTCACGTCGGCAGGAGCCTTTGAGGCGACGTACGCGATCCCGGCCAGCCAACCCGACGGCCCGCTGACCCTCACCCTGGCGTTCGATGGGGCGGGTACCTACGAGCCCGCGACGACGACGGTCGTCGTGCCCGTGACGTACCAGGCACCCGAGGTGGCTTCCCCTACCCCGTCCGCCCTGCCCAGCGGGGGCGCGGCCACGGCTGAGCCGTCGGTCGCCGTGTCGACCGCGCCGCCGGTCGACGCGGTCGACGAGGATGAGGACAACCCGTGGCTGGGGTTGACGATCGTGCTGGTGGTCCTCGGCGGGCTCACCATCATCACCGCCGCGGCGCTGCTGCTGCGGGGAGGCTTCAGCAGGCGTCCCGCCCACACCGATGTCGCTGGGCTCGATTTCCTCGACGAGGAGATGGACTCCGACGACGAGCCCTTCTTCGGCGGGGCCGGTGAGCCGACGGCGGTCCTCGACGATGGGCGCGCGGTCAGCTTCGGCGACGAGCCCACTCAGCCCATGCCGCCCGTCCCCGACTCCCCCAGCCCCCGCCGCGGCCAGGACTGATCGCTCCCTGAGCAGCACGCGCGGAACGTCCGTCGAATCGATCCCTGAGCAGTGACGAGCGCAAGAGCTAAGGAACGTCCGTCGCATCGCTCCCTGAGCAGGGCCGGCGAGCGCAGCGAGCAGCCCGTCCGTCGAAGGGTGGTCCCTGAGCAGCTCGCGAGGAACGAGCGAGCGTCCGTCGAAGGGTAACGACCTACCACCTACCGCCGCCCCCGGACCGCAAGGGCGGCGACCACGATCCCGGCCGCAACCCTTCGACAAGCTCAGGGATCGGGTGACAAGCTCAGGGAGCAGGACCGACAAGCTCAGGGAGCAGGACCGACAAGCTCAGGGAGCAAAGCTCAGGAAGCTACGCGGTGGACTTCGACTCCAGCATGCGCTGCTCAACGCTGCGGAAGGAACCACACCGGTCGCGGAGAGAGCTGAGAGAGCCGCCGGTCAGGGCATCGCCGAGAAGGGCGGTGTCGACGCAGACCGCGGGGGCGCCTGCCTTGCTCCATTCGCCGGCCGCGTAGGCGCCGATGCCGCCGAGCGGGACCACGCGGTCGCTCAGGCCGAGCTGCTGAAACCTCGCCGCCATCGCGTGGCCCACGACATCGGCGGGAAAGATCAAAGCACCAGCCACCGGCATCTCCAGCACGGCGCGGACCTCCGTCGGGGTCATCGCCGGCAGGTAACACGGCAACCCTCGCTCGGCCGCGGCGTCGGCGATGGCCGAGCCGGTGTCGTCGGCGAGGATGAACCGCGCCCCGGCGTCGGCCGCTGCGTGGATCTGCTGGGGCAACGCGACGCGGGAGGCGCCGACGGTGATGCGGGCGCCGAAGATGGCGGCGACATCGCCGAACGCCTCGGCCGACGCTGGCAGCGCCAGCGCGCTGAACCCCTCCTGCACCAGCACCTCGACGGCGCCGATGTAGTCGTCCAACGACGCGTCAGGGAGGCAGACGATGAGGCCGCGCAGGGGTTGATCCATGGCACCATCTTGCCGCACTGGTGAGGTCCGCCGTCGCCGGCTCCCGGACCGACAACGTCAGGCGGGCTTAGACTGCGCGCATGTCCGGACACCTGACGCGCTCGCAACGCCTAGACGAGCTGCCCTACACCCGCAAGCACAACAAGCTCCTCATGGGCTCGGGCGTCGGCTGGGCCCTCGACGCCATGGACATCGGGCTGATCTCGTTCATCATGGCCGCGCTCGCCTCCGAGTGGCAGCTCTCCAGCACCGAGCTGAGCTTCCTGGGGTCTGTCGGCTTCGTCGGGATGGCGCTCGGCGCGTCGCTGGGCGGGCTGCTGGCCGACCGCATCGGCCGCCGCCAGGTGTTCGCCCTCACCCTGCTGATCTACGGCGTTGCCACGGGCCTGTCCGCGCTCTCGACCGGGCTCGTCATGCTCATTGCGCTCCGCTTCATCGTCGGCCTCGGGCTCGGTGCCGAACTGCCGGTGGCGTCGACGCTCGTGAGCGAATTCGCGCCGCGCAAGATCCGCGGGCGGGTCGTCGTCGCGCTGGAGTCGTTCTGGGCCGTCGGCTGGCTCGCCGCCGCGCTAATCGGCTTCTTCATCGTCCCGATGGACAACGGCTGGCGCTGGGCGCTCGCGCTCGGGGCGGTGCCGGCCGCGTGGTCCATGGTGATCCGCTTCGGGCTGCCGGAATCGGTCCGGTTCCTCGAGGGCAAGGGCCGCCACAACGAGGCAGAGCAGGTGGTCTCCAAGTTCGAGGAAGCCGCCGGCGTCACCGTCCGCGACGAGGACAAGGCTCCGGATGCCCCGCTGCAGGCGGGCGCGAAGGTCACCAAGCGCGAACTCTTCGGTCCGCGGTTCCGCACGCGCACCATCGCGCTCTGGCTCACCTGGTTCGGCATCAACTTCGCGTACTACGGCGCCTTCATCTGGCTGCCGACGCTGCTCTCGTCCGAGGGCGGCATGAACCTGCGCGATTCGTTCGAGTTCACGCTCTACATGACGCTCGCGCAGCTGCCGGGCTACCTCGCGGCCGCGATCCTCGTCGAAGTCTGGGGCCGCCGGCCCACGCTCGTCACGTTCCTCGGCGGCTCGATGGTGGGCGCAGCCGCGTTCGCGCTGGCCCCGACTCTCGCGGCGTCCATCGCTCCGGGGGACGATGGCGCCGCCTACGCGATCGCGCTCACCGCCGGCTGCGTGCTGTCGTTCTTCAACCTGGGCGCGTGGGGTGCCCTCTACGCCATCACCCCGGAGGTCTACCCGACGGCGATGCGCGCGGGCGGGGCGGGGGCGGCCACCGCGTTCGGCCGGATCGCGGCCATGGCCGCGCCGCTCGTCGTGCCGCTCATCGTCGGTGCGGCTGGCCGCGCAACGCTGTTCGCCGTGCTGGGCGCGATGTTCGCCATGGCGATGGTCGCAGCGTGGTTCCTGCCCGAGTACACCGACCAGGCGCTCGACGAGGTCTAACGACCCGAGGCAGGTCGGTCCCCGGCGGCTGCTCGCTCAACGAGCTTCACTCGGGCGGCTCCACCTGTCCCAGCTCAATCTGCTGCGCGTTGCCGTGCTTCGCGTAGTACTCGTCCATCGTGTCGCCGCTCAACGCCCCAGACAGCTCAGCCACGCCGTCCCAGTCGACGACGTCGACGGCCTGGCCGCCAATGGTGGCGAAGCCCTCGATCGGCGCCTGCATCAACCCGATCGACTCTCCGCTCGTGATGCGCATGGAGAGCGCGAGCTCCGTGACGTAGCGGTTTGTCATCTGGTCGTCGACAGTCATGGTGTCGGCCACCTGCCCGATGACGTTGCTGAACGTCACCGGGTTCGCGATGGTCTCGGGCGTCAGCAGCTTGCGGATGATGGCCTTGACGACGGTGCGCTGGCGGAAGGCGCGGTCGAGGTCGCCGTTGGGCAGGTCGTAGCGCTCCCGCACGTAGGCGAGCGCCCGCTCCCCCTGGAGGTCCACCTCCCCCTTGGCGAACTGGTTGGAGTCCCACGGGTTGTAGACCGTCACGCCGCCGACGGCGTCGGTGAGCCGCATGAACCCGTCGAAGTCGATGCTCACCGTGTGGTCCATCCGCACCCCGGTCATCTGTTCCAGCGTGCGGACCGTGAGCTGGGGGCCGCCGAAGGCGTAGGCCCAGTTGATCTTGCCCTCACCGCGGCCGGGGATCTCGACCCACATGTCGCGTGGGAAGGAGATGAGGTAGACGGCCTGCCTGTCGCCGGTGACGTGGGCGACCATCAGCGAGTCGCTACGGCCGGCGTCACCTTCGGTGGTGTCGGCGCCCATGAGCACGAAGTTGACGGGCGGTTTCCCGGGCTCCTCGTCGCCGACGGGGGCTTTCGGCTTGGTCAGGGCCGGGCGGCCCGTGTAGTCGGTCGGGGTGAGGCTCTCGTCGCGGTCGATCGAGTTGAGCGCAAGCAACCCGCGCGCGGCGTAGAAGCCGACAACGCCGAGCGCGATGACCAGCACGCCGACCGACAGCATCAGCAGGACGAACCCGGGGCCCCTGCGTCGGCGGGGTTCCGCCTGGTAGTCGTCGTCCTCGAAGACCTCTAGGCCGTCATCAATCGCTCTACCCATACCGCCATTGTCCCCCGCGCCCACAACTTTCCCGCAATCATCGGCGATCAGTTCGGAGAGTCGCGAAAGATAACACCATTTCGGCGCTCTGGCTGTACTCTCCTTGCTCCGGATCGAGGGGAGTTGGGCATGGACTGGGTTGAGTTGGTCGGCTACATCGCGTCGGCATTCGTGGTGTTGTCGTTCGCGATGAGTTCGATCGTGAAGATCCGCTCGATCTCACTGGTGGGCTCAGCGTTCTACGTCGCCTACGGCATCCTGATCGGCTCGATCCCGATCATCCTGGCCAACGGCACCATCGTCGTCTTCCATCTGGTGGCGCTCTCCAAGGAGTTCAGCCGCAAGACGGAGCTCGGCGCCACGCCGATCGCGCCCGACGCCCCGTTCCTCGCCGACTTCCTCCACTCGCACACCGCCGACATCGCGAAGACTCAGCCCGAATACGAGCAGGCGCCGTCGGACACCGCATTCGTGCTCATGCGCGAAGGCATGCCCGCCGGGGCCGTCATGGGTAACCGCGACGGCGACACGCTCCACCTCAACCTCGACTACGTGCTACCCGCCTACCGCGACTCCCAGCTCGGCAAGTGGATTTACGGGTCGCGCTCCAGCGCCCTACGCGCTCACGGCATCCGCAAGGTGACGGCATCGCCCACCACTGAGGTGCACCGCAGCTACCTCGGCCACATGGGCTTCGAACCCGACGGCGACCGGCTCGTCAAGGCGCTGGCCTGACCCAAGCGGCGTTGAGCGCCGTCGCTAGACTTTCGCCATGTTGGACGGCGTGCTGGGACTCCCACTTCACCCACTGGTGGTGCACGCCGTCGTCGTGCTGCTACCGCTGGTCGCGGTCGGCGTCATCGCGCTGACGGTGCGGCCAGCCTGGCGGCCGCGGCTCGCGCTGCCGCTGCTGGGACTGTTGGCGGTGGCGGCCGTCTCCGCGATCGTCGCGATGCTGTCGGGGCGGAGCCTGGCCGAGCGGGTCGGCACCCCGGTGCAGCACGAGCAGCTGGGCACCCTGCTAGCCGTCACGGCCGTGGCCTATCTCCTCCTGGCCGGCTACTGGCTGTGGTGGGTCCGCCGCGCGGAGAAGGAACCCACCACGCCGCAGAACGCCACTGGATGGGTGGCGTCGATCGCCTCCGTCGCGGTGGTGGCGTTGACGATCGCCGTCGGCCACAGCGGCTCAAGCGCGGTCTGGGCCCACTGGATGGTGGAGGCACCGGCCACGGACCCGACGCCGGCGGCCAGCCCCTCCGCGGTCTCCTCCGCCAGCTCACCCGCATCCACTCCGCCGTCGACGACGACACCCGCACCAAGCGCGGCCCCGACGTCGACCGTCGCTTCGCTGTACAGCGCTGACATGCTCGCCGACCACGCCACCGCCGAGGACTGCTGGGCCGTGATCGACGGCAACATGTACGACCTCACCGACTGGATCGCCCTACACCCCGGCGGCGCATCCCGCATCGAGGCGCTGTGCGGCACCGACGCCACCGCCGCCTTCACCGGCCAGCACGACGGCCAGCCGAACCCCGCCGAGGCGCTCTCCAGACACCTTCTCGGCCCCGTCGGCTGAACCTGGCTTGGGCGAGCGGGTACGTCACGACGTCCTTCGATATTCGGCCGCTCGTTCCTCGCGGGCCGCTACTCAGCTTCCCCCGCCGTTCCGCCACTGTGGGTTTGGGAAGGCGTCACGTCCCGAAAGGTGCCATACAGCGACACGTACGACCACTATGGTCGCGCGTGTCACCAAACTGCCCCCTTCACAGCAGTGAGCGAGGAACTAGCGGCGTCTTGTCCGTCTCCCCGAGTAGGGAGCGAGGAACTAGCGGCGTCTTGTCCGTCTCCCCGAGTAGGGAGCGAGGAACGAGCGACCGTATCGAGGGGCGTCTCGCGACGGCCCGCCAACTCAGGCAAGCACGCCCGTCACGAAGCCCTTCGATACGCGACCGCTCGTTCCTCGCCGGCCGCTACTCAGCTTTCTGGCCGTTCCGGCACCGTGGGTGGGGAAAGTCTTGCGTGGGGCCGCGGCCTGGGTGGATGGTTGCGGTGGAGGGGTTCCGGGATCATCCCGTCGTCTCCCTGGTGCGGGCGAGCCCGCTACTCAGCTTGGGATGGGAGCTGTTTCTTCACGGATCGGGAACCGTGGATTGTTGCTTTGAGCACGCGGGTGAGATTGTTCATCTTTTCCCCTTGTAGCTCCCTCTCGGGGCCCTTCTGGACGGTCATTGATCACGGCCTGTGAAGGGAGGCTGTTATGGATGTTGTTCACCAGCGGTGTGCTGGGATGGATGTGTCGAAGTCCGACGCGAAGGTGTGTGTCCGGGTCCAGGGGCGCGGGTCGCGGCGGACGAGCACTGAGATCACGACGTGGCCTGCTCGGGCTTCGTCGATTCTGGAGCTGGGTCAGTACCTGGTACGGGAGAAGGTCAGCTGTGTGGTGATGGAAGCCACCAGTGATTACTGGAAGCCCTTTTTCTACTTGTTGTCCGAGGCGGGGTTGTCGGTGGTGTTGGCCAACCCCCGGCAGGTGCGTCAGATCCCTGGCCGTAAGACCGATGTCGCTGACGCGGCCTGGTTGGCGGATCTCGCGGCTCACGGGCTGGTGCGGGGATCGTTCGTGCCTGGCCAGGCGCAGCGCGAGATCAAGGATCTGGTGCGTCACCGTACCCAGCTGGTCAGGCTCAGTGGTCAGGAGATCCAACGGTTGGAGAAGCTGCTGGAGTCGGCCTCGATCAAACTGTCGTCGGTGATCTCTGACATCAACGGTGTGTCGGGGCGTCGGATGCTGCAGGCACTGATCGAGGGCGAGCGTGACCCGCAGGTCCTGGCCGGGTTGGGGTGTCGTCTCAAGGCCAGCACTGACGAACTCGCCGAGGCTCTGACGGGTCGGTTCACCGAGCATCACGGGTTCCTGGCCCGGCTGCACCTGCACCTCATCGATGACTACGCCGCTCAGATCAGCGAGCTCGACGCCCGGATCGAGGGCTACTTCACCGACAACGACCCCGCTCCAGAGGGCGCCATGACCTGGGGCAAGGCCCGGGCATTATTGAGCACGATCCCGGGTGTCTCCGACACCACAGCCGAGCAGATCCTGGCCGAGATCGGCATCGACATGAGCGTGTTCGACTCTCCCGGCAAGTTGGCCTCATGGGCGGGCGTCGCTCCAGGACTCAATGAGTCCGCCGGGAAACGTCACTCCTCCACGTGCCGCCCGGGCAACAAACACCTCAAGGGTGCACTCGGGATGGCAGCCCTCAGCGCCGCCAACTCCAAACACACCTTCCTCGCTGCCCGGTTCCGACGACTCACGCGACGCGGTTCACAACGTGCCGTGGTCGCCTTGTCCCGCACCCTGATCACGATCTGCTGGCACATCCTCACCACTGGGGAGCCGTACCACGAACTCGGCGCGGACTACTACGACAAACGGCGCCCCGGAGTAGCCATCCGCAACGCGTTGAACCATCTACGACAAGCAGGCCTCACCATCACCCCCACCCCCGAAGGACTCCTACTCACACAAACCTGACAAGCCCCAACACCGCGCGCCACGGCAACGGTGGTCACTTACTTTCAGGTGAGGGAAACGTAATGGACACCGGCCGCTCGTTCCTCGCCGGCCGCTACTCAGGGAAACGTAATGGACACCGGCCGCTCGTCCCTTGCCGGCCGCTACTCAGGGAAACGTGGCTCAGCGGGCGGGGGCGACCTCCGGCGGGGCGGCTGCCCCGGCGCGGCCCCGGATCGCTCTGAGCGTCGGCTCGCCGCCGTCAAAGCCGACCTCGTCGCGCGCGATTCGGGCGAAGACGATGACGTCGTAGTCGCCCGACTCCCACGCTACGGCCAGGGCGCCGTCGGGAAGCTCGAGGGCCACCGAGTAGGCGCAGGCGCCGTCGTCGATTCCGAGGGCCGGCGTCCACGACTCGCCTCCGTCGGCCGACCGGCGGATCGCCAGCTCCCGCCGTTCGGACGGATGGTTGAGGATTGTGGCGACCACCTGGCTCCCCCAGCGGGACAGCCCTCCATTACACGCGGGGTCGACGAGCTGCTCGTGGGCGACCGGATCACCGAACGTCACTCCCCCGTCGTCGGACACGGCCCAGCGACGACGCGGAGTCGCGCGGGCGTGCAACAGGACGCGCCCGCCGGGCAGCTCGGTGACCTTGTTCTCGTCGCAGTCCGGGCCGATGCGCTCGCCGAGCGCCCACGTGGTGCCGTCGTCGTCGGAGTAGGCCATTGCGGCGAAGTGCTGCCCGGCCGCGGTGCGGAGCACGAACGGCTGGAGCAGTCGGCCGGCACGGGCACCCTCGCGCAGCGTCAGACCGTTCCCGGACGACGCGAACATGCCCGTCACGTCGTCGGGCTTGAGGCTCGCCGTGAGGTCTCGGTGCTGCCAGGTTTGGCCGTCGTCGAACGAGGAGGCCAGCCAGAGGCGCAGCCCCTCACCGGCGCCCGGCTCGGCGTCGAAGAAGCTGCGGCCTGCCGAGGACACGTACCAGCAGTGCACGACGCCCGGGCCGACGACGAAGCTCGCATCCCCGAAGCCCTCGGAGGCGGTGTGCCGGCGCAGCACCCGCAGCGGGCCCCAGGAGTGCCCGAGGTCGTCGGAGCACCTGTACACCACATCGAAGGGTCCGGGCAGGTCGCGCCAGTCGGCGCGCACGTCCCAGGCGGCCAGCAGCCGGCAGGCGGGCGTCACGGCCAGGGCCGGGATGCGGTAGCAGGGGCTGGTGAAGGCGGCGCCGTCGAACGGGTCCCCGCGCTGCGTCAGCACGGAGGTGATCATGCCTCAGCCACTGCCTTCGCGAACCACGAGGTGATGGTGGCGGGGTGCGTGATCGCGGTGCCGACGACGACACCCCAGGCCCCGCGGCGGATGGACTCCGCGGCGTCGGCGGGGCTGTGAACACGGCCCTCGACGAGAACGGGGCGGTCGGCCAGGGCGATGATCTCGTCGATCGCCTCCCAGTCCGGGCCGTCGGTCTTCGGGCGCTCGCCCGAGTAGCCGACCAGCGTGGTCCCGATGATGTCGGCCCCCGCCTCCTGAGCCGCAGCGGCGTCACCGGCCGACCCACAGTCGGCCATGACGAGGACTTCCGGGAAGCGCTCCTTCAGGCAGGCGACGGTCTCGGCCAGTGTCAGGCCGTCGGGGCGATCGCGGCGGGTGCCGTCGAGCGCGACGATCTCGCAGCCGGTCTCCGCGACCGCGATGCAGCTCTCCAGCGTCGGCGTGATGTAGACGCCGGTGGCGCCCTCCTTCACCAAGCCGATGATCGGCACGTCGACGGCCGCGCGGATGGCGCGCAGATCGTCCAGGCCCTTCGCCCGGATCGCGGCGGCGCCGCCGGTGACGGCGGCCTGGGCCACCTGGCTCATCGTGCGCGGATCCAGCATCGGCTCGCCGGGGTACGCCTGGCAGGAGACGACGAGCTGGCCGCGGAGGGAATCGAGGATGGCGTTCATGTGAGGCTCCTTTGGTGAGGATGGGCCGCGACGGAGTCGAGGGCGCGTTTCGCGGCCCCCAGAATCGCGGCGGAGGGACCGGCCGCTGCGGGCAGCACCGGAATGTCGGCGAGGATGGGCACGAGTTCGTCGCGGATGGTCCGTCGAAGCGGCCCCCACCAGACGTCGCCGGCGAGCGCCACTCCCCCGCCGATGACGACGCAGGCGGGGTCCAGCACGGTGACCAGCCCGGCGATCGCGCGCCCGAGCGATGACGCGGCGCGCTCGACGACGGCGAGTGCCTTCTCTTCGCCGGCCTCGGCGCGGGCCATGATGGCCCGACCGTCGACGCCGTCGACCCCGTACATCCGCTCGATGGCAGGCCCGGCGGCAACGGCCTCGAGGTGGCCGGGGCGGCCGCAGGCACAGTAGAGGCCCTCCGCGCCGGGGGTGGGGACGTGCCCGATCTCCCCAGCGACGTGGTGGGCGCCCGTCCAGAGGCGACCATCGAGCACGACAGCACCCCCGACGCCGGTGCCGACGGCGACCATCAGCACCGAGCCGTGGTCACGCGCCGCGCCCAGCCACTGTTCGCCCAGCGCGTGGGCGTCGACGTCGTTGATGACCTCGATGGGGCGGTCGGACCAGCTGAGGCGCTGCCGGAGGCCGCCCGCGACGTCGGTGCCGACCCAGTCGGAGAAGGTGTCGGTGGCCGAGATGATCCGGCCGACGGTGGCGTCGACGACGCCCGCGGTCCCGACGCCCAGGCCGACGGTGTCGTCGCCCCCGACCCGGCGGACCAGGTCGGCGACGACGTCGAGCACTGCCTGTCCCCCACGCAGGGCGGGGGTGGGGGCGGAGACGATCTCACCGAGCGTTCCGTCAGGGGCGACGCGGGCCGCGGCCGTCTTGGTGCCCCCCAGGTCAACCCCGACGACGTGGCTCATGCCAGCAGCCCGACCTCGCGCAGGATCGTCTCGATACCGGCGACGTCGTCGCTGGTGAGGGGCTCCATCGGCGCCGGCATGGCGCCGGAGGCGATGATGCCGAGGCTGGCCAGTGCCTGCTTGAACGCCCCGATGCCGCCGGCGTCGCCGGAGCGGCCCTGCGGGACGAAGGCGATCTCGAACAGACGCGCGATGCGGTCCTGCTCGTCGCGGACGGCCACCCAGTCGCCGGCCTGCGCCGCGTCCCACATACGGGCGTACCCGGCGGGGTCGACGTTGCCGAGTCCCGGCACGGCGCCGTCGGCGCCCAGCAGGAACATCCCGTCACACATGACCTCGTGGCCGGTGAGGAGCTCGAGCGGGTGCCCGGCGGCGCGGTTGGCGGCCACGAGGCGGCGGAAGCCGACGTCGTCGCCCGAGGAGTCCTTGACGCCCGCGATGACGCCGTCCTTGGCCAGGTTCATCAGCGTGGCGAGGCCGAGGTAGCTGTGCACGCGGACGGGCACGTTGTAGGCGAAGACCGGCACGCTCACCGCCTCGGCGATGATCCGGAAGTGACGCTCGATCTCCGCGACGTCGTTGAGGGCGTACAGCGGGGCGGTGACGACGACTGCGTCGGCCCCGAGGTCCTCGGCGCGCTTGGCGGTCTCGGCGATGCGGCGGGCGGTGAAGTCGGGTGTGCCGACCAGCACCGGCACCCGGCCGGCGGCGCGCTTGACGCAGCGGGCGGTGACCTCATCGCGCTCGGAGTCGGTCAGGTAGGCCACCTGCCCAGACGAGCCGAGGATGAAGAGGCCGTGCATGCCGCCGTCGATGAGGTGGTCGACGAGCCGGTCCAGGCTCTCGAAGTCGACCGAGCCGTCGGTGTGCATGGGCGTGATGACCGGGGGCACGATCCCGCGGAAATTGGGCATGGTGATCTGTTGTTCCGTTTCTCTTGTCACAGGAGGGAAGGCACGGCGCTGAGCAGCGTCCGCGTGTACTCGTGGGTGGGGTTGGCGAAGATCTGGTCGGCCTGTCCGGTCTCGACGATCTGCCCGGCCAGCATGACTGCCATGCGGTCGGAGATGTAGCGCACGGTGTTGATGTCGTGGCTGATGAAGACCAGCCCCAGCCCGAGCTGGTCCTTCAGGTCGCTCAGCAGGTTGAGCACTTGGGCGCGCACCGATACGTCGAGGGCCGAGGTCGGCTCGTCGGCGATGATGACGTCCGGGTCCAGAGCCAGCGCGCGGGCGATGGCGACGCGCTGCCGCTGGCCGCCCGAGATCTGCCGGGGCAGCACGTCGAGGGCCGACTGCGGCAGACCGACGAGGTCGAGCAGCTCCTTGACGCGGTTCTCCCGCTCGGAGGGCTCGAGCACGCCGTGCACCTTGAACGGGTCGAGCAGGGTGTCGCGCACGATCATGCGAGGGTTGAGCGCGGTGGCCGGATCCTGGAAGACCACGGAGACGGCCCGCCCCAGCTTCTTCCTGCCGGCGGCATTCAGCTTCATCTGCTCGCCCTTGAAACGCACCTCGCCGGAGGTGACGGGCTGGAGGCCCACCATGACTCGCGCCAGGGTCGACTTTCCGCAGCCGGACTCGCCCACCAGGCCGAGCGTCTCGCCCTTGCTGACCGAGATGTTGACGCCGTTGACGGCGTGCACCCGGTCGGGACGGAACAGCTTGCCGGTGCGCGACTTGTGGACGACGTGGACGTCGCGCAGGTCGACGACGGGGGTGGTGCTCATCGCAGTCCCTCCTTCTCCAGCAGGGCGTCGAGCTCGCTGGTGCTCGCGTAGAAGTGGTCATCGGTGCCGGGCACCAGATGCAGGGTCGGTTTCTCGGTGAGGCCGGCCTGCGGGTGCGAGGAGCGCGGGGCGAACCGGTCGCCGGCGACGAACTCGCGCGGGCTGGGCACGACGCCGGGCACCTGGTGCAGGCGGCCGGTGCCGGACTCGATCGAGAGCACCGCGCCGAGCAGGCCGCGGGTGTACTCGTGGGTCGGGTTGGTGAGCAGCTCCCTGGTGACAGCCTGCTCGACCACCTGGCCGGCGTACATGACGGTGATGCGGTGCGCCACCTCGGCGACGAGCGCCAGGTCGTGCGACACGAACACCATCGCGAAGCCGAGCTTCTCGCGCAGCTCGTTGAGCAGATCCACCACCTGGGCCTGGACGGTGACGTCGAGGGCCGTGGTGGGCTCGTCGGCGATGACTAGGCGCGGGTTGCGGGTGAGCGCCATGGCGATCAGCACACGCTGGCGCTGGCCGCCGGAGAGCTCGTGGGGGTAGGACTTGAGCGTGCGGACCGGATCGAGCCCGACCAGCTCCAGCAGTTCCTCGGCCGTGCGCTGGCCGCCCCGCTTGGTGAGCTGCTTCATCTGCGCGCGGATGAGCATCGACGGGTTGAGCGAGCTCAGCGCGTCCTGGTAGATCATGCTCATCTCGTGGCCGCGGAGATCGTTGCGGTCCTTCGGGCCGAGCGTCAGCAGCTCGCGCCCGTCGAACTTGACCGAGCCCTCGATCCGGGCGTTCTCGGGCAGGAGGCCCATGATCGCCATCGAGGTGATCGACTTTCCGCAGCCCGACTCGCCGACCAGGCCCATCGTCTCGCCTTCGCGGACGGTGAAGCTCACGTCGTCGACGATCCTCACCTCACCGTGCGCGCCGGGGAAGGAGATCGAGAGGTTCTTGACCTCCAGCAGCGGCTTGGCGTCGGGGTTGGCGAGCACGAGCCGGTCGCTGCGGGCCAGTTCGGCCTCCCTGAGCGCTGCCAGCCGCGACCTGAGGGAGTCGACCTGGGAGATGTGGGAGGCCGCGATGCCGGCGGCGCCGACCTCGCCCTTCAGCTTGTCCTCGTCGGACTGCACGTTGACCTTCGTCTTGATCCGCGGCGACGCGAACGAGTCCGTGAGGCCCTCGGACAAGACGTTGAGGCTGAGCGTGGTGATGAGGATGAACAGTCCGGGGAAGAACGTCACCCACCAGTGGCCGGACAGGAGCAGCGCCTTACCTTCGGAGAGCATGTTGCCCCACGTCGGGGCGTTGACCGAGCTGATGCCGGTGCCGATGAACGACAGCGACGCCTCGAACACGATGGCGTCGGCCACGAGCACCGTCGCGAAGACGAGGATCGGGGCCAGGCAGTTGCGCGCCACGTGCTTGAAGAGGATCCACCACGTCTTGGCGCCCATCACCTTGGAGGCGGCCACATAGTCCTCGCCGAACTGGGAGAGCACGTTGGCGCGCACCACTCGGGTGAGCTGCGGCACGTAGAGGAACGCGATCGAGATGACGACCACCGGCAGCATCGGCAGCCGCGACGACAGCGCGGTCACCATGACAGCGGCTAGCGCGATGCCGGGGAAGCTCATGACGATGTCGAGCGTGCGCATCAGCACCTCGGAGACGGTCTTGCGGGCCGTGCCGGCGATCGAGCCGAGCACCGCGGCGACGACGAGCGCCAGCCCGGTGGCGGCCAGCCCGACGAGCAGCGAGACCCGGGTGCCGTGGAGGACGCGGGAGAACGTGTCGCGGCCCCGGTCGTCGGTGCCGAAGAGGAACTCGCCGTCCGGCGGGATCGCGTTGTCGGGGATGAGCTGGGTGCCCACGCCCTCGATGGTGACCTCGGAGTAGACGATCTTGTCCTCGGGCACGAGGCCGGAGGCACCCGGCTCGAAGGGGGCGACGATGGGTGCGAAGATCGCCACGAGAGCGAGCAGCGAGATCACGGCCAGCGCGATCTTCGAGCTGATCGGCAGCGCGCGGATGCCCTCGAACCGCAGGCCAGGCTGCTGGAGCTTCTTTCTGGACTCAGGCGACAGCATCAGATGCTCCTGATTCGGGGGTTGACCAGCACGTAGAGGAGGTCGACCACCAGGTTGATGATGATGAAGGCGAGCGCGATCGTGATCGTGACGCCCTGGACGATGTTGACGTCGTTGCGCATGATGCCCTGGAAGATGAGGTTGCCCATGCCCTGGATGTTGAAGATCATCTCGATGACCACGGCGCCGCCCATCATGTAGCCGACGCGGAGGCCGAGCACGGTGAGCGGGGTGATGAGCGCGTTGCGCAGCACGTTGCGCGCCACGACGATGTGCTTGGGGATGCCGGCGCCGATGGCGGTGCGCACGTAGTCCCGGTCGAGTTCCTCGACCATGGCGGTGCGCACGACGCGGGTCAACGAGCCGGAGAGCGGGATGGCCATGCCGACTGCGGGCAGCGTGACCTGGTTGATGTAGCCGGCGGGATCATCGGAGAAGTTGATCCAGTTGGTGATCACCGCGGGGAACCAACCGAGGCCACCCGGGATGTTGGCGAACCACTGGATAAAGAGCAGCGCCAGCCAGAACGACGGCGTGGCGAGCGACGCGATCGAGACGAACCGGATGACCTGGTCGGGCCACTTGTCGCGGAAGAGCGCGGCGATGATGCCGAGCACGAGCGCGATGATGACTCCGAGGAACAGGCCGATGAACGTGAGCTGCAAGGTGATGGGGAACGACCTCGCCACCATCTCGCCGATCGGCACGCCGGTGAAGGACTCGCCGAGGTCACCCTGGACGAGGCCGCCGAGGTAGCGGACGTACTTGACGAGGAGGGGGTCGTTGAGGTTGAAGCGCTCACGGTAGTTCTCGAGGGCCTCCGGCGTGGCCGACTCGCCGAGGGCGAGCCGAGCGGGGTCGGCGGTCGACAGTGACATCACCAGAAATACCAGCAGCGTGGCGCCCAGCACCATGATGGGCATAGCCAGCACTCTGCGCAGCAGGAGGCGGATGAAGTTGGACACGGCGTCGTAAGTTCCTGATCTTCAGTGGGTGCAGCCGTCTTCGGGGCAGGCAGAGGGGGGGCCGGCCGGGCTGCGGGCCGACCCCCCTCTCAGTTGGGATTGACTACTCGGTGGTGCCGACGTCCACGAAGGACAGGCCGGTCACCGCGATGGGCTTGAAGTCGACCAGCGTCTCCGCGTCGAACGCCGTGGGCGTCTTGCGGTGGAACAGCGGGTACATCGGCAGGGTCTCGGAAGCGAGGTCGAACGCCTGGCCCCACAGCTCCTGCTGCTCGTCGCCCGAGGCCGCGACGGCCTGGTCGAGGAGCTCCTGCATCTTGGTGTGGGACTCCTGGCCCTTCCAGTGCATGCGGGTGTCGGTCCAGACGTCGCCGCTGTACCACCAGCGAAGCAGGAGGTCAGCGTCGTCGCCGAACACCGACGGGTCGCCGGGGGCCACCACGATGTCGAACGAGTTCGGATCGCTGTCGATGGTGCCGTAGACGTCGGCCGACTGCTTCTCCTCGTAGTTGACGGTGAGGCCGGCGGCCTCCAGCGACTCCTTGATGATCGGGCGCACGGCCGCGAAGAAGTCGTGGTTCGAGGCGAGCAAGCGCACCGAGGTCAGGCCGGTCTCGGCGAAGAGGGACTTGGCCTTCTCGACGTCGAGGGTGTAGACGGTCGAGGCCTCCTGGTAGGAGGGGTGCTCCTTCTGCAGGAACGACGTGGCCGGGGTGGCCAGGTCGGCCATGCCCACCTTGGTCATACGGTCGTAGTCGAGCGCGTACATGACGCCCTGGCGGTTCTTGACCTCGTCCATGGGGGCCAGCCCCATGTTGAACATGATGAAGACCAGACCGAAGCCCTGCTCGGCGGCGACCGACTTGGTCTGGGCGAGCGTGGCGAGGTCGGCGGCGGGCACCGAGTCGATCGCCTGAACGGTGTCAGAGGAGATCGCGTTGGTGCGGGTGGCGGCGTCGGGCAGGATCTGCCAGGTCATAGTCGCTGCGCGGGCCGGGTAGGGGCCGTTGTAGTCGTCGTTGCGCTCGAAGACAACTTGCTGCGAGCTGGCGCCGTTGTCGGTCATCTTGTAGGCGCCGGTGCCGATCGGGTTGAGATCGTAGGCGGAGGCGTCGGCCTCAACAGCGGCCTTGGGGACAACCTTGACCACGGAGAGACGGGCCGGCACCAGGGAGAAGGGGTACTTCGTCTTGATGGTGACGGTCGTGTCGTCCTTGGCCTCGACGCCCTCCATGAAGCCGAGGAAGCTCGCGTAGAGCGACGTGTTGGCCGGGTCGAGCACGCGCTCGAAGGAGAAGACGACGTCCTCGGTGGTGACGGGGCTGCCGTCGTGGAAGACCGCGCCGTCGCGGAGGGTGACTTCCCAGGTGGTGTCGTCAACCTGCGTGGGCATGTCGGCGCCGAGCGCCGCGTAGACCTCGCGGGTGGCGGGGTGGATCTCGGTGAGGCCCTCCATGGTGTGCCAGTTGGCGGCCACGGTGAGGGCTGCCGTCGTGGTCATGGGGTCGTAGCCGTTGGTGCCGAGCTCGTAGGAGATACCGGCGGTGATGGTGCCGTCCTCGCTGGCCGCAGCCGTCGAGGTGGCAGGTGCCGCGGCGCTGGTGGTGGCGCCGGCCGAGGCTGTGCCCGCGGGGGTGGTGCCGGCAGGGGTGGTGGCCGTGGTGTTGGCCGGGCTGCAAGCGGCGACGCCCACGCTGATCGAGGCGGCGGCGCCGAAGACCCCGGCAACCTTCAACAGGCTCCGGCGATCGAATTGCGGATTCGTCATTGAACTCTCTTCCTAGTTATCGGACATCCGATGTCTGACATCGCTAAGATTATGGCACGAGATCGATCCGAGTGAACAAACGATCAATAACATTTGCATAACGCTCAATCAAGGGAGATAGAAGTGTCAGGATCACGCGAGCCCCAGCGGCTCCGACAGACCATCCAGGCCGTCAAGGAGCACATCCTCACACAGGGGCTGAAGCCCGGTGATCCGATGCCGACCGAGGTGCAGCTGGTCGAGGAGCTCGGCGTATCCCGCTCCAACCTGCGCGAGGCGGTGCGCACGCTGGTCGCCCTCGACATCCTCGAGGTTCGGCACGGGACCGGCACCTTCGTCGGCCAGATGTCCATGCGCCCGCTCGTCGAGGGGCTCACGTTCAAGGGAGTGGTGCTGCCCGGCGACGACTTCAAGACGCTCCGGCAGATCGTCGAGGTGCGCCAGGCGCTCGACCTCGCGCTGGCGCCGGAGATCGTGGCGCACTGGGCCGGCCGCGACGGCGCGGCGCTCTACGCCCTGTGCGACGCGATGGCGGCCCAGAAGGCGCGCAACGACACGTTCGCCGCCGAGGACCGGGCGTTCCATCTCACGCTGACCGACGTCCTCGACAACACTCTCTACGGCCAGTTGGTGGCGGCGTTCTGGGACGTCCACACCGTGGTGGCCCCTCGCCTCGGCGTGCCGACACCCCGCGACATCGCCGATACTGTCGCGGCCCACCAGGCCATGTGCGACGCGGCGATCGCCGGCGAGCTGGAGACCTACCAGGAAGCGGTGCTCAGCCACTACGCCCCCCTCATGCGCGTGCTCACCGGCGGCGCCGTCTCCTCCGACGACGCGGCCGGGGACGGGTACGGGCTGGAGGAGGTAGCCTCACCCGCGTGATGCATACCGGGGGCGGCGCAGGCCTGGCGAGGAGGCTGCGCCGCCTGTTCGCCGACACCCGCCCCCTCCAGACGCCCGACTTCCGTCGGCTCTGGGTGGCGAACATCGTCACGGTCATCGGCGCGCAGCTCACCGTCGTCGCGGTGCCGGCGCAGATCTACGCGATCACCGGCTCCTCGGGCATGGTCGGGCTGACCGGGCTCTTCGGCCTCGTGCCCCTCATTGTGTTCGGACTCTGGGGCGGGGCGCTGGCCGACCACATGGACCGCCGCCGCCTCCTCGCGATCACCACCCTCGGGCTGATCGTCACGTCGGGACTGTTCTGGGTGCAGGCCTTCCTCGGCCTCAACAACGTCTGGGTGCTGCTCACACTGTTCTCACTGCAGCAGGCGTTCTTCGGCGTCAACCAGCCCACCAGGACCGCGATCCTGCCCAAGCTGCTGCCGGCCGACCAACTCCCCGCCGCCAATGCGCTCAACATGACGGTCATGTCGGCCGGGGCGATCGCCGGACCGCTCGTGGGCGGTGCGCTCATCCCCGTGCTCGGCTACAGCTGGCTGTACTTCGCCGACACCCTGACCCTGCTGGCCACCCTCTACGCGGTGTGGCGCCTGCCTCCCCTGCCGGTGGACCGACCCCGTGGGGCTCCGGGGCTGAAGTCCGTCGTCGAGGGGCTGCGGTACCTGGGCGCCCACCAGATCCTGCTGCTGAGCTTCGTCGTCGACCTCATCGCGATGATCTTCGGCATGCCACGGGCGCTGTTCCCGCAGATGGCCCACGTCTCCTTCGGTGGCCCGGCCGAGGGCGGCCTGCAGTTCGCGCTGCTCTATGCAGCGATGCCCGCCGGGGCTGTGCTCGGCGGCGTCTTCGGGGGCTGGGTATCGCGGGTGTCGCGCCACGGGTTGGCCGTACTCTGGGCGATCGTCGTGTGGGGCGCGGCGATGGCGGTGATGGGCGCAGCCGTCGGCCTGGCACCATGGGCCACCAACGCGATGCTCGGCCTGGCGCTCGGCATGCTGGTCATCGGCGGGGCCGCCGACATGGCCTCGGCCGCCTTCCGCCAGTCCATCCTCCTCGGCGCCACCGACGACGCCGTCCGGGGACGGTTGCAGGGGGTCTTCATCGTCGTGGTCGCGGGCGGGCCGCGGCTGGCCGACGTCGTCCACGGAGGGGCGGCCGAAGTGGTCGGTCCGGCGTGGGCCACGGGCGGCGGCGGCCTGCTGGTGCTGACCGGCATCGCAGTGGTCGCCGTGGCCTCCCCCGCCTTCCGCCGCTACCGCGTCGACCTGAACGGACGTGCACACTGAACTGACCGTCCAGGGCCGACCTCTGCGCTCGTCAATGCCGATCCGCAGAGCTGGACTTAATACCCCCAGGGGTATAAGCTTGTGACATGCAACTCCCTCCCCTGCCGCACGTGCTCGCCGTCGTCGCGCACCCCGACGACGAGTCCTTCGGCCTCGGCGCGGTGATCTCGACGCTGATCGACGCCGGGAGCCAGGTGAGCGTGCTCTGCCTCACCTCGGGCGAGGCCTCCACGCTCGGCGCCCACCCGGACCTGGCGCGTATCCGCGCCCTCGAACTCGAGACGGCCGCCGCTGCTCTCGGTTGCCACAACACCACGCTCCTGGCCCACCCCGACGGCGGGCTCTCGCAGTACCCCGAGCTGCTGGTGCGTGACGTCGAACTCGCTGCCGACACCGTCCAGCCCGACGCCTTCCTCGTCTTCTCCCCCGAAGGTGGCGTGACCGGGCACCCGGACCACGAGGCGGCCAGCCGCGCCGCTCTTGCCGTCGCCGCTGAGCGGGGCCTCCCGACGCTGGAGTGGGCACTGCCTCTCCACGTGACCGACGCGCTGGCCGAGGAGTACGGCGTCGCGTTCACCGGCTACCGCGAATCCGAGCTGCCCATCGTCCTGGAGGTTGACCGCACGCGCCAGCTCGCCGCTGCCGCCGAACACGCCAGCCAGGCGGTGCCGGGTAGCCTGTTATGGCGTCGCCTTGAACTGCTCGGCAACCACGAATACCTCCGCCTGACCGACCCCACTCAGGAGAACTCATGATCACCCGTCGCCTGTTCACCGCCCTCGCCGCCTCCTCCGTGCTGGCCGTTGCCGCCTGCAGCGCCGGGGCCGACGCCACGTCGCAGCAGACCGAGTACGACGCCGCCGGCTTCAAGGAGCGCATGGCCAAGGAGGGCACGGTCATCCTCGATGTGCGTACCCCGGAGGAGTTCGCCGCCGGCCATATCCCGGGCGCGATCAACCTCGACGTCCAGTCGCCCACGTTCGCCGACGACGTCGCGTCGCTCGACAACGCGGTCCCCTACGCGGTGTACTGCCGCTCTGGCAACCGCTCGCAGGTGGCCCTGGACATCATGACCGAGCGCGGCTTCGAGGCCTTCCACCTCGCCGGCGGCATCGGCGCCTGGCAGTCCGCTGGCTACGACATCGTCAGCTGAGCACACTGAGCGCGGGTTCGCCCTGAAGAATTGACGCGCCATCCCTCAGGTAGCCCTCGAGGAACGTTTTTTCAGGGTGAACGGAAGCGAAGAACGAGCCGCCGCACCCCATCGCTGGGCAGTGGGGAACGAGCCGGCGCACCCCAACGTCTCCCTGACTAGGGGCGAGAAACGAGCCGCCGCACCCCGACGTCTCCCTGACTAGGGGCGAGAAACGAGCCGCCGCACCCCGACGTCTCCCTGAGTAGGGAGCGAGGAACGAGCGACCGTATCGAAGGGCTCCCGCCACATCGCAATGACCCGGGTCAGCGATCGAGGTCACGAGCCCTTCGATACGCGTCCGTTCGTTCCTCACGGACGCTACTCAGGGAAACGGGTGAGAGCCGGTCGCCCGTTCCTCACGGACGCCACTCAGGGAAACGGCAAAGGCCAGCCGCCCGTTCCTCACGGACGCTACTCAGGGGAACGTCAGAGAACGACGTGCTTCACGAAAGCTTCACACTGTCGCGGGGGGTTCCTTCATCCCCGCAGGGTGCACTGAGTGGTGAAGGGTCACTCAAGAAGGAGCACTCCCATGAAGGCAACACTTCGAACCATCGCCGTCAGCGTCACCGCTGCTGGCCTGGCATTCAGCGGGGCGATGGTCGCCTCCGCTGACGACACTCTCGACGCTGACGAGAAGGCCAGCGTCGCGTTCAGCCGCGAAGAGGAGCGGCTGGCCCGAGACCTCTACACCGAGTTCGGCAAACTGTACGACTCGGTCGTCTGGGACCGCATCGCAAGAAGCGAGCAACGCCACTTCGACGCCATCGGGCGGCTGCTCACGACGTATGAGCTCGACGACCCCAGCGCCGGCCTCGCGGCCGGCACCTACAGCGACGCTACGCTGCAGAACCTCTACGACGACTGGCTCGCCGACGGCAAGGCGAACGAGGACGCGGCCTTCAAGGCAGCGATCGAACTCGAGGAGCGCGACATCGCCGACCTCAAGGCTCAGCTGAAGATCGTCGATGACGACGCCGTCGAGAACGTCTACGAGCGGCTGCTGAAGGGCTCGGAGAACCATCTCGCCGCCTTCACCCGCTGGTCCGAAGGCGACCAGACGATGGGTCAGCCGGGCAACCGTCCCAACGGCAACGGCCCGAATCGGGGCAACCAGCAGGGGCAGCCGGGCAAGGGGCAGCCCGGTCAGATGGGGCAGCGGGAGCCGGGCCAGATGGGTCCCCGCGCCGACGCCCCGCGCGCCGCTCAGCGCGAAGATCGCCCGGAGACCTGCGACGGCACCGGACCCCAGCAGGACCGCAAGGGCGGCGGGCCACGCGGACAGGGCGGCCGTCGCTGACCTCCCTCCCCTCCGGCCGGGCTCGCGCGTGAGTTGAGCAACTGAGATGGGTCGTTGCTGCGACACGCCGGGATAACAGCGTTTCTATTCGTTGACCCATCTCATTTGCTCAACCTCACCCCCCGCTCAGCCAGCGCCGGGAGGAGCAGGGTGAACGTGGCACCCAGACCCGGCCCCGGAGAGCGGGCGACGAGGTCGCCGCCGTGCGCGCGGGCGATCTGGCGGGCGATGGTCAGGCCGATCCCGGAGCCGCCGCCGCGCTCGTCGCCGGAGCGCCGATGCACGCGGTAGAACCTCTCGAAGACTCGCTCCAGGTCGTCGGCGGCCAGCCCTTCGCCGTCGTCGCTGACGGTGACCTCGACCCGGTCCCCGACCGGTCGGCTCAGCACCTCCACGCGCCCGCCGTCGTTCACGGCGCGCAGCGCGTTGCCGACGAGGTTCGTCACGATCTGCGCGACGCGCTCCCCGTCGACCTCCGCCCACGCCTCGCTGGCCTCGACGCTCAGCGTGACGCCCGCGTCCGCCGCCTGCGGCGCCAGCCTCCGTGCTGCCTCCTCCACCACGTGCGACACGTCGATCCTGGACCGGCGCAGCTCGAGCCCGGCGGGCTCCTGGGCCTTGGACAGCGCCGTCAGGTCGTCGGAGAGCCGGCGCATCCGCTCCACCTCACGGCTGATGAGCGCCAACTGCTCGGGGGTCGTGGGCACGACGCCGTCGATCATCCCCTCCACGTAACCGCCGACGACGGTCAGCGGGGTGCGCAGCTCGTGCGCGACGTCGCCCAGCAGCCTCACCCGACGCGCCTCAGTATCGCCGAGCGAGGCCCCGAGCCCGTCCAGGTCGGCCGCCAGGGCAGCGAGTTCCCGCTCCGGCGGGCGCGGCACGGGGGTGTCGTAACCACCCGCCGCGATTTCCCGCGCAGCCTGCTGGAGGGAGCGGATCCGGCCAGCGAACCGCCAGGCCACCACTGAGCCGAGGATGGTGGCGGTGAGCACGCCCACCCCGGCACCGATGAGCAGGGCCAGGTCGACGGCGTCGAGCATCTGCTGCCTGAACCCCAACGCGGTGGGCGGGCCACGGTGCGGCCCGCGGTCCAGGCGGTCGTAGAGCGCCGGGGTGATGGCCCGGGTCAGCAGCAACGTGATCGCGGCGGCCACGAGTACGACGGCCACGTGACTGGCCGTCAGCCGCGCCCGGAGGCTCCTCATCGCGCGCCACCCGGGTCGGGCAGGAACCGGTAGCCCACCCCCCGGACGGTCCCGACGAAGCCGGCCGCAGCCTCCCCCAGCGCCGCCCGGATGGTGCGGATGTGGACGTCGACCACGCGTTCGTCACCGTAGAAGTCGTAGCCCCACACCTGCTCGAGCAGCTGACCTCGGGAGAAGACGCGCCCCGGTTTGCGGGCCAGCGCCAGCAGCAGGTCGAAGTCGAGGGCGCTGAGCGCCACCTGCTGACCCTCGACGGTCACCTCGCGCCGCTCGGGGTCGATCGCGAGCTCGCCGAAGCTGAGCGACGAGTCCGACGGCCCCTCCCCACGCGGGCGGCGCAGGAGCGCATGGACCCGGGCCACGACCTCGCGTGGGCTGAACGGTTTGACGATGTAGTCGTCGGCGCCGAGGCTGAGCCCGACGATCCGGTCCACCTCCTCGGCCCTGGCCGTCACAACCATGACGTACACCGACGACGTGGCTCTGATTCGGGCCAGCACGTCCAGCCCGCTCTGGTCGGGCAGCCCGAGGTCGAGCAGGACGACGTCGGCGCGCTCCACCTGCCGAAGCGCCTCAGCCCCGGTGGCGGCCGTCAGCACGGACATCCCGTCGGTCTCGAGGTATCGGCGCAGCAGCGAAGCGATGTCGGGTTCGTCGTCGACGACGAGGACAGTTGGGCTCATGGGCGCTCACCTCACTACGACGGTACCCCTGAGGGTATCGGCGCGGCAAGGCGTTCGGGGCGTGGCGACCGGACCCGCCGTCGTTTGGCCGTCCGCCGAAGCGGTGCTAGTCTTTGACGTCGGATCGCAAGGTCCGGATGCGCGTGTGGCGGAATGGCAGACGCGCCGGCTTCAGGTGCCGGTGCCCGCAAGGGCGTGGAGGTTCAACTCCTCTCACGCGCACAACGATGCATGGTCCCTGACTGCATCAAATAACCTCTGACAAGGACTTCGGTCCTTCTCAGTCGTGGACACGGATCGCCTTCAGAGGCCTCCCATTCGCGACGTATTCCCCGTGGCCGCGATGACGGTCGCCCGACTGCTCGCGGCCTTGGACTCACAGGTCACGCTTACGCTCGACGACGGAGACGACTTCGACAGGCACATTGACGCTCGGGCCGGGAAAGATCTGGATCGGCTGGCGCGTGTCGGCCTCTACACCGGGGACACCGATCAGGGATTCGTCGCCCCGCTTGGGTCTCAGCGGCCTAACCACGTGATCGCCCCAAGTGACTGGAGATACAGTCATATGGCAGGTAGACTGGTCATATGCGATTTGAGGTTGCGTTCGGGGGCTTGATCCCAGGTGCGAGCGGGGCGGTGCTGGCCGTGCTGCTGCGCACGGGTGTTCCGCTGACCGGGCGGCAGGTGCACGGCCTGGTCCGCGATCAGTGCAGCCTGTGGTCGGTTCAGCAGGCGCTGGCCTCCCTCGCCGATCTCGGTGTGGTGGAGAGCCGCGCTGTGGGCCGGGCGATGGTTCACACGATCAATGAGGACCACTACGCCATCCAGCCTCTGCGGGTCCTGCTCGATCCGATTGCTGCGCTCCGGGAGGCGGTTCGGGCAGTGGTCGGGTCGAGTGTCGATGTGGTGGTCCTGTTCGGGTCGGTGGCGCGGGGGGAGGCAACGGCCGAGAGCGATGTCGACTTGGCAGTCGTTGCGCCCTCGGGCTGGGAGGGTCGGACGGAACTGGAAGACGCGGTCCGCACTCGGCTGGGCAACGACTGCGATGTGCTGGTGTTCACACCGGAGGAGTTCGGGCGGCTCGCAGGCAGCGGCGAGGAGCCGGTCGTCGCTCAGATCGTCGCTGACGGGGTGGTTCTGCTCGGGTCGCTCCCGCAGGCGACCGTTGGTGTGGCGTGATGGCGACGCTCGAACACCGCAATCACGCACGAAGCTTCCTGAGGAAAGCCGAGGAGTACCTGGCCTCCGCGGAGGCCAATCTGAATGCGGAGCGGTACACCGTTGCTGCGGGGGATGCCATCCACGCGGGCATCTGCGCCAAGGACGCCATCGTCACTCAACTCACCGGTTCGACGGTGAAGGGCAAGGACCACGCGCTTGCCGCGAAGGAGCTTCGTCGGGCACTAGGGCAGCGACCGGACGCCGCCGGTGCCGAGAAGGGACTCCGCGAACTGGTGTCGAACAAGGCTGACGTCGAGTACGGCGTCAGCCTCATGTCTGCTGTGAAGGCTGAGGCGCTCGTCCGTCGCGCTCGGAGCCTGGTCGAGATCGCCGTCCGCGTCGTCCGCCTCAACGGGTGACGATCGCCGCGCCGATGCCGAGCCCCCGTGCCGGCACGGTTGCTACGCTTCCGCCTGTTCCGTTCCACGGCGCCGAGGATGCAGCCGTTCTGCGCCAATCTCGCGATTGCAGTTGACCGCAACGCGCGCAGTGGCGGCTCTACAAATCCCCCACACATTTCCCACGACAAGGTGACGACATGCCTCAGGCCCATCAAAAGGCCTTGTCAGGAGGCTATTATCGCTGGATAGCAGAAAGCTTCAACTCCTCTCACGCGCACCACTGATCGCCCGGCTGGTTACAGCCGGGCGATTTTGCATTCGGGGACGCACGCCACTGGCCGTGCCACCCGTCAGCTCTTTGCACATGGAGGGGTTCACGTCAGGGACAGGAACCGCGCAGCAGCTACCAAAGTTGCTTGGGAGCCACGCCCGGGTCATCTCCGGTTGACTCACCCATTCCTCTGGTTGACAACCAGGTCATCCTTCGACAGCGCGACGCCAGGGCACCCGCAGGCTGCACCCCGGCCGCCCCTAGCGTTCCGGACGGCAGCCGAACAACAGGGTTCAGCTCCTTGGATCAAGAACAAACTGGAGCACGGTCAAGAAGTGGATTGAGCGTGGCATGTCGGTGACCACGATCATCGAGCTGATCCTGCGCATCCTCGGGATCGGCCGATCTCGGACACCCAGACCCGCCGCGCAGGGGGATACGCTTTCCCCCTGCACGGCCCTTCCCTGCCCGCTGACCGATGGAGGCCGACCCCCGTGAACGAGACGCAGACCGGTGACGGTGTCAAGCGTCTACCCGAGGCTGCCCGCACGTACCGGATGATCCAGGCGGTTACCGTCGCCGGCATTCTCACTGCCGTGGCCTGTGCTGCGGTCGTCCTCCTGCGCCTGCCCGTTCCCTTGCCGTTCGTCGTCGCCGTCGGAGCGCTCTTTCTCACCGTAGACCTCGTGTTCATCCCCCTGCGGCACCACTGGTTCCGCTACCGCGTCAGCGAGGACGAGTACTTCGTCAGCCGGGGCCGGTTCCTCCTCACCACGGTCACGGTGGCCGTGCCCCAGATCCTCCACGCCGAGGTGATCCAGGGCCCCGTGCTCCGCCAGTTCGGCCTCGCAACGGTGCGGGTCAAGATGGTGGTGGGCGACCATGAGCTGGGCCCAGTGACCACGCAGGAGGCGGACGCGATCCGCCGCACGATCCTCAGTGGCTCCGGCCGCACGGTGGACGAGTCATGACGCAGTGGTTCAGAAACTCGCGGCGAGCGGTCGCGGCCGAGTACCTCGGCGCGCTGCCGAACCTCGCCTTGGCCATAGTCGGGCTCGTCGTGGTCGAGACGACGCCCGGCACGGGACTGAGCGAGGTCCTTCGGGTGGCGGGCTGGCTGTACCTCGCGGTTCTCGTCCTGGAGCCCCCAGTCGGCTACTGGGGCAACCGGTTCTTGATGACCCCCGCCGCGCTCGTCCACGACCGCGGCATCATCCACAAGACCGTGCGCTCGATCCCCTGGGATTCGATCACCGGATTCGACGTGGACACGCCCTGGGCCCACCGACTCCTGGGCGTGCACAAGGTAACCATCGCGCAAGCGGGTGGAGAGGAGACCCGCGTCGCACTGCGAGGCCTCGACCCGCAACTCGTCGACGCGCTGCGGGCACGGCTTGCCGACACTGCCAGACCGACCATCGCAGACGGGGAACGCCCCACCGACCCCACGCCGTCCCCGGCGGGGACGATCGTCCACCGCGCCGGCAAGGGTTCCTTGGCCGTGATGTCGGTGGCCCACGGACAGATCGTCGTCGTTGGTCTGGCGCTCCTCCTCTCGGCTTGGGAGTTGGCCGATCAGCTCGGCCTGACGGGCGCAGTTGGCCCGCTCGTCAGCGACCTACCGCTCGTGACGCGGGTGGCCGTCGGCCTGGTGGTGGGGCTCTCCGGAGGTCTGTTGATCACCCTCGCCCGCTACCACGACTTCCGCGTGGAGAGCCTCCCCGATGGCCAGCTGCTGACCTCCTACGGCTGGTTCGCGCGCCGGGAACGCCGGTTCGACGCCGACGCCGTCCAGGGCCTGATCGTGCACCGAAACATCGTCGAACTGCTCCTGGGGCGGGCTCGGCTCGGCGTCCTCACCCGCGACTCCGGGGCACGCCTGGCCAGCAACACGGTGATCCCCTCGGCTCCTCTGGCCACCGTCGAGAGAGTCGCAGGTGAGCACTTCGGCCACCTCTCGCCCGCGCCGTCCAGAGTTCGGGACGACCACCGGGCCGCCCGGGCGCTGGGGTGGGCCGTGGGGCTCGTCTCCCCCGCCGTCGGCCTAGGTCTCGCCGCCGAGTGGGTCGGCCTTCCCCTGTGGTCCGCCCTGCTCATCGCGGCGAGCGCCTGGCTGCTGCTGTCGGTGGCCGCAAAGGCCGCCGTGACCCAGTTCGCCTGGGACCCGTCGCGGAGGGCGATCCACGTCACGACGCAGTTCACACATGTCCGGGAGACAACCCTCAGGGCAAGCGCCGTCCACGGTCTCGGCAGTACCGCGTGGAGGTCGGCTCCACACCGCCTGTGGGCTGCGTGGCTGGGGGTCTACGCGGGCGGCCCGCGGCGCTACGTCTCCCTCCGGACCCCTTTCGCTGACCTCGCCGCCGTGGCCAGCGCAATTGCCACCCACCGCTCCCCTCTCACAGAAAGCACGCCATGATCGAGACCACCTCCGTGTCCAAGCGCCTCGGCGCGAAGCAGGTCCTCCACGACGTGTCACTCCAGGCACGCGACGGCCACGTCACCGGCTTCGTCGGCCCCAACGGCGCCGGCAAGACGACGCTGATGAAGATCATCGCGGGCCTCCTCCCCGCAGACTCGGGCACGGCGCTGATCGACGGCGTGCCTTTCACGCAGGCAGCGGTCCCGGGCCGCGCCCTCGGCGTCTACATGAGCGGCGAGTGGCTGCCCACCCGGCGCTCCGGCAGCGACCACCTCCGCTTCGTCTGCGACACCCAGTCGATTCCCGCCGCGCGGGTGCGGCCGATGCTGGAGACGGTTGGGCTCTGGGGCGTCCACGACAGGGCGATCGGCACCTATTCGCTCGGCATGCGACAGAGGCTGGGTATCGCCGCGGCTCTGATCGGGGATCCGGTCAACATCATGCTCGACGAGCCGGTCAACGGTCTCGACCCGGGCGGTGTCATCTGGCTGCGCGAGTTGTTGAAGGAACAGGCCGCCCATGGCAAGGCCGTCCTCCTGTCGTCACACCTGATGTCCGAGCTCGAATTGGTGGCCGACCGGGTGGTCATGCTCCACGAGGGCCAGGTGGTCCGGGCCGGCACGTTGGCCGAGCTCTCCACGCGCGAGAACCGCCCTGAGGTCTACATCGCCTCGACCGAACTGGCAGCCGTCCTCGAACTGCTGCACCGGCAGGGCCTGGATACCCGGCCCGAGGGCGACGGCGCACTGGTCGCCGGCGCCGACCCGGAGCAGGTCGGCCGCATCGTCTTCGGGGCCGGGCTGACGCTCTCCCACCTCGCCCCCAACGTCCACTCGCTCGAGGACCTGTTCCTCTCGTCCACCAGCACCTCGCAGAAGCAGGAGTCCGCGGCATGAACCAGAACCCAGTCCAGGTGCGGAGCCACCAACGGTTCTCCACCGTCGTCAGGGCGGAACTCCGACGCCATCTGTCGTCGCGGCGCCACCTCGTCCGGCTGGCGCTCATCGCCGCCGCAGGCCTGCTCGCCGGCATGGGAGCTCTCGCCTTCGTGGCCTCGTTCGATCCCGAGGGCGCTGCCGCCACCGGCGGGTCTGTCCCCACCGCCATGGAGACCGCCGGCGGAGTCGTCGCCATCCTGCTGGGCCTGAGCGCCCTCGGTGCGGCGGCGGCGGAGACCTCCGACGGCACCGTCTTGAGCTCCCTGCTCCTCGTGCCCGACCGTCGTCGGCTCCTCGCCGCCCGCGCGGTCGCCCCCATGGTGATCGGGGAGGTCACTGCTCTCACCGCCGCTGGCGCGGTGCTCGCCGGAGGGTTGGCGATGTCAGGCGGGTCACGGATCGACCTGGGCGTTGTAGCGCTGTCTCTCCTCGCGATCGCCGTGGCCGCGCCTCTCACGGCTCTCCTCGGATTTCTCACCGGGACCCTCGTGCGTCGTGGGGCGCCCGCGATGGCTATTGCGATGTTCGCGCTGCTCGTCCTGCCCCTCGCCGTAGGTGCAGCGCAACTCGCCGCTCCCCCGGCTCTCGGCCCCGCTCTCGGCTACGCGCTGCAGGCCACTCCCGGCGTAGCAGTGCTGCAGTCGCTCAGCGTGTCGGCCGCCAACCAGGGCCCTGTGCCCGTTGCGCTGACCGGCCTGGCCGTGCTGGCCGGGTGGGTCGCGATCGTCGCCGTCGGAGCCAGCGTCCAGTTCCGCCGTGAAGGCCAGACCGCCTGATGTCGTCAACAGTGAAAGGTAACCCCATGAACCGCACCTCTTCCATCGCCCTCGGACTCGTTCTCCTGGCCGTCGGCGTCGCGCTTCTCGTCTACCGGACCCAGGGTGGCGCGGACCTGGGGGAACCAATGCCCGTGGTGATCACCATCCTCGCGGTGGTCGCTCTCCTCGGCGCTTTCGGCACCCTGGGGAAGGCCTTCAAGCGCGGCGTGTAGCTGCCTGCCGCGACTGGGGCGGGCCGGTCCAGGACGCCAATACGTGGGGCCTAGCATCGAATCAACGATGCAAAGGACGTGACCCATGATCATTGCGACACCGATCGACCCCGAAGGTCGGTCCGCCCACAGTTGGGGCAAGGCTCAGTGGATCGGCGTGGCCGACGTGCGCGACGGCTCCGTTGCTGATTGGACGGTGCACGAAGTGCGATGGGACGAGTCCCACGATGCGGGAACGCACGGGTCCCATCACGCGAGGGTCGTGCGGTTCCTCAAGGAGCAGCAGATCGAGGCCGTCGTCGTTGATCACGTCGGCGATGGCATGGCCCGGACGCTGCACACGATGGGCATACCCACCCTGCAGTCCTCCCCGGGCTACGCCCAGGCCTCGGTTCTCGCCGCGTTGAGGGGTCACCACCTCTGAGGTGAGCCGCGGCAGTTGAGTTCGTCCTGAAGAAATGCGGTGCCAGCGCCTATGCAGGCGTCGGAGGACGTTTTCTCAGGGTGAATCGATGTGGAAGCGGTCCTCGACCGCACGCACGGCGTCTGCGACCACATCGTCAGGGTTCCCGACGTTGAGGACCAGGATGCCGCTCTCGTCGTCGTCCAGATGCTCGAGCGTGTCGAGCTGCGATTCCAGCATGTCGCTCTTCATGTAGTGACCGGATCGATTCTCCAACCGGGAGTGGTTGACCTCCTCCGGTAGCACCACGTGAACGAAGAAGACCACACCGTCCGCCTCGCGCAGCACGTCACGATAGACCTCCCGCAGCGCCGAGCACGCCACCACCGTTGAACGTCCCTCCGCCGCCTTGTCCGTCATCCAGTCCCGGATCGACCGAAGCCACGGCCAGCGGTCCTCGTCAGTCAACGGATGGCCCGCGGCCATCTTGTCGATATTCGCCTGGGAGTGGAACAGGTCCCCCTCCGCGAACACAAGCCCGAAATGCTCCGCCAAGCCTTCCCCGACCGTCGATTTCCCGGTCCCCGTCACACCCATCACGATGAGATGGACGGGGCTCTGACGGGCCGGGTCGCTGTGCACATCCATCCGGCTAGCCTAGACGCCCTCATCTCGGCCATGGTGAGCTTCCGTCCCTGCGGAGCGTGTACCGTCCGGTGTCATGCGCGTCGCCTTCATCTCGCTCCACACCTCCCCCGCAGAACGGGCCGGCACCGCCGACGCCGGCGGGATGAACGTGCTCATCCGGGCACTCGCGGGAGCGTTGACCCGCAACGGAATCACTGTTGAATTCTTCACCCGGCGCGCCTCAGCCGACACCCCTGACACGGTCACTCTCGACGACGGCCTGGTGATCCACCACATCAGCGCCGGGCCGCCACGGCCTCTGCCGAAGAGCGAGATCGATCAGCACATAGACGAGTTCCGCAGCAACCTCGGCTCCCTTGACCGGTTCGACGTCGTGCACTCCCACCACTGGATGTCGGGCGTCGCGGCGCTCCCCCTCGCCCGCGCAGCCGGGATCCCCCACGTGATGACCTTCCATTCCGTCGCGGCGCATCCCAACTCACCGCTGCGCGATGGGGAACCCGCCGAGTCGCCCGCGCGCCTCGACGGTGAGGTGATGTGCGCCACGCAGTCGACGCTGGTGCTCGCCGTCTCGCGGCACGAGGCCGCCGTCGTCATCGGACGGTGCCAGGCCGACCCGGAGCGGGTCGCGATCGTCCGGCCGGGCGTTGACATCGACCTGTTCCACCCTGCCGAGCCGGGATCGACGTGGACGCCGCATCCGGACGTCGAGCCCGGTTATCTCCTCTTCGCGGCGCGGCTCCAGCCGCTGAAAGCGCCCGACCTCGCCATCCGGGCGCTGGGGCTGCTGCCCGACGACGAGCGGCGCGACCTTGTCGTCGCCGGCCAGGCGTCGGCCGACTTCGCCGACTATGAAGCAGAGCTGCACCGCCTCGTCGACGACCTGGGTCTCTCGGATCGAGTGACGTTCCTGCCCGGTCAGGACCGGGCCGACTTCGCGCAGCTGCTGCGCCACGCGTCGATCCTCCTGGTGCCGTCGTACTCGGAGACCTTCGGCCTCGTGGCGCTCGAGGCCTCCGCGTCCGGCATCCCAACGCTCGCGGCCGCGGCCGGCGGGCTGACCGAGGCGATCTGCAATACCCACACTGGCCTGCTGGTCCCCACCCACGAGCCGGCCGATTGGGCAGCTGCCCTTGGTGAACTGCTGCGCGATCCCGACAGAAGCGCCGCCCTGGGCCGAACCGGGCGGCAGCGAGCAGAGTCGATGACGTGGGATCACGTCGCCGAGCAGACCGTGGCCGCGTACCGCCGGGCGATCGCGTCGGGACCGGTCGGGCACGTGTGCTTCGTCCACGCCCATCCCGACGACGAGACGCTCGCGTCGGGCGCCCTGATCGCCCACCTGATCGACGAGGGTCTGCACGTCTCCGTGCTGACCGCGACCCGGGGTGAGATGGGCGGAGTGGCACCTGGCCCGCTGACCCACCTCGCAGGCACCCCTGAGCTCGAACGTCGTCGCGAAGCTGAGCTCGCCGGTGCGCTCGACTCGCTCGGTGTCAGCAGCCACGCCTACCTCGGCATGGCGCCGGCACGGGTGGGCTCAGAACCACGCCGATATCTCGACTCCGGCATGCAGTGGCTGGAGAGCGGCCTGGCCGGTCCGGCCGACGACGTCGCCGAGGACGCCCTGACTTCGGCCGACGAGGCCGAGATAGTCGCCGACCTGGTGGCGTACCTGCGACGGGTCGGCGCCAACCTGGTCGTCAGCTACGACGACGACGGGGGCTACGGGCACCCCGACCACGTCGCCATGCACCACGCGAGCAAGGCCGCCGCAGCGGAACTGGGGCTGCCGTTCGCTGCGCTCACCCCGGACCGCGACAACGCCGACCGGTGGTTCGACCTCGATGGCTATCTGCCCCGCGTGGCCGAAGCCCTCCGACACCACCGCACGCAGCTCACGGTCCACGACGACGGCGCCACCATTACGCACAGCGGCGGCCAGGTGGAGGCGATCCGCACCTCCGTCGGCCTGAAGGGCACCTTCCCCCACCTCCCCTAGTCAGCGCGCGGTCCCCGTCCTTCCTCGTGGATCCGGGAGCGGGCCTGTCCGGGAGCCCAGGTATGGTGCTTCCATGCGCCTCATCCTCATTCGCCACGGCGAAACCGCCAGCAACGTTGCCCGTGCACTCGACACCGCACACCCCGGTGCCCCGCTGAACGAGACCGGGCTGGCGCAGGCGGAGGCCCTCGTCCGGGCGCTAGCGCACGAGCAGATCGACGCCCTGTACGCGTCGACGCTGACCCGGGCGCAGCAGACCGCCGCGCCGCTCGCCGCCGCGCGCGGACTGGAGGCAGTCATCCTAGAGGGCATTCACGAGATCGCGGCTGGCGTCGAAGAGATGAACACCGACTGGACCGCCTACGTCGACATGCTCAATTCGTGGGCCCCGGACAACCTGGACGTCGGCCTCGAGGGAGGCGAGACGGCGCGCGAGTTCCTGACGAGGTTCACCAACGCTGTCACGTCGATCGAGCGCCACGGACACGACAACGTCGCCCTCGTCAGCCACGGGGCCGCGCTGCGCGTCTGGTCGATCTCCCAGGATCCCGACTTCGGCGCCCACAACGCCCCGCCGCTGCGCAACACCCAGTGGATCGTCCTCAACGGCACCAGCTCCGAGGGCTGGGAGATCGAGCGCTGGGGCGATTTCCAGCGCGAACTGGCCAGCTGAGACTCTCACCTGCCTTCCGGGGGCCGCCTTCACGAACCCCGTCTTGTTAGGACATAATGGTGCACACTGCCGCGCCGCTGCGGCCTGAGTGAGGAGACTTGTTATGAAGATCGCCGGAGCCCCGATCTGCTGGGGCGTGTGCGAGGTGCCCGGTTGGGGATACCAGATGGCGCCGGAACGCGTGCTGACCGAGATGCGTGAGATCGGCCTGACCGCCACCGAGTTCGGCCCCCAGGGCTGGCTGCCGGTCGATGCCGAGGAGCGCGCCGCCGTCGTCCGCGAGTACGGGCTCAAGCCCGTCGGCTCGTTCTTCCTGGCGGTGATGCACGACCCCGACTTCGATCCCATCGGGATGGTCGAGCAGGAACTGCACGCCTTCGAGGTGGCCGGTGGTGAGTTCCTCGTCCTGGCCGCGGATTCGGGCCGTGAAGGCTACGACGACCGTCCTGTCCTCGACGAGGCCGGCTGGCAGACGCTGTTCACCAACCTCTCGCGCATCCGCGAGGCGTGCGCCGCCAAGGGCGTCACCGCCACCCTCCACCCGCACTGGGGCACGATGGTGCAGAACGTCGACGAGGTGCGCCGGGTGCTGGACAACTCCACCGTGGGCCTCTGCCTCGATACCGGACACCTGTCCGCGGGTGGCGCCGACGTCGTCCAGCTCGTGCGCGACTACGCCGACCGTGTCGACATCGTCCACGCCAAGGACATCCGTAAGGACCTGACCGACAAGCTGCTGACCGGTGAGCTCAGCTGGAGCGAGGGCATCAAGGCGGGCATGTTCACGCCCATCGGCGACGGCGACATCGACTTCCCGACGATCGTCGGTCTGCTGAACGAGGCTGGCTTCGACGGCTACTTCGTGCTTGAGCAGGACATCATGCTCGACGAGGAACCCCCCGCCGACGACGGCCCGGTCGCGAACGCTGCGAAGTCCTTCGCCGCGCTCCAGGCTCTCGCCTGATCCGTGCCCATCGTCCCTGAGCAGGGCCAGCGAGCGCAGCGAGCAGCCCGCCCGTCGTAGGTTACGGCACGGTTCCCTGCCTCCGCCCCCGGCCACAGGGCGGCGACTACCATCACGGCCGTAACCCTTCGACAAGCTCAGGGAACTAGGCTGGACGCATGAACTTTGCGCTGCGCATCCTCGCCACCGCCGTCGCCACGGCGCTGGCCGTCTGGCTCATTCCCGGCATTTCGCTGACCGCCGACACCACGGCCAACAAGGCGCTGACACTAGTGGCCGTCGCCGCGATCCTCGGCGTGGTCAACGCCGTCGTCAAACCGTTCACACAAGCCATCAGCGCCTGCCTGATCGTGCTGACGCTCGGCCTGTTCCTGCTCGTCATCAACGCCCTGATGCTGATGCTGACGTCGTGGCTGTCCGGCCAGCTCGGTCTGGGATTCGAGGTCGACGGCTTCGTCTCGGCGTTGCTCGGCTCGATCGTCATCTCGCTGGTGGCCTCCGTCGTCGCCAGCCTTCTCGGCGCGGGCAAGGACTGAGCCCCGGCGTCGCGGTCAGCGGCGCCGCCGGGTGGTCTTGACGGGGTTTCGCCGCACGGCGGCGAGAAGTTCGGGCTCGCTCGGCATCGCCGTCGAACACTCCAGGCGCGTCGCCACCAGCGCTCCCGCCGCCGAAGCCGCCACGAGGACGTCGAGCATTGGCCACTCCTTGAGCAGACCGTGGCACAGCGCCCCGCCGAACGCGTCCCCGGCACCGAGACCGTTGACCACCTCGATCGGGGTCCCCTCTACCTCGAACACCTCCTCGGCCGTCATGGCCAGGACACCGTCGGGGCCTCGCTTCACCACCGCCAGCTTGACCCCCCGCTCGAGCATCGCCAGGGCGGACTTCTCGGGATCGGTTTCGCCGAACGCCACGTCGCACTCCGCCGCGTTGCCGACGGCGATGTCGACCATCGGCATCACCTCGTCGATCGCGGCCCGTGCCGCCTCCGGCGAATCCCAGAACTGCTCGCGGTAGTCGAGGTCGATGATCGTGTGCCGCCGCCGCGCCCGTCCCTGCAGCGCGGCAATGTGAGCGCCGCGGCTCGGCTCGCGGCAGAGACCAGTCACGGTGATCCAGAAGACCCGAGCCTCCTCGATCTCCTGCAGAGGGAGGTCATCGGAACCGAGCTCCAGATCAGGCGCCTGGGTGCGGTAGAAGTAGAGCGGGAAGCTGTCGGGCGGGAAGATCTCGCAGAACGTGACCGGGGTGCTGAACCCGGGCAGCACCTTGACGTAGTCGTCGAAGACACCGAGGCGGACGAGTTCGTTGCGGCAGAACCGCCCGAACGGATCGTCGCCGACGGCGCTGACCACCGCGGCCGATCGCCGCAAGCGGGCTGCCGCCACAGCCACGTTGGTGGGGCTCCCGCCGAGGAACTTGCCGAACGACGCCACGTCCTCGAGGCCAATTCCATGCTCCAGGGGGTAGATGTCGGCGCCGATGCGCCCCATCGTCAAGACGTCGGCGTTGCGGTCGCTGAACAATCCCATGAGCGGCAGCCTCCTTGGGGCGGGACGCCCATCCTAACGACGCCCGCCCGCCCGGATGCGCCGGGCCGCACGATTCGCCAGCGCCCCACTCGCGCTCGCGGCAATCGGACCGCGGGCAGGAATGTCACGGACTGACAAAAGAACCTACATCACACCTCCTCTTCGCCTTACAATGAGGCAGTTCTCATGACAAGCGAGCCCCCCATGCCACAATCCAAGCCATACATCCTGCAGATCGAAGTTGATCGCGACAGCACTATTCCGCTGCACGCACAGATCGCCGAACCCTTGGCGGCGGCCATTGAGAGCGGTGAGATCACGCCGGGCACCCGCATTGAGGATGAGGTGTCGATGGCCGAGCGACTCAAGGTGTCGCGCCCCACGGCACGGCGAGCGATGGAGACCCTGACCAACCGCGGCCTCATCGTCCGACGTCGGGGCGCGGGCACGCAGGTGACGCCGACGCGCATCCACCGCCCGATGGCGCTCAGTTCGCTCAACGACGACCTGGAGAAGTCCGGCGTCGAACCGCGCACCTCCGTGCTGACGTGGGAGGTCGAGAGCGCCACCCCCGGCGTCGCCGCCGCCCTGAACCTCGCCGTCGGCGCCGACGTCGTGCACATGAGGCGCCTGCGCATGCTGCGCGACGAGCCGCTCGCCATCCTGACGAACTGGCTGCCGTCGGAGATCGCTCCTTCGCTCGCCGAGCTCGAATCAGGCGGCCTGTACGCCCGGCTTCGCGAACGCGGCATCCGCGTGTCGATCGGCGTGCAGCAGATCGGCGCGCGCCTGGCGACGCAGGACGAAGCGCGCCTGTTGAACGAGCCGGCCGGCGCCGCGCTGCTCACGATGCAGCGGACCGCCTACGACGAGTCGCACAAGCCGGTCGAGTTCGGCATGCACGTCTACCGGGCGTCGATGTACTCCTACGACCAGACGGTGATCGCCTGATCCTGGGGCGTTTCGCCCTAGTGGGGGCACGGTTTACCAGCGGATCTCTACAGTTGTGACATGAGCAAACTGGGAATCCTGGTCAAGACGGCGGGCGGCGTCATCGCCACCACGGCCACGCTGCTGACGGCCCTGCGCGAGAACCCGCAGATCGCCCGCAGTATCGACGACGCCGTCGGCAAGCTGAAGGCCTCGGCCAATTCGGAGAACCCGAAGCTCCGTTTCGACGCCAAACTCAACGCGATCAACGTGGCGGCTGACGCCGTCGACGAAACCTTCCCAGGATCGCCCGAGCCGGAGGGGTGGCGACGTCAGGCCCAGGCGCTGCGGGTCCGCGGCGAGCTTGCCTGGAGCGCAAACACCGGCAAGCACCGACGCACCGCGATGAAGGCGCTGAACGCCGAGACCGCCGAGCTGCTGCAACAGATCAACGAGCGCTTGGCCAGCATGCAGGCACCGACGGAGATCCCCCCGGCCTCCGACGCCTCGCACTAGCCTCGAGCGCCTCCACCCCCTCACGTCGTCGCGGCGTGGGATGCAAACGCCAACCGACACCGCGTTACGCCAACCAACACCGTTACGCCAACCGAGATCCCCGTTCGCCAACCGGGAGCGAGGTTCGCCAACAAGACCCAGCGACGCCCCTGATATCTCGGGGGCGTCGCTGAATTTCGCCAGCGAACGCCGCGACGCGTTGGCGTTGGGGTCGGACCGTTGGCGTTTCGACGGAACCGGTGGCCTTAGGGAGCGACGACGGGCTGAGGACGCGCCGAGCCCCGCAACGCGGCGCACAGCCCCGACCACCGACCGCGCTAATACAATGGCTCAATGCGCCGCCTCGCTCTTCCGCTCGCCGCCCTCGTCGCCGTCGTCGGCTGCTCGCCGTCGACACCAACCGCAACGACGACGCCAACGCCCACCCCATCCATACTCTCGGTCGAACCGGAACGACAGGTGGGCGTCCAACTGTTCCAGTGGAACTGGCCCTCCGTGGGCCGCGAATGCACCGAGGTCCTCGGCCCCAACCAGTTCGCGTTCGTGCTGCTCTCACCCGCCCAGGAACACATCGTCGGTGAGCAGTGGTGGACGTCGTATCAGCCGGTCAGCTACCAGCTCGAGTCGAAGCTCGGCACCCGCGACGAGTTCGAGGAGATGGTCTCGACCTGCCACGAGGCGGGAGTGAAGGTGATCGCGGACGCCGTCATCAACCACATGGCGGGGATCGACGGCGGCACGGGAGTCGCCGGCACGGAGTTCACGCACTACGAGTACCCCGGCCTCTACGGTCCGGACGACTTCCACACCTGCGACACCCCGGGCGGAGACATCGTCAACTACGTCGACCAGCAGGAAGTGCAGGAGTGCGAACTCAGCAACCTCGCCGACTTGCGCACGGGCGAACCCGAGGTGCAGTCCACGATCGTGTCCTATCTCGACGACCTCACCAGTCTGGGCGTCGACGGCTTCCGCATCGACGCCGCCAAGCACATGCATCACCGCGACGTGCAGGAGATCGTCGACCAGCTGTCCGGCGACCCGATCATCATCTCCGAGGTGATCCGGGCGTCGTCGGAGCCCATCCAGCCGGAGGACTACCTGGAGATCGGCTCGGTCTTCGCCTTCCAGGTGGCCAAGGACCTGGCCGGACTAGTCCCGGGCGGCGCGCTCCACCGGGCCCTGGACCTCAAGGACGGGCAGGTGCCCTCCGAGCAGGCCTACACGTTCGTCACCAACCACGACACCGAGCGCAACCGCCAGACCCTCTCCTACAAGGACGCCGACAAGTACCGCGTGGCCAACTACCTCCTGCTGGCCCAGCCCTACGGCACCCCGGTGCTGTATTCCGGGTACGCGTTCACCGACCGTGACGAGGGCGCGCCCCAGACCGACGGCGGTGTCGACGACGTCGAGTGCGCCACGCCGTCGGACGATCCCGCTCCCGGTGACTGGCTCTGCCAGCACCGGACCGACGCGGGCATGGCCGAGTGGGTGGCCGTGGTGGGCGACGAGCCGATCGGCGACCTCTGGCGCGAGGGCTACGCGATCGGCTTCGACCGCGGCGACCGCGGACTCATCGTCATCAACGGCAACTCGACGCTCGACGTCAGCCCCGAACTCACCACGTCTCTGCCCGACGGCGCCTACTGCAACGCGGCCGACCTGCCTCCCTCCGGGGCCGAGGACCGCTGCGCTGACGGTGAGTTCATCGTCGCCGACGGGAAGGTGACGGTGCCGGTCTCGCCGATGTCCGCCGTCGCGCTGCACGTCAACCTGCGCAGCGCCTGACCCGACGGCGTCGCTCCGGCCACGTCAGCCAATGAGGTCGAGCACCGCCTTCTCCAGGCCGGTCTGCCGGGCCTGCGCTGAGCTGTAGCGTTTGGTCGCCGCGTCGCCGATGGTCGAGCCCGACTCGTAGGCGTCGATGACCCGTGGGTCGATGTAGGAGTTGCGCGCCACCGTCGGGGTGTTGCCGAGATAACCGGCCACCTCGTGGACGGCCTGCTTGATGGCGCGGTTCCGCGACGCCTTGGACCTGCCTTCCTCCTCCGCCAGCGCCAGCACCTCCGCCGCGATGACGGTGGCGTGCCAGGTGCGGAAGTCCTTCGCGGTGAGCGCGCCGCCGAAGAGCTCCGCGAGGTAGCCGTTGACGTCGGCGCTGCTCAGCACCTGCCAACCGTCGGCCCCCTTGAACGCGAGCAGTCGCGGGCTGTCGTCGCGACGAGCGCGCATCGTCTCGAGCGCCGCGATCGCGTCGGCGTCGTCGACGGCGATGGTGTGGCTGATGCCCGACTTCCCGACGAACGAGAAGATGAGGTCACTGCCCCGCCTGCGGACGTGCGATCGTTCGAGGGTGGTCAGCCCGAACGACCCGTGCGCGTCGGTGTAGGCGTCGTTGCCGATGCGGAAGTACCCGACGTCGAGCAGCCGGACCGCGCACGCAGCCGCGCGTTCGAGCGGCATGCCGTCCTGCCTGAGGTCGGCGGTGATGCGACGCCGCGCGGTGGGCAGCATCTCCGCGGCGGCGGCGACGCGGTCGAACTTGGAGCGGTCGCGGCGCTTGCGCCAGTCGGGGTGATAGAGGTACTGCCGGCGCCCGGCGTCATCGGTGCCGACGGCCTGCAGGTGCCCGTTGGGGTAGGGGCAGATCCAGACGTCGGTCCAGGCCGGCGGGATGGCCAGCGACCTGATGCGCTCGACCTCCTCGGTGGGCAGCGCGTCGCCGTCGGCGTCGAGATAGCTGAACCCCTTGCCACGCTTGCGTCGGGTAAAGCCGGGCATGCGGGCGCTGACGCGGCGAAGTCTTGCCATGGCGGGATGCTACGCCGCGCCGGTCCCCCGACGGGGCGGAATCACCACATACGCCCCAGGCGTTGTGCGGCCTCGGCGATCCAGCGCAGAGCGTCGCGCTGGGCTGCCTCGACGTCTCCGGCGAGGGCGTCGAGCGTCAGGTGCTGGGCAATGCCGGTCAAGTCGGTCCCGGGCGCGATCCGGCCGGCGATGAGCCCGACGGCGGCCCCCGATCTTCGTGCCTCCGCCAGCACCAGCCCGGGCGCCTTGCCGCCGCGCGACTGGTCGTCGAACGAGCCCTCTCCCGTGATGACGACGTCCGCCCGCGACACCGCCTCAGCCAGGCCGATGAGTCGCGCCACCTCGACGGCCCCCGGGCGCAGCTCCGCGCCCCAGTCCATCAGCGCGAACCCTGTCCCCCCGGCGGCCCCGGCGCCCGCCGCGGACGGGTCGCCGCCCATCACGCGCGCGAGCCGGCGCAGCCCCTCGTCTGCCACCGCGACGTCGCCCGGCGCGAGCCCCTTCTGGGGCCCGAACACCGCCGCGGCTCCGCGCGGACCCGTGAGCGGGTTGGTGACGTCGCTCAGCACCGTCGCCCCTCCGGGTGGCAGGGCGACGGCGCCGCTGCGGTCGACGCGATCGACATCGGCCAGCCCCCGCGCGCCGGGCGCGATCTGCCGCCCATCGCCGTCGAGGAACGCGTAGCCGAGCGCGGTCAGGCAGCCGACGCCGCCGTCGGTCGAGGCGCTCGACCCGATACTGACGGCCAGCCGCGACACCCCGTGGTCCAGCGCCGCGCGGATCGCCTGACCCAACCCGGTGGTGCGCGCGTCCCACGGCGCCCGGCGCTCGCCGAGCAACTCCAGCCCACACGTCGAGGCCAGCTCGACGACGCCCGTCCCGCCCGGCGCGTCCTCGGCGGGCGGCAACCACAGCCAACGGGCGTCGACCGGTTCTCCGACCGGCCCCGCCACCGTCACCGGCACCCAGCGCGCACCGGGCACGGCGGAGGCGAACACCTCCAGCGTGCCCTCGCCGCCGTCGGCCATCGGTCGGAGCAGGACGTGGTCGTGGGGGCGCGCGGCCAGCCAACCGTCGGACATCGCCCGCGCGACGTCGTCGGCCCGGGCACTGCCCTTGAAGCTGTCGGGCGCGACGACGACGTTCAGCCGACGTGCCCCTTCAGCGGGCATGCCCACGGTTTCTCAGCCAACTCATCCCAACGGTCGCAGCCACGAGCATCCCCAGCATCGCCAGCGCTCCCGATCCCCCGTCGGGGGTGCCGGTGTGCGGGAGTCCCGGCGACGGAGGCTCGGGCGAGGCCGTGCCCACGGGCGCCGTCGGCTCGGGCGTGGTCGGAGTCGACGTTGGCTGCGGGGTCGCTGAACTGCTCGGAACTGGTGTCGTCGACCGAGAAGGACTCGGCTCCGAGGACGGAGAAGCGCTCGGCGACGGCGAGGGACTCGGAGACGGCGACGGCGACAGAGACGAAGACGGAGACGGAGACGGGCTCGGCGACGGCGAGGGGCTCGGCGACTGCTCCACCTCGGCGAACACGACCGTCACCGTGGCTGTGTTGTTGAGTGGATCCTCCTCGAGGATCCGCTCGCCGACCACCTTGAAGGTGAGGTCGTGGCTACCCGGCGGGCCGGTGAGCGTCAGCGGACGCTCGGCAACCGCGCCACCGGCCAAGGCATCGAACCGGCAGACGTCGTCGTCGCACCCAGACAGCACCAGGCCGTCGGGGACGTCCACCTCGACGATGGCACCGCCAGCCGGCCGTGGGCTGAGGTTGCTGACCTCCACCGTGATGGCGGCCGCGCCGACGACGGGCTCGGCGGGACCCCCCGCGGTGAGGCTGAGGTCGACGGTCGCGGCCAGTTCGCGCAGACGCTCGATCTCTTCGTCCGTGGGCAGGTCCTCGTCGTCGGAGGGGTTGGTCGGGCCGTCGGCGAGGTCGCTGAGGGAGTCGAAGGGCAGCTGGACCACCGCCCAGTCGTTGTGGTCCCGGTGCACCTGCGGAGGGTCGAACCGCAACGCCGTGCACGCGTCGGGCAGCTCATCCGGGTCAGCGTTTATGCCGCTGTGGCGAACCGCCTCGGTGGGACCAGCCCGCAGCGGGTCGACGTCGAACGGGCTGCGGGCGTCGACGATCGCGAGGCCGCAGCCCAGGTCTGCCCACCAGAGCTCCACCTCGTGCTCGTCCGTCAGCAGTTCACCCTGGAACACCGCACCTTCGTCGAGCGGCGGCAGAATGGTCGTCGGACGCGTCAGGGGCTGGCCCTGCACCTCAGCCGCACGAACCGGCGAGAAATCGAGGAAACCGTCGCCAGCGCCCGGACGGGCCAGCGCGAAGGAATAGCGGTAGTTCATCAGCGAGGGGTAGTTGGGCTTCTGGTTGAGGTTCTCGAACCCCCCGTGGCGCAGGTTCAGAGCATGACCGAGCTCGTGCATGAACGTCTCACCGCCAGGCCAGGGGCGGCCGTACCAGGTCGTCTTCCTGTCCTTGTTGAGCACCAGGAAGTCGTTGCCCCCGATCTCGGCCTGGCCTCCCGACGAGCATTCGCTCGGGTCTCCCTTGAAACCCCAGCGGAACGCCCACCGTCTCGCGGGGTCGAAGACCGCGTTCTTCACGGTGTAGAAAGCGTCGTCGTGCACCGAGCAGATGGAGGGCGCGTCGACGAGAGCCAGCGTGCTGCCCGCCAACTTCAGCCGCGGATCCGCGGCCGGCGAATCAATCCAGAGCCGGATCCCCGGCTGCCCGTCCGGGTTGGGGGTTCCACCCGCGTCGACCGGCGCCAGGGCAAAGGCCTCCTGCACAGCGACGAGACCGTCCTCGACGCCGGCGGTGAAGAGCGCGCCGTCATCCACGTCGTACTGGACGAACAGGTCCTTGTGGTCGGGCGTCGCGCCCCATCCCGGTAGGTCGACCTCGACGTCGACATCAGGGGTGGTGCTGAGCCCCCACGTCTCCCAGGAGTCGAAGAGCCCGTCGGCGTCGAGGTCGCCCGACGTCGACAAGGTGGACACAGCCAGGCAGACGTGGCCGGGCAACGTACCCTCCTCCGGTGCGTCGGCAGCCTTGATGCAGGATTGCGGCGCCCGGAACTCGTCACCGTTGCCGTCGACACCCCACCATTCCCCGGTGAGCAGATCGACCGTGAAGACCAGTTGGGTTGCACCGGGCAGCGGGTTGAGGTCCAGCCGCACCCGGCTCTCCAGCGGACCGACGACGCCTACGTCGACCATCATGATCCCCACGCGGGTGCTGGTGAGGATCTCGGTGCCCCACGTCGCGAACAGGTCACCGTCGCCCTCGACGTCGGAACGGACGCGGGGGTCGTCGACCGAGTCATATCCGGGATCGTTGTAGTCGGGGGCCACTTCGCCGCCCGTGATGTCGATACGGGCGAACGGCTCGTACAAGGGCGGGGATGGCGAGTTGACGTTGACCACCGTGACCGCGACGGGGCTGGAGATGTCTCCCACCTCCACGCCGGTACATACCGGGGCCGATGTGTTGCCCTGACCATCGACGGCGCGCACGCACACGTCGGTGGTCCCGGCCAGCAACCCGTCGGCGAACTCGGCGCTGACCTCTTCGGTCTGTTCATCGAAAGCACCGTCAACTGCAGCCATCGGCTGCCAGTCGCCCGACCCCACGCGGTACTCGGCGGCGGCGACGATCGAGCCCCCGCGAGCGGCATCGTCGGCAACCGCTGTGATCGTGAAGGACTCCTCGATCTGCGGAGCCGCGGGTTCGACGGCCACGTCCCGCACATTGGGACCGAGGAGGTCGCCTCGATCCCGGACGAACACGTCGCGGTACCCGCCGACGTCACCGGGCGCCACGCCGTCGGAGGAACTCCAGAAACCCACGAGGCCGCCGTCGGCGCTGATGGCCGGCGGCCCGAATGTGGGCACCCCGGCCGAACCCTCCGCGACGGGAGCGCCGCCGTCGGTCCTGGACTCCTCGCGGGCAACGCCCGTCAGCCGGTCCCAGACCCACAGCCGGTAGGTACCCGACCGGAGCGCATCCTCGATGAACACCGCGAGCCAGCGCTCATCATCGCTCCAGCGCGCCCAGGAGGTGGCGTAACTGGACGGGATGTTGACCACGGTGGACTGACCGGTGGAGCGGTCGTAGACCGAGCGGCCGGTGTAGAGGCGGTGGCTGAAGACGAACCGACCGCTTGAGCTGATGGTGGGCGCCTGGTCCTGGTTCGACAGGCTGCCTGGAATCACGCGAGTAGTGCCCGCCTCGACATCGCGGACGAAGAGGTAGCCGGGGTCGTCGCTGAGGTTGGAGGCGAACGACCGGAACGCGACGTAGCGGCCGTCGGCCGAGATGCTGGGGTCCGACGCGACGGCGCCGGCAGGCGACCCCGCGGTCGACTTGCTGATGAGTTCGGTCTCGCCAGTGTCGAGGTGGTGGAGGTACACCTGGCCGAGCCCCTCGGTGGCCCCCTCCACCAGGTCCGTGGCCGATGAGAGGAACACGACGTGCTTGCCGTCGCCGGAGATGGTGGGGCGTTCGCTGCGGCCGTTGGCGACACCACCGTCGAGGGATGCACTCACCAGAATGGTGGTGTTGGTGCGGAGGTCGCGGACGAAGACGTCTGCGGTGTTGTTGTCGTCTCCCGGGACGAGGTTGTTCGCGATCGAGGAGAACGCCACGCGGGTGCCGTCGTCGGAGATGGATGGCCACAGACTCGTGCTGGTCGCCGCGCCGCCGGTGGCGCTGACGCTCACCAGCTGAGTGGTGCCCGCATCGCGGTCGCGGGCGTAGATGTCAAAGGTGGACGTCCCGCCTGGGACGAGGTTCGTCGCGCTGGACCCGAAAACGACGATGCGCCCGTCCGCAGACATGTCGATGCTGTGGCTGGTGCCGTTTCCCGGCGAACCACCGGTGCTGACGGACACCTTCTCCGTGCCTGGATCATCGGCGGACGCGGGCGTGAAGCTGACCAGCGCGGAGGCGAGCAGCGCCAGTGCTGCGGCCCCCGCCCACACACGTCGGGGGGCTTTCATGGCGTAACGGTACGCGACGAACACGCTCGTAGGAACAGTCAACTTGCCCTTGACAGCAACTGAACACACGTTCAGACTATTGAACATGAGTTCAGCCGACCTCCAGGCGCACGCCCGCATCCGCGACGCGGCAATCCGCCTGTTTGGACGCCAGGGCGTCAAGGCGACGACCATCCGTCAGATCGCCGAGGAGGTCGGTGTCTCCCCGGCCCTTGTCATCCATCACTTCGGCAGCAAGGACGGCCTGCGCCGCGCCTGCGACGAGTGGATGATGGACCGCCTCACCGCCTCCAAGACCGCAGCGCTGAGCGGGCAAGAAGCGTTCCAATGGACGATGCGCGCGCAGGCCGAGTTCCAGCCGTTCTACCCCTACATCGCGGCCTCGATCAGCGAGGGTGGCGACAACGCTGAGCGCCTGTTCGACGCCATGTGCCAGCTGACGCGCGAGATGTTCGCCGTCGGTGTCCCCGCTGGCACGCTGCGCAACCCCGCCGACCTCGAGGCCATGGTGACCGTGCTCGTCGCCTTCAGCCTGGGGGCCACGACCCTCGAACGCCAGGTGGCCCGACGACTCGGCGGCGCGACGATGTTCGACAGCGACGTGCTGCGGCGGTACTCGTTGGCCACCACTGACCTCTTCACCCACGGACTCTTCGCCGACTCACGGATGCTCGACCAGCTGCGCGCGGCGTTCGGCGTCGACGTCCCAGGCGACGGCATCACCGACCCTGATCCCCCCGCCGCGTGAGCCCCTTCCCCCTCCCACCCCAACCAAGGCACACCATGACCAACGCCATTGAAATCAGAGACCTCACCAAGACCTTCGGCCGCACCGTCGCCCTCGACCGGCTCACACTCGACGTCGACAGCGGACAGGTGCACGGCTTCCTCGGCCCCAACGGGGCCGGCAAGACCACGACGATCCGCGTCCTCCTCGGCCTGCTCCGCCCCGACTCCGGCGAGGCCCGGGTGCTCGGCGGCCACCCCATCCACGACGCCGTCGAGCTCCACCGCCGGATCGCCTACGTGCCCGGCGACGTCGAACTCTGGCCCCAGCTGACCGGCGGCGAGGCGATCGACGTGCTCAGTCGGCTGCGCGGCGATGCCGACCCCGCCCGCGTGGCCGAGCTCAGCGAGCGCTTCGACCTCGACCGCACGAAGAAGGGCCGCACCTACTCGAAGGGCAACCGGCAGAAGGTGGCGCTCGTCGCCGCGCTCGCCAGCAACGCCGACCTCTTCATCCTCGACGAGCCCACCTCCGGCCTCGATCCGCTGATGGAGGCGATCTTCCAGGACGAGGTGCGCCACCTCGTCTCCCGCGGGGCGACCGTGCTGCTGTCGAGCCACATCCTCGGGCAGGTGGAGGCGCTAGCCGACACCGTCTCGATCATCCGCGAGGGCGCGATCGTCGAGACCGGCACGCTCGATTCGATGCGCCACCTACGGCGCACGACCGTGCAAGCCACGACCGCCCAGGCGCCGGACGGCATCGCCGAGATGCCCGGCGTCCACGACGTCCACCTCACCGGCGACCGCCTGACGATGGAGGTCGACGGCGAACACATCGGCCCGGTCATGCAGCGGCTGACGACGGCCGGGCTGCGCTCGATCGTCGCCCATCCGCCGACGCTGGAACAGATGCTGCTGCGCCACTACGGGGACGCGGACCGATGAGCCAGAGCCTGACCGCCACCGGGTCGCTGCTGCGCTTCGCCGCGCGCCGAGACCGGGTGAAGCTCACCATCTGGGTGGTCGCGCTGGCCGCGTTCGTGCCTTACATGATGTCGATCTACCGGGTGGTCTTCGCCAACCCGGAGGACCTCACCGTCATCACCGGGATGCTCGCGAACCCGGCCCTCACGCTCTTCACCGGTCCCGGCTACGGCACGACGGTGCCGCCGGAGGAGCTGACCCACCAGGTCATCTTCGGCAGCGTCTACTGGCTGTACCTACTGGTGTTCGTGGCACTGATGAACATCCTGCTGGTCTCGCGCCACACCCGGCTGGAGGAGCAGACCGGGCGCGCGGAGCTCGTCCGCGCGAGCGTCGTCGGGCGGTTCGCGCCGCTCACGTCGACGCTGCTGCTGGCTCTGGTGGCCAACGTCATCGTCGGTGTGCTCGCCGCGGCGGCGCTGATCGCCTTCGACAGCGACCCGTCGTCGTCCCTGCTCATCGGGGTCGCGACGGTGGGCCTCGGGCTCGTCTTCGCCGGCGTGACGACGGTGACCTCCCAGCTGAGCGCGTTCTCCTCGGCCGGCAGCGGCCTGGCCGGGGCGGTGCTGGCGGCGTCGTTCGTCATCCGCGGCGTCGGCGACATGGCCGCGGGTCCGGGGAAACACGGCACGTGGCTCTCGTGGCTTTCACCCCTGGCGTGGGCGCAGCAGACGCGCGTATTCGTCGACGATCGGTGGTGGCCGGTCGCGCTCCTCTTCGGCACGGCTGCGGTGCTTGTGACGGTCGGATTCGTTCTTTCGGCGCGACGCGATGTCGGCGCGGGCATCCTGCAGCCCCGGCGCGGTCGCGCGACGGCCCCCTCCTGGCTGCGCGGCCCGCTGACCCTGGCGTGGCGCATCCAGCGCTCGCAGTCGTTCTGGTGGGCTGTCGGCGCGACTCTCGCAGCGCTGATGTACGGCTCATTCTCGCAGGCGATGGTCGACGCGTTCGAGGATCTGCCGTCGATCTTCCAGCAGCTGATGGGCGGGGCCGATGCCGCGCTCGAGGGCTACTCGACGCTGACCATCACGATGTTCCGCACTCTCATCGCGATCTTCGCGGTGATCGCGTGGACGAAGGTGGCGGCTGAGGAGACGGAGGGTCGGGCCGAGCCGGTGCTCGCCACCGGGGTCCGCCCGGCGTCCTGGATGGCTGGTCACCTGCTGGTGGTGGGATTGGTCAGCACCGCCCTGCTCCTGGTGACCGCTGTCACCTCCGGGCTCGTTGCGGGCGCGGTGACGGACGACTTCTCGCTGGTCGGGGACGCCGTGGCGGGCGCGGCGGCCGGCATCCCCTCGGTGCTGATCGTGCTGGGACTCGCCGCCGCACTGCACGCACTGGGCCCGCGGTTCGTGGTGTTCACCTGGATCCCGGTGATCGCCGGTGCGCTCATCGAGTTGTTCGGCGACATGCTGCAGGTCCCGACCTGGATCCGCCAGATCTCCCCGTTCGAGCACACCCCCGCCATGCCGGCAGAGGACTTCACGCTCGCCCCGGTGCTGGTGCAGCTCCTTGTCGCGGCCGCATTGATCGCGGTCGCGCTGTGGCGCTTCCCGCGCCGAGACATCCCCGGCCACTGAGCGCGCCAGAAGGGATATCGGCCCTCGACCCTCTGGAATTGCGCTCGATGGAGCCTCTCGGCGAGAGTCCCCGCTGAGAGGTGGCGTCGAGCGCAATTTCAGAGGGTCAACCGTATCCCGCTCCGCAATTCGGCCTCCCGGATCGCGTAGGCCTGCCTCAGCTGGGGTACCAGATCCTCGAGGCTTCGGGCTGTGAAGTGGAGCAGTAGCCATCCGTCGAGGGCCAGATCGTTCCACTTCTCCCGATCGGCGATGAAGCTCTGGAGCGTCTTGTGGTGCTCCCAGCCATCGATCTCGGCCGCGAGCTTCAGATCGGGGACCGCGAGGTCGAGGTAGTAGCGCCGACCCCGGATCTCCACCGGATGGTTGGCTACCCAACCCGGGACGCGGGAGCGGCGGAGCATCACGTGCGCCTCCCTCTCGAGTGGGGACCAGGGCTCGTCCCTGGATTCGGCGACCAACCTCGCGCGGAGGCGGTTGCCCCGCCTCCGCGGGGTGCAGTCCAACGCATGCCGCAAGTCATCCAGGGTGACCGCGGAGCGCCGGAGCGCCTCATCGATCGCGGTTCCCCCGAGGGTGTCGGTCAGGTCCAAGACCGTCAACGCAGGGTTGGTGATGAAGTGCTCCCCGTTCCAGATCTTGAGTTCGTGGGGGATCTCCCGCCGTTCGAAGGCGAACCCCCACCTCCGGATTGCTCCTGCCTGGGCCATTTGAACCGCGGGCACGTTCAGCTCCGGCCACCACGAGAGTCTGGCCGCGGTCTCCCGGACCAAGACTCCGTTGGGGTAGGTCTGCCGTGCCGCAGCGACCCGCAGTTCGAAAGACTCCGCCGTGCTGGCTTCGACGTAGCTGTCTCCGAGCAGCCTCACCAGTCGACCGACCGAAACCTGGTGCGCCACTGCGTGCTTGAGGCGGGGATGCTCCGATACCGACAGGAAGCCATGCCGGTCGAGCAGCGTGTCGATGTCCATGTTCACAAGGAACACGGTCGACAGAACTCGGCCCTGATTTCCACGCACCGCCTGGGCTGTGGATAACCCAGTGCACTCTCTCCTGTTGCGCTCGCGTGCAGGTCTGAGCGTGTGTTCACGCTCAGAGGGTGCGTCGAGCGCAATTCCAGTGGGTGAACCGGCGACTCCATGATTTGGTCCTACCAAAACCGCCTATCGGCGCATCATTGCTTGCCGCGACCAGCGGCTAGTCACCCCCGAAGGCATCCGCAACCCTCCTCTGGTCTAGGCTCTAAGGGTGGGTGTGAGCCCCGAGAAAGACGGAGAGCGATGAGCGATCAAGCTACAAGTGCGGCCGACATCAGCCTGGCCGCGGACTTTCAGACCCCCTCCCTACCTGACTGGGAGAAGGAGGTCCTGAAGGTCCTCAACCGGAAGCGCCCTGAGGGCAAGGAACTGAGCATTGAGCAGGCCTACCAGCGCCTGACCAGCACAACGGTGGACGGGCTCGAGATCAAGCCCCTCTACACCAAGGATGATGTGGACGACGACCTCGGGTTCCCGGGTGTCGCGCCGTTCGTCCGCGGCACCACGGTGCGTACCGGCGCCATGGAGGCCTGGCACGTTGCCCAGATGCACGACGACCCCGACGCCGCCGAGACCCGGCGCGCCGTCCTCGCCGACCTGGAGCGCGGCGGCACTGCCGTCTACCTCCGAGTCGACCCCGACGCCGTGGCAGTGGCCGACATCCCGACGGTGTTGAGCGACGTCCTCCTGGACCTCGCCCCGGTCTACCTGACGTCGAAGACACAGCAGCTGGAGGCAGCCAAGGCCCTGGTCGAGCACTTCGCCGCCAGCGACAAGGATAAGGCGTCCATCAGCGGCAACCTCGGCATCGACCCGATCGGCGCTGCGGCGCTGGCCGGCACCGACGCCGATCTCACCGTGATCACCGAGGCCCTCGATCTCGTCAAGGACTTCCCGAAGGTCACCCCGCTGGTCGTCGACGCGACCGTCTACCACAACGCCGGCGCCGGCGACATCCACGAGCTCGCCTACGCGGTGGCCGTCGGTGTCGAGTACGTCCGCGCGCTGGTCGACGCCGGTCTGAGCGTCGATGACGCCTTCGGCAAGATCCTGTTCCGCGTCTCCTCCACCACCGACCAGTTCGCCACGATCGCTCGCCTCCGCGCCCTGCGCGGTCTGTGGTCGCGCGTCGGCGAAGTGCTCGGCGTCACAGAGGAGAAGCGCGGCGCGATCCAGCACGCGGTCACCTCGCTCCGGCAGATCTCGCGCGATGACGCCTACGTCAACATGCTGCGGGCCACCATCTCGACGTTCGCCGCTTCGGCCGGCGGGGCCGAGATCCAAACGGTCCTGCCGTTCGACACCGCAGCCGGCCTGCCCACCGACTTCTCCCGCCGGATCGCCCGCAACACGCAGGTGGTGCTCGCCGAGGAATCCAACGTCGGCCGCGTCAACGACCCAGCCGGCGGCTCGTGGTTCGTCGAGTCGCTCACCGACCAGCTCTCCGAGAAGGCCTGGGCCGTGTTCCAGGGTCTCGACGGCGAGGGCTTCGCCGCCAAGCTGGCCGACGGCACCGTCAAGGCCCAGCTCGACGAGCTCAACGCCGCCCGTGCGAAGGCGCTCGCCACCCGCAAGGTGCCGCTGACCGGCGTGTCGATGTTCCCGAACTACACCGAGAAGCCGGTGGAACGGAAGGCCCGCCCCGACGCCCCCGAACTCGGCGGCCTGCAGGAACTCCGCGACTCGCAGGTCTTCGAGGACCTGCGCGACCGTTCCGCCAGCGCCCGCGCTGACGGCAATCCGCCGAAGGTGCTGCTGGCCTGCCTGGGCGCCCGTCGTGACTTCGGCGGCCGCGAGGGCTTCACCGCCAACCTCTTCCAGGTGGGCGGCATCGAGACCGTCGTCGCCGAGGGCAGCACGCCCGAGGACTTCGCCCGCCAGCTGGGTGAGAGCGGCACCACCATCGCCGTTCTCTGCTCCAGCGCGAAGGTCTACGCCGACCAGGGCGTCGCCGTCGCCGAGGCGCTGCGCGCGGCCGGCGCCGAACAGGTCCTCGTGGCCGGTCAGATCAAGGAGCTGGGCGAGGGCGGCGACGCCGCTGTCGACGGCAACGTGTTCGACGGCATGGACGTGGTCGAGCTGCTGACCAACACCCTGAACAAGTTGGGAGCCTGATATGACTATCCCCCGTTTCTCTGACATCGAGCTGGGCTCGGGGTCGGCTCCCGCCGACGCCGCCGCCAAGTTCGAGGCCCTCACCGATCAGCTCGGCCACTCGGCCGGCTGGCAGACCCCCGAGAACATCCTCGTGCCGCCGATGTTCGGCGAGCAGGACCTGCAGAACCTCGACTTCCTCGAGACCATGCCCGGCATCCCGCCGTTCCTGCGCGGGCCCTACGCGACGATGTACGTCAACCAGCCCTGGACCGTGCGCCAGTACGCGGGCTTCTCCACCGCCGAGGAGTCCAACGCGTTCTATCGCCGCAACCTGGCCGCCGGCCAGAAGGGCCTGTCGATCGCATTCGACCTCGCCACCCACCGCGGCTACGACTCCGACCACCCCCGCGTGGCCGGCGACGTCGGCATGGCCGGCGTTGCCGTCGACTCGATCCTCGACATGCGCCAGCTGTTCGACAAGATCCCGCTGGACCAGATGTCGGTGTCGATGACGATGAACGGTGCGGTGCTTCCCGTGCTCGCGCTCTACGTCGTCGCCGCTGAGGAGCAGGGCGTCAAGCCCGAGCAGCTGGCCGGAACCATTCAGAACGACATTCTGAAGGAGTTCATGGTCCGCAACACCTACATCTACCCGCCCACGCCGTCGATGAAGATCATCGCCGACATCTTCGCCTACACCAGCGCGAACATGCCGAAGTTCAACTCGATCTCCATCTCCGGCTACCACATGCAGGAAGCGGGAGCGACGGCCGACATCGAGATGGCCTACACCCTGGCCGACGGCGTGGAGTACATCCGCGCCGGCGAGTCGGTGGGCCTCAACGTCGACCAGTTCGCTCCGCGGCTGAGCTTCTTCTGGGCCGTCGGCATGAACTTCTACATGGAGGTCGCCAAGATGCGCGCTGCGCGCCTGCTGTGGGCGCGCCTCGTGCGGCAGTTCGGCCCGAAGAACCCGAAGTCCATGTCGCTGCGCACGCACTCGCAGACGTCGGGTTGGTCGCTGACCGCCCAGGACGTCTACAACAACGTCGTGCGCACCTGCGTCGAGGCGATGGCCGCCACGCAGGGTCACACGCAGTCGCTGCACACCAACGCCCTCGACGAGGCCATCGCGCTGCCGACGGACTTCTCCGCCCGCATCGCCCGCAACACCCAGCTGTTCCTGCAGCAGGAGTCGGGCACCACCCGCACGGTGGACCCGTGGGCGGGCTCGGCGTACGTCGAGAAGCTCACCGAGCAGCTGGCCCGCAAGGCCTGGGAGCGGATCCAGGAGGTCGAGCAGGCCGGCGGCATGGCCAAGGCCATCGAGCAGGGCATCCCGAAGATGCGCATCGAGGAGGCGGCGGCCCGCACGCAGGCCCGCATCGACTCCGGCCGTCAGCCGGTGATCGGCGTCAACAAGTACACCCTCGACAACGAGGACGAGCTTGAGGTGCTGAAGGTCGACAACAAGTCGGTGCGCGGTCAGCAGATCGCCAAGCTCGAGCGCCTGCGCGCCGAGCGCGACGAGACGGTGACCCAGGAGATGCTGGAGCGCGTCACGTGGGCGGCCGCCAATCCCGACGCGACCGACCCCGACCGCAACCTGCTGAAGGTGGCCATCGACGCCGCGCGCGCAAAGGCGTCGCTGGGCGAGATCTCCGATGCTCTGGAGAAGGTTTACGGGCGCTACACGGCGCAGATCCGTACGATCTCTGGTGTGTACAACAAGGAAGCCGGCGCGAGCGAGGACGTGGCGAAGGCCCGCAAGCTTGTCGAGGAGTTCGAGGCCCGCGAGGGTCGTCGTCCCCGCATCCTCATTGCGAAGATGGGCCAGGACGGTCACGACCGTGGCCAGAAGGTCATCGCGACCGCCTACGCCGATCTCGGCATGGACGTCGACGTCGGCCCGCTGTTCCAGACCCCTGAGGAGGTGGCCCGCCAGGCCGTCGAGTCCGACGTGCACATCGTCGGCGCCTCCTCCCTCGCGGCCGGTCACCTCACCCTGGTGCCCGAGCTGCGCAAGGAGCTGGACAAGCTGGGCCGCGACGACATCATGGTGGTCGTCGGTGGTGTCATCCCGAGCCAGGACTTCGACGAGCTCCGCGAGCACGGTGCCGACGCGATCTACCCGCCCGGCACGATCATCCCGGCCGCCGCGATCGATCTGCTGACGAAGCTGAACGAGCGCCTCGCCGACTGATCCCCAACCGGCACCACGAAGGGCCCGTCTCCCCACGGAGGCGGGCCCTTCTGGTCGGTTTGGGGCTAGAGTCCCCCGATTCATGCGGCTCAGGCGTCGCGGCGCCGGAGGAGGGCCGTCGCAGCCGCCATGGTTGCGACGACGTAGACCATGAACACGCCGAACCCCGCCCAGGGGCCGAGCACGTCGACGGGCCCACCGGGCTCGACGGCGGCGCTCACGATCCGCTCCCCCGCCACCGACGGCAGGTAGGGGTAGACGCGGGCGAACCAGTCGGAGGTCACCATGAGCAGCTGCCAGAACGACGACAGCATGAGCAGGACGCCCAACACGAGCGTGATCGCGCCCGCCGAGTGCCGGACGACGGCGCCGACGGCGAGCCCGAACAGCCCGACCCCGGCGAGGTAGAGCGCCGTGCCCCAGAAGATGCGCTGCACCTCGGGGTCGCTGAGGTCGGCGGCCCCCGCCGCACCGAGCAGAGGGTAGCTGGCCGCGTAGGCGGCGGCGACGCCGACCAACCCGAGAGCGGCGCCGACGACGGCGACCACCACGGCCTTCGCGGCCAGGGCGGGCCAACGGCGCGGGACGGCGGCCAGCGTCGAGCGGATCATGCCGGTGGAGTACTCACCGGTGATGGTCAGCACGCCCAGCACCGCGACGACGACCTGCGCGAACGTGTAGCCCATGCCGATCGCCATCGTGCCGTCGAATCCGGCGGCCACGGCGTCGTCGTCGATCCGCGACGTCGCACCCACGAGCACGGCGATGAAGACCATCGCGGCGATGGTGGCGGCGACCGTCCAGTAGGTCGAGCGCAAGCTCCACAGCTTGATCCACTCCGAGCGCAGGACACGCGGGAATGACACGTGCCGGGCGTCGGCGCGGGTGGTGGTGGGGAGGGCGGTCATTGTGAGATTCCTTCCGCGGTGGGCTCGGAGCGGTACTCGACCGAGTCGCGGGTCAGTTCCATGAAGGCCTCCTCGAGGGAGGCGCGCACGGGGGTGAGCTCGTGCAGGGCGACGCCGTTGGCGGCGGCCAGGTCGCCGACGGCGGGCGCGGGGAGGTCGGTCACCTCGAGTTGCCCGGTCGGCAGGGTGCGAACGGTGGCGCCGCGGACGATGAGCAACGGCGCCAGGGTGCCGGCGTCGGGGGTGGCGACGCGAACGGTGGGCGTCGTCGCGCGGGTGAGGATGTCGTCGATGGGGCCGTCGGCGATGATGCGACCGCGGCCGATGACGACGAGGTGGTCGGCGGTCTGCGCCATCTCGCTCATCAGGTGCGAGGAGAGGAAGACGGTGCGGCCGTCGTCGGCGAGGCGGCGCACGAGGGTGCGCACCCACTTCACGCCCTCGGGGTCGAGTCCGTTGACGGGTTCGTCGAGGATGAGGGTCTGGGGGTCGCCGAGCAGCGCCGCGGCGATGCCGAGCCGTTGGCCCATGCCGAGGGAGAAGCCTCCGACGCGACGTCCGGCGACCTGCTCGAGTCCGGTGATCCGGATGACCTCGGCCACGCGGTCGCGGCTGATGCCGTGGGTGGCGGCCATCGCACGCAGGTGTTGGTAGGCGCTGCGCCCGCTGTGGACGGCCTTGGCATCGAGCAGGACCCCGACCTGGGTGAGCGGGGAGCGGTGGTCGCGGTAGGCCTTGCCGCCCACGGTCACCGTGCCGGAGGTGGGCCGGTCGAGGCCCACGATCATCCGCATCGTGGTGGATTTGCCGGCGCCGTTGGGGCCGAGGAACCCGGTGACTCTGCCTGGCTGAACGTCGAACGAGATGCCGTCGACGGCCACCGTCTCGCCGTAGTGCTTGATGAGGTGTCGTGCCTCGATCATTGGGTGTCTTTCTGTCGTGACGAGCCGGTGTTGGCTCGACGCTTTCCACGGTAGGCGGCCGGCCGCCGAGGCACATCGGCCGCCCGGACGATCTTTCTGGTGCCGCTCCTCCTCCGCGGGGATGAGATCCGACGCCGACGCGGGGTGGGCGGGCGCGGTGACGTTAGGTTGGAGCCATGTTCTCCGCCGCCCGCGCTTGGCTGAGGCGGCCCGCCCACGTGGACTGGGTCGTCGCGGCGGTGTCGCTGCTGCTGTCGATGATCTCGCTGGCAGTCACGGCCGTCCCACTCGCAGGCTGGCACGTGGCGATCGTGGCGACCGCGGCCGCGGCGCAGTCGGCGGCGCTGCTCCGACGCAGGCGCGCGCCCGTGGCGGTGCTCGCGATCGGCACGGCGTTGCTGGTGTTGACGACGGTGTTCGCCGGCGACCCCGTGGCCACCGAGCTGCCGGTGAGCTTCATGATGTACGCGGTGGCGGCGCACCGGCCGGCCCGCACGACGTGGGCGAGCGTCGCCGCGGTGGTGGGCGCCGTCGGGGCCACCTACGTGTTCACGCTGCGTCCGCTCCCGACCAGTGCCGCACCGGGGTGGGCGACGGCGACGCTGACGGTCTCGCTACTCGTCGCCGTCGCGCTGGGGCTGACCATGCGCGCCCACCGCCAGCAGCTGGAGGCAGAGAAGGAGCGCGCGCAGCAGCTCGCACTCGAGCGCGACCAGCGCGCCCAGCTGGAGGTGCTGACCGAACGGGAACGGATCGCGCGCGAAATGCACGACCTGGTGGCCCACTCCGTCGCCGTGATGGTGACGCTCGCGCACGGGGCGTCGTCGGCGATGGACCGCAACCCCGACCTGGCCCGCGAGGCGCTGGGCGAGCTCACCCGTACCGGGAGCGAGGCGCTGCGCGACATGCGCCGCGTGCTCGGCCTGCTCCGCGACGGCTCACAGCCCGACGGCGCGGCCAGCCAAACGCCCGGGGCGTTGCCGGATCTGTTGGCGACGTTCGCCAAGGTCGGGCTGCCCGTGCGGCTGGACGTCACAGGCGAGCCGCCGCCGTCGGAGCCGTTGCTCCACCACACCGTGTACCGGATCGTGCAGGAGTGCCTGACCAACGTGCTGCGCCACGCCCCCGGCAGCGACGCCGTGGCGGTCCGGATCGGGTGGGGCGAGGCGGACGTGACGATCGAGGTGACCAACACCGGGCCGGTGGTGTCGCGTGTGGCCGGTGAGCAGTCGGGCCACGGGCTGCGGGGTCTGCGCGAGCGGGCCGCGGCGTTCGGCGGGAGCGTCGAGGCGGGGCCCGTCGAGGGCGGCTGGCGCGTCAGAGCTACGCTGAATCATGGCGACCGCTGATCCTCCCCCGACCGGCACCCGGCCGCTGCGCGTAGTCGTCGCGGACGACCAGTCGCTGGTGCGGATGGGGCTTCGGCTGGTGCTGGAGAGCGACGAGGCCGTGCGCGTGGTGGGCGAGGCCGGCGACGGTGAGGCCGCCGTCGAGCGGTGCCGCGAACTGCGACCCGACGTCGCGCTGCTGGACGTGCAGATGCCCCGCGCGACGGGGCTCGAGGCGACCGCCCGCATCCTGGAGGCGTCGCCGGGCACCCGCGTGATCATCCTGACCACCTTCGACCTGGACGAGTACGTATACGACGCACTCAGGGCGGGAGCGAGCGGATTCCTGCTCAAGGACGCCGCCCCGGCTGAACTGCTTTCCGCGGTCCACGCCGTCGCGGCGGGTGAGGCGGTCATCGCGCCACGCATCACCCGTCGGCTGCTCGAACGGTTCGCCCCACGCCTGCCCGACCCCGCGTCGCCCACTCCGGCCGACGGCGCCAGCCACCCCCGGCTCGCCGCCCTGACCGCGCGCGAACTCGACGTGCTGCGGCTGGTGGCGCAGGGGTTCTCGAATGCCGAGATCGCCGACCAGCTGTTCCTCTCACCGACGACGGTGAAGACGCACGTCAGCAGCCTGCTCGCCAAGCTCCAGGCCCGCGACCGCGTGCACGCGGTGATCGTCGCCTACGAGACGGGTCTGGTCCCACGTCCCCCTGAGTAGGGAGCGAGGAACGAGCGACCGTATCGAAGGGCCCCCACGACGTATCGCCGACTCGGGACAGCGGGAGGGTCACGAGCCCTTCGATACACGGTCGTTCGTCCCTCACGACCGCTACTCAGGGAAACGTTGAACGGACGGTCCCTCCCGACGACTAGGCTGACGCCGTGCTCCCCCTCCCGGCGACGCCCTGATGCGGCTCTCGACCACCCGCTATGCGGCCCTGCAGTCCGCGTACTGGAGCGCGTTCTGCCTGGCGATCATGTTCGCGAGCGTCTTCCTGCTGAGCAAGGGGCTCACCAACACCCAGATCGGCATCGTCGTCGCGACGGGCGGTGCGATCTCGGCGGTCGCCCAGCCGATCGTGGCGGGCGCGGCGGAGGGATCGCGGGTGCCGCTCAGAGTGTGGATCTCCGCACTCACGGCCCTCATGATCGTCGTCGCGGCGGCCCTGTTCATCCCCGGGCTGCCGTGGCTCCTGACCGCCGTGTTCTTCGGCTTCCAGATCCTCACCATCCAGCTCATCCTCCCGCTCGTCAACGCGCTCGGCATGGCCGTGCTCAACGCGGGGATCGCGATGAACTTCGGGGTCGCGCGTGCCGCAGGCTCGGCTGTGTTCGCCGTCGTCTCGGTAGGGGCAGGCAGCCTGGTGGCCGCCTTCGACACCATGGTCATCCCGCTGCTGGCCATCGGCTTCCAGGCGTTGATGATCCTCTTCGCTCTCACGTTCACGTACCGACAACCCGCGCTGCCGCACGTCGACACCGACGACGAGGCTCACGTCGCGCCGACAGCGCACGCACCGTTGACGCTGGTCCAGCGTCGGAAGTTCACCTTGCTGCTGGTGGGCGTGGCACTCAGCATGACCAGCCACAACCTGATCAACGCCTTCCTGTTCCAGACCATGACCTACCACGGCGGCGGCGCTGAGGAGATGGGCACCGCGGTGATGATCGCTGCGCTCTGCGAGCTTCCCACGATGGCGCTGTGGAGTTGGATCGTGACGAAGTGGTCCTCGGGTCTGATGCTGAAGGTGGCGGGGGTGTTCTTCGCGGTGAAGAACCTCGCCACCTGGCTGGCGGGCAGCGTCGGCGCCCTGTACTTCGCGCAGGGGCTGCAGCTGCTGGCGTTCGCGGTGCTGGTGCCGGCGTCGATCTACTACGTCAACAAGCTGATGCCGCCGCAGGATCGGGTGAAGGGCCAGGCATACATGACGATGACGCACACGCTCGGCACGGTCATCGGCAGCCTGTCGGGCGGCTTCATCCTCGACGCCGCGGGCGTCCCGACGATGCTGCTCTTCGGCACCGCCGTCGCGACGGTGGGCGCGGTCCTGACGATCGTCTCCGCCGAGCACCTCTAGCGTGAATCGATCCCTGAGCAGTGACGAGCGCAAGAGCTGAGGAACGTCCGTCGAAGGGTAACGGCCCATCCTCTACCGCCGCCCCCGACCACTAGGGCGGCGACCATAGTCACGGCCGCAACCCTTCGACAAGCTCAGGGAACGGGGAGGGCCGGAAGTTCGTCGTCGAGGTCGGGGTAGGACTCCTGGGCTCCGGGGCGCGTGCAGGCGAAGGCGCCGACGCGTGAGGCGAAGCGGGCGGCGTCGACCAGCGACTCCCCCTCAGCCAACCTCGACACCAGCGCCCCGACGAACGCGTCGCCCGCACCGGTGGAGTCGACGGCGGTCACCGTCGCGGCGGGCACCGACGTCAGCTCGGACTGGTGGTCCACGACCAACGATCCCCTCGCCCCCAGCGTCATCACCACCGACCGGACGCCAGCCTCGATGAGCGCCAGCGCGACGTCGGAGTGCGTCTCTCCGAGCGGGATCTCCCGATCCCGATCAAGCATGGCCAGCACCAGCCCGGCTTCGTGCTCGTTCACCACGAGCGGGTCGGCCTTGTGAATGACTTCGACGGGCAACTCCATCACGGGCGCGAGGTTGAGGACGAACCGACCGCTGCTGAGCTCCGCGGCGCGGATGGTGCCCGACGCCGGGATCTCGCCCTGCGCGACCACCACGTGGGCCGTCCGAACAGCGTCAGCGGCCGCTTCGACGGCGTCCGCATCCACGAGCGAGTTGGCGCCCGGCACGACGATGATCGAGTTCTCGCCGTCGGCGTCGACCACCACGATGGCCAGCCCCGTCGCCCTGGGGGCCTGACGCACGTGGGTCCGGTCGAGCCCCGATGCGGTGATCTGGGAGAGCGCCACGGCGGCGTTGGCGTCGTCCCCGACGGCGCCAACCATCGCGACGGAGGCGCCGAGCCGCGCCGCGGCGACGGCCTGGTTGGCCCCCTTACCGCCCGGGCCCATCACGACGTCGCGGCCCGGCAGCGTCTCGCCCGGCATCGGGTGGCGGACCACGTCAACCGACAGGTCCACGTTGATCGAACCGACTACGACGACCTTGCCCGAGCGGTTCGCGCTCTTCCCCGAGTCCACACCGCGATGCTACCCCCGCACGCCCCCTGAGCAGCGACGAGCGCTCTGCGCGAGGAGCGTCCGTCGAAGGGTGGTCCCTGAGCAGCTCGCGAGGAACGAGCGAGCGACCGTCGAAGGGTAACGGCCCCGCGGCCTACCGCCGCCCCTGACCACGGGGGCGGCGACCCCGCTCACGGCCGCAACCCTTCGACAAGCTCAGGGACCTGATCCCCGAGCAGCGACGAGCGCTCTGCGCGAGGAGTCGGCACCCTGGGCTACGCGATCGACGCCCAGGCCCGCTGGCTACTGCAAACCCGCCGCGAGCGCCTGGCCCAGGAGTGAGGAAGCCCCCGTCGTGCTGAGTAGCGCCGACGAGGAACGATCTGCACCCGCCACGTCCCCCTGAGTAGCGCCGACGAGCAACGATCTGCACCCTCCACGTCGCCCTGAGTAGCGCCGGCGAGGAACGAGTCGGCGCGTGTCGAAGGGTTCGCGACCCGTCCGCAGGGCCAGGGAACTCCCCCTCCCCGACGCCAACGGTTCCACCGGAACGCCAACGACCTCAGCCCCTCGCCAACGGAATCCATCGACGCCCCCGAGATCTCGGGGGCGTCGATGGCTATCGTCGGCGAGTTCCGACCAATGTTGGCGTTCCAGTCTCTGCGTTGGCGTTGCCGTCCTGCGATGGCGTTCCAGTCTCCCCCGGCCGAGTAGCGACGGCGCGGAGCCAGCCGTCACATATCGAAGGGCCCGTTGTAACGCCTAGGGCGCTGCGCGAGTCCGCACCTTGAAGATGATGAACTCGGCGGGCTTCAGCGGAGCGAACCCCACGAGGACCTCGACGACCCCGCCAGCGATGTCGGCCGGAGTGGTCGTCTCCGCGTCGCACTTCACGACATAGGCCTCGCGCGGCGCAGCGCCCGCGAAGGCACCCTGCCGGAACATCTGCTGCATGAAATCGCCCACCACCTGACGGATGCGAGCCCAGAGCGGCTCGCCGTTCGGCTCGAAGACAGTCCAGTCGAGTGAGCGAATGACGCTCTCCTCGAGGTGGAGCGCCAGGCGGCGCACCGGCACGTATTTGTACTCGTCCGCGTGGGCATCAGCGCCCCGCAGCGTCCGGGCGCCCCACACCACAGTGCCGACCCGGTCAATGGCCCGGATCGCGTTCACACCCACCCGGTTGAGATCCCCGTTCTCCGGGTCGGTCAACACCACGCTCGGCCCCACGACGTCGGCGAGCGCCGCCTCGAGCCCCGCAGGCGCCTTCCACACCCCCCGCGCCGCATCCATCCGCGCATAGACCCCCGCGACGGCACCCGACGGCGCGAACGACCGCACCGCCCCGCCGCTCAACGGGTCACGCTGATCCACCCGCGGGTAGTAGATGGCCGCGTTCCTCGCTGCCGCCCCGGTCAGCCCGACGCCGACCAGCCAGTCGGGGATGTCGCTCCCGGGCATACCGGGCGGAGGATCGACGATGAGGAACGCCCGCCGTTGCTGCGCGTACGCCAACGCCGCGGCCCACACGCCGTCGGGCAGCGCAATGTCGGGCGAGGCGGGCGGGAGGACGAGGAGGTTGACGAGGTCGACGTCGTCGAGCGCCGTGATCCCGCGCTTCTCTCCCGCGCCGGAGACGTACGCGTCGACCGCCGGCACCTGTCCGTCCGCCCCGGGCGTGGAGACCGGGTAGTTGCCCGGGGCTGGACGCGTCGTCGTCAGCGGCGAGCGCACCCGCGCCAGCGTCGAGGCCTGGAGTACGGCGTCGAGGCGGCGCGGCCCGTCGACGAGCGTGACGTGTGGGAAGAGTTCGGTGTGTCCGTCGAGAGTGAGCCAGAGGGTGAAGATGTCGTCTCCTGTGGCCAGACCCTGGACGCTCGCCGCAGCGGCGGCCTCGTCCGGGCTCGGGTGCGACACACCGACGACCAGTCCGTTCGCCCAACTCCCCGGCCCGACCGCCTCGACGACGAGCCCGCCCCCGAGGTCGACCTGCGCCGTCGCGCCGCCGTCGTCAACCCGCACAATCACGGCGGACCGGCCGCCGTTGGCGAAGAACGCGCGCACGCCATACCCGAGGCCGGAGTCGACTGTCAGGGCACCGAACACAGACTCGAACCCGGCCATATCCCCGACGGCGACGGCCCTGTCCACCGGCCCGCGCACGGCTCGGCCGACGAACGCGGTGACCGAGGTTGCCAGCGGCTCGATCGGACGAGGCCCCCGCGGGACCTCTTCGACATAGACCCCGGGGGCGCTGAACGACATGCCGCCAGTCTTTCGGAGCGCAGACAGGGGGTCAATGGGTCGCAGCACGTCACCTCGCCGGGCCGATGCGACTCGCCTAGTTTGCGCCGATCTAAGCCCCGCGCACCGGTAACGAAGTCACTACAGTGAGCAGCGGAGGCTCCCATGACCGATCACCTGCAGCGTGCCATCGACCTCGCCGTCGGCAACGTCGCCGACGGCGGAGGCCCGTTCGGAGCGGTGGTGGTAGCGCCGTCGGGCAAGGAATTCACCGGCGTCAACCGCGTGACCGCCATTCCCGACCCCACCGCCCACGCAGAAGTGCAGGCCATCCGCGCCGCCGCCGTCGGGCTCGGTACCCACGACCTCACGGGTTGCATCCTCTACACCTCCTGCGAACCATGCCCCATGTGCCTGGGTGCGGCGCTGTGGGCGCGGGTCTCGACGGTCGTCTTCGCCGCCGATCGCCACGACGCCGCCGCTGTGGGGTTCGACGACGCCGCGTTCCACACCGAGGTGGCCGAGGGGGTGACCGCGCTGGAGTGCGCCCGCGAACCACACCCCGAAGCGCTTGCCCCGTTCCAGGCCTGGGAACGCTTCGAGGAACGCATCAACTACTGAAAGTCGAGCGGCGCGGTCAACCGTTGGCGGAGAGCTCGTCAGCCCCAGGTGAGGAGGTTGCGGAGGTAGGTGCCGTACCCGGACTTTTCATACCGCTGGGCGCGCTCGACCAACTCATCGTCAGTGAGGAATCCGCGACGCCACGCCGCCTCCTCCGGGCAGCCGACTTGGAGGCCTTGGCGCGACTGCAACGTGCGGACGAAGTTGCTGGCGTCGTTGAGGGAGTCGAACGTCCCGGTGTCGAGCCAGGCCGTACCGCGCGGCAGCAGGTCGACGTGCAACCGACCCTGCTCCATGTAAACACGGTTGACGTCGGTGATCTCCAACTCACCACGGGACGACGGCTTCAGGTCGGCGGCGATGCCCGCCACCTGCTCGTCGTAGAAGTAGAGCCCCGGCACCGCCCAGTGCGACTTCGGCTCCGCCGGCTTCTCCTCGATCGAGATGGCGCGGCCCGCGCTGTCGACCTCGACGACGCCGTACGCCGTCGGGTCCGCCACCTGATAGCCGAAGACAAGCGCGCCGTCGACGTCGGCCGCCCTCTGTTGCAGCCTCGTGCCGAGCCCGGGGCCGGAGAAGATGTTGTCGCCGAGGATGAGGCAGGACTTCTCCCCCTCGACGAAGTCCGCGCCGATCGTGAACGCCTGCGCCAGGCCCTTCGGTTCCGGCTGCACGGCGAAGGTGAAGTCCACCCCGAACTGCTCGCCTGTCCCCAGCAGGTTGTGGAACGCCTGCGCCTCGTGCGGGGTCGTGATGATGAGGATGTCGCGGATGCCGGCGAAGATCAGCGTTGCCAGCGGGTAGTAGATCATCGGCTTGTCGTAGACCGGCATCAGCTGCTTGCTGGTGCCCAGTGTGATCGGATGAAGCCTGGAGCCGGTGCCACCGGCAAGAATGATCCCCCGCATGGCTCTACCTTGGCACAAGACGGGGTTGGCCACTGTTTCCGCGGATCGAAGTGCCCGCGACCTACTCGGGAGACGTGAAGGGGTTGCTCGCACCCTCGCTCACTCGGGAGACGTGGGTTTCGGACAGGCCGACGCACTAGGCTGCGGCCATGACCTCCCTCCTCGTCACCGGCGGTGCCGGGTTCATCGGCAGCAACTTCGTGCACTGGGCGCTCGCCAACACCGACGCCAACGTCACCGTCCTCGACGCCCTGACCTACGCCGGGAACCTCTCCAGCCTCGGGGGGCTCAGCGCCGAGAGGTTCCAGTTCGTCAACGGGTCGGTCACCAGTCCGGGGCTCGTGAGCGAGCTCGTCGAGGCCAGCGACGTGGTCGTGCACTTCGCCGCGGAGTCGCACAATGACAACTCGCTCGAAGGCCCGGGGGTCTTCATCGACACCAACATCGTCGGCACCTACCACGTTCTGCAGGCGGTCCGTCAGCACCAGAAGCGGCTGCACCACATCTCCACCGACGAGGTCTACGGCGACCTCGAACTCGACGACCCCGCTAAGTTCACACCCGCCACGCCGTACAACCCGTCCAGCCCGTACTCGGCGTCGAAAGCGGCCAGCGACCACCTCGTCCGCGCGTGGGTACGGTCGTTCGGTGTGCAGGCCACGATCAGCAACTGCTCGAACAACTACGGCCCACGCCAGCACATCGAGAAGTTCATCCCGCGCCAGATCACCAACATCATCGACGGCCACCGCCCCAAGCTCTACGGTGCCGGGCTGAACGTGCGCGACTGGATCCACGTGGACGATCACAACTCGGCCGTCTGGCGCATCATCGAAGAGGGAGCGATCGGCGAGACGTACCTCATCGGCGCCGACGGCGAGAAGAGCAACAGGGAAGTCATCGAACTCATCCTCGAGCTCATGGGCCTCGAACCCGACGGCTACGACCACGTCAACGACCGCGCGGGCCACGACCTGCGCTATGCGATCGACGCCACCAAGCTGCGCGAGGAGCTCGGCTGGGAGCCGCGCTACACCGACTTCAGCGAGGGGCTCGACGAGACCATCACCTGGTATGAGGACAACGAAACCTGGTGGCGCCCGATGAAGGACGCCACGGAGGCCAAGTACGCAGCCAAGGGCCAGTAGGCGATTCCGCGGTCCTCGGGCTTGTCTTCCGTGACCCCTGAGCTTGTCTTCCGTGATCCCTGAGCTTGTCGAAGGGTTACGACCGCGACGGTTGTCACCGCCCAGGGCCGGCATCAGGTGCAGGTGGTTTCTCCGGAACGGCAATGCGCCCTGTGTAGTTGCGTTTGACCGTGTGGAGGCCCGCTCGGCAACACCACTGAGCGCGGCGTCACGCTGAGAGGCTGCGCCGAGCGGACCTACACCCTGTCCGGACGGCTCAACCCTCTGGAATTGCGCTCGACGACACCTCTGAGCGTGGTAGGACGCTGAGACCCTGCGTCGAGCGCAATTCCAGAGGGTTCAGAGCCGCCACCAGGGCGGTGACGAAGGTCGAGGCCGTCACCCTTCGACAAGCTCAGGGACCAAGGAAGACAAGCTCAGGGATCAGGCGACAAGCTCAGAGAGCACGGAAGACAAGCTCAGGGAGCGCAGACGAGCTCAGGATCACGGGGACAAGCTCGGAACGGGCTGGACGATAGGCTGAGCCAGTGACCAACGAGCTGCGCGTCTCCACCACCGACATCCCAGGGCTGCTCGTCGTCGACCTCCCCGTGCACGGCGATTCGCGCGGCTGGTTCAAGGAGAACTGGCAGCGCGACAAGATGACCGCCCTCGGGGTGCCGGACTTCCAGCCCGTGCAGAACAACATGAGCTTCAACGCCGACGCCGGAGTCACCCGGGGCATCCACGCCGAGCCGTGGGACAAACTCGTCTCCGTCGCCACCGGGCGCGTGTTCGGAGCCTGGGTCGACCTCCGCGCCGGCGAGACGTTCGGCACCGTCGTCACCGCCGAACTCACCCCCGGCCGCGCGGTGTTCGTGCCGCGAGGGGTGGGCAACGCCTACCAGGCGCTCGATCCCGGCACCTGCTATTCCTACCTCGTCAACGAGCACTGGTCGGCCGACGCCAAGGCCAAGTACACGTTCGCCAACCTGCGCCACCCGGACATCCGCTGGCCCCTGCCTCTCGATGGCGCCACCATCTCCGAAGCCGACCGCAGCCACCCATCGATCGCCGACGTCGTGCCGTTCCGCCGCCCCCGGCCCGTCGTCACCGGCAGCAACGGCCAACTCGGCACGGCCCTCCAGGCCCTCATCCCAGAGGCGATCTTCGTCGACCGCGCCGACCTTGACATCACCGACGCCGACGCCGTCGCCGCGTTCGACTGGTCCGAGGCCTCCTGCATCATCAACGCCGCCGCGTGGACCGCTGTCGACGCCGCCGAGGGCGAGGGCCGCGCCGCTTGCTGGGCCGTCAACGTCGCCGGCACCGCGAACCTCGTCGCAGCCGCCCGCCGCCACCGTCTCCCCTTGGTCCACATCTCCAGCGACTACGTCTTCGACGGCAGCCGTGAACTCCACACCGAGGACGAACCGTTTGCCCCGCTCAGCGCCTACGGAGCAGCGAAGGCCGCCGCTGACGCAGTGGTGGGCACTCTCCCGCGCCACTACATCCTCCGCACCAGCTGGGTCATCGGAGAGGGCTCCAACTTCGTGCGCACCATGGCACGCCTGGCCGATACGGGCGCCAGCCCCGCAGTCGTCGATGACCAATTCGGCCGCCTGACGTTCGCCGACGACCTCGCCCGCGCCGCGCTCCACCTCATGCACCACGCCGAACCGGGCACCTACAACGTCACCAGCGACGGCGGCGTCGTCAGCTGGTTCGATGTGGCGCAGGCCGTATTCGAGGCCCGCGGCGCCGCCGGCCAGGTAAGCCGCACCAGCACCGAGGAGTTCGCCGCAGGCAAGCTGACCGCTCCGCGGCCCCGGCACAGCGCGCTCGACCTCACCAAGCTACGCGCCACCGGCTTTGTCCCCGTCGACGGCGGAGAGGGGCTCAGGCAGTACCTCGCGGCAATGACGTAGCCGCCTGACAAACGGTGACCAGACGCACGGTTGGCCCGCCGATGCACCACAATGGCCAGGGTAGGTCTGAGTGCCTGAGATCGTTAGGGGGAATCGACGTGGCTGGCCAGGAGAGATGGTGACGCCGCGCGACGCCATGCGAGGGGAACCGTGATGGCGATGCTGAGGGCACTGGGAACGACGATCGACGTGGACCTGAACGGGTCACCGATCGACGAGGGAGAGTTCACTGCACTCTGGGACCGGTGTCTGGTGGAGCCCGCCGCGATGGAGGCCAGCGACGTCGTCGAAACCGTGCACGCGGAGGGAAACTCGTCGCTGGTGATTCTCACGCAGCACATCACGCACGCCCTCATCGCCGCCCGCCGCGGCGAGCTGCTGATGCTCCACGCCGGGGCCGTCGCGCACCAGACGACCGGTCGGGCGCTGGCATTCGTTGCCCCAGGGGGTACGGGTAAGTCGACGCTGACGCGGCTACTCGCCCGCGAGTACGGCTATCTGACCGACGAGACGGTCGGGCTGGACCCCGCAACGTTGGAGATCTTCCCGTACCCAAAGCCCATCACGTGGGCTGCGGTGAAGGGGGAGCCGAAGATCGAGCACGCCCCAGACAGTTTCGGCCTGCAAGCCGCCCCTCCTCGGCCCTGGCTGGGCGACCTCGTCGTGCTGCGCCGGACCCCCGACCGGGAGCCGTCGTTCACGGAGTTGGGGGTGCTGGACGCGATCGAGCGGCTGGTCCCCGAGTCGTCGTCGGTGACGTCGCTCCCCCGGCCGCTGCACGTGCTGGCGGATGTGCACCGTCGCGCCGGCTGCACGCTGATCGAGTACGGCGAGGCCGACGACATCCTCGACTGGTGCCGTGCACGGTTGGAGACGCCATGATCAGGCGCACAGACCTCACGGACTTTCTGGTGGTCGACGGCGAATCCGTCGCGATCCTCAACGAGACCGTCTACCGGCTCGGCCACGTCGCCACCGCGATCCTGGACGCGCTCGCTGAGCCGACGACGCTGCCCGCCCTCGCGACGACGCTGGAAGCCCAGTTCGGCGCTCCGCCGTCGGGTTCGCTGGAGGACGCAGTCCGCTCCCAGCTGGACGAACTCGCCGCCGTCGGCCTCGTGTCAATCGACTCCTGAGCTTGTCGACTCGTTCCCTGAGCAGGGCCAGCTCGCTCTGCGAGCAGCCCGTCCGTCGAAGGGTAACGGCCCCGATCCCTCCCACCGCCCCCGACCACAAGGGCGGCGACCACGGCCCGGGCCGCAACCCTTCGACAAGCTCAGGGAACAGGGCGACAAGCTCAGGGAACAGGGCGACAAGCTCAGGGACCAGGGCGACAAGCTCAGGGACCAGGGCAGCGAATACACAGATGTATCGAAAGTGTGTTGGATTTCCTGCCGAAAAGCATTGATTCGCCCCTCCCTCGAGGGAGATACTGAGCCATCCGCAGGCTGGGCTGCGGACCTTGGGGAGGACGTCGACGTGGACGCCACTACGCACCATCGGGCTTCGACCCGTCCAGGATCTCGATCGCGCCTGCTGCCGACGCTGCTCGTCGTCGGCGCCGCGACGACCGTGACGCTGGGCACGGCGGTCATGACGGCCGAGGCCGACTCTCGCGTCGTCGTCGGCACCTGTGTGCCGGGATACATGGAGGCCAACTCCGACGGATTGATTGAGATCGAGTTCGACGATCCCGGCTCATCGCCCATCGTCGCGGCTGAGCTCGACATCACCTGGAGCGGTGCCCCCAACGAGGACCTGGCGATCCTCCTGGGCGCGGGCGAGGACTGGGTGGCGCTCCTCACCGCGGCCGACGGCGTTGGCGCCGATGTTACGTTCCGTGACACCGCACCGCTCCTCGCCTCAGAACTCTCCACCGACGGCGCCCTGACCGGCGAGGTCAAGCCCCTGGAGCCCTTCACACTCCTCAACAACCTCAAGACCGACGACGAGTGGCAGATCATCGGACTCAACACCAACGTCGAGCAGGACCTCACGGTTGACGCCTGCGAACTGCGGCTCTACGTCGGCGAGGGCCCATCTGCCTCGGAGTCACCCACGCCCGACCCGACGGCGACGGCAACAGCCACGGCAACCTCCACCCCGACACCCACCGCAACCGCAACCGCGACAGCCATCTCCACCCCGACGGCGACCGCAACACCGACAGCAACGCAGAGCCCCACCGCTACGCACACTGCGACGGTGTCGCCAACCCCCACCTACTCCGCCAGCCCGACCCCTGCTAAGCCCAAACCGACCGCGGCTCCGAGTTCGCGGCCTCCGATTTTCCCGCCGCACACCGGCACGGGCAGCAAGGGCGGCTGGGCCCTCGGGGGACCGGAGGCAGCGGTGCTCATCGTCGTGACGCTCACCGGAATCGCGGTCGTCGCGCGCCGTCGTCGAGCGGCCGGGTTCCTTGCGGCGGCGATGATCGTCTCCGGCGGCATCGTCGTGCTCACCCCACCTCAGCAGGCCGTGGCCGCGCCCCCACCCCAGGTCTCGGTGCCCGGTCCGGGCCCGATCCCGACCCACACCTGGGGCACACCGGCGGACGGCCGCGTCGTCGTCGCAGCCGAGACCGGCGAATGGGACGAGGAGACCGAGACCAGCGCCGTCGGCGGGCTGTTCACAGTCCCGCTCGACTGCGAGACCGCTGGCTGCCACACCCGCCTGACCTCAGATCCGACCGACTCCTTCCCGGCCGTCTCCCCAACCGGGATGCAGGTTGCATTCGTTCGCGCTGGGGAGACTGCGGCCTACGCACCGACGCCCAACACGTATCTGTGGGTGCTTGACCTACGCACTGGCGAGACCCGGCGGGTCACGTTCCCGCAGGTCGTCGACGGCACCACCTACTCCGCCACGGCTCGCCATCCCGCGTGGTCACCCGACGAGCAGCGGCTGGTGTTCGAGTGGAACGGCGACTTGGCCATCGTCGACATGGCCACCGACCAGGTGCAACCTGTCCCTGGGTCCGGGGCTGCAGTCACCTCCTACCTCTGCAACGTGGGCGGCCTTACCGACCAGGCTGTCCGGCGCACGCCGTCGTTCTCGGCCGACGGGGCGAAGCTCTACTACACGCGCGGCGAGGCCGGGGGCCTCGGCACCGGGGGCTTCTGCTTCGCCCGGGACGCAGGAATGCTGTTCGCCGCGCCGGTCAATGACCTGACCGCCGAGGCCCCTGTGGACGCGGCGCTGCGGGGTATCACTGCCGTCGATGTCTCTCCCGACGGGACGCAACTGGTGCTCGCGCAGGAGCAGGGCTTTGAGGGGTCGGTCTGGATTGCCGACGCCACCACCGGGGCCCGAGTCGCAACAGTCGACAGCCGTTTCGACCGTGTGGCCCGGTGGACGGGAGACGGCGAGGCGATTGCCATGGGGCGAGAGCTTCTCAAACCCGACGGGGAGGCCCTCTATACCTACGATGACTGCAATTACTACGACCGTGACCTTGGGCAGATGGTCAACGCCAACTGCTACTACCCGAGGGTCAACGCCGAGCACGCCGACCCCCAGTGCTCACCGGGTAACTGTCTGTCCGGCATCGCGCTGCGAAGCGACGTGCCGAACTCGTTCACCGGGCTCGTCTCCGCCAGCGGAGCGCTGAGCGGCGACCTCGTCGGCAGCTACCTCTTCGCCAAGGCCGAACCGGGCACGCACACGGTGACGGTCGGGTTGGCCGGTGGCATCGTCGCAAGCATCACGTGCGACGACTCGGACTCCACGGTGACGGGACGCACCATCACCTACAAGGTGGCCGAGTCGGAGATCGTCACGTGTGTGGTGGAGGTCAACCTCGCCAACGACCGCGACGGCGACGACATCCCAGACGAGATCGACATCTGCCCCGACGACCCCACCAACCTGTGCATCGACTCCGACGGCGACGGCATCCCCGACATCGACGACCCGTGCCCGGACGACCCGACGAACACCTGCGATGAGGAAGAGGAGCCGGACGAGACCACCTGCCGCTCCTTCACCGTCGTCAGCACGGCCAGCTACTTCGGCAGCACCATCGACGCCCGGCGGCTCACCGTCGACGGAAGCGTGTGCAAGACGGGCGCAACCACCGAGTTGCGGAGTGTCGGGGCGATCTCCGAGGACGTGCAGAGCCCGACCGTGGCGGCTGTGACGAACTTCTGGTTCGAGCTCGACGCTGCAGGCCCGGCGAAGATCGAGAAGTTCGGCACCACCGGGGCGTCGGTCACCATGCCGCACGACATCTGCATGCTGCCGCTACCGCCCGGCCTCGGCAAGGTGCTCGGTCCTGCGGTGAAGTTCGTCTTCGGCAAGATCGCCCGCTTCGCCCCCGAACGACTGATCCTCAAGGCTGCCGCAACCTGGACCGACCTCTACTTCCGCGGCATCGCACAGGTCACGGGCGGCGTCGGCTTCTCGCCGCTGTTCGTCGACCGCATCGAGCAGTTGCGCGGCAGCATCAAGAGCAAGTTCGAGCAGTTGCTCACCACGGCCACCGGCGGAGGCCTCGAGTTGCTTGAGAGATTCGAAGTGGCGCTGTGCTTCGACATGGAGGCCTGGGCCCCAATGGTCGGCATAGTTGCCGACGGCGACCACGTCGATTACGAGTACCAGGAGGTTGGGCTGCTGCTCCAGGGTCGCATCACCTTGGCCACTAACGCCGAGGGCTGACCCTGAGCGGGGCCAGCTCGTCGAGGGGTGGTCCCTGAGAAGCTCGCGAGGAAGGAGCGAGCGTCCGTCGAAGGGCGGTCCCTGAGCAGGGCCAGCTCGCTCTGCGAGCAGCCCGTCCGTCGAAGGGTCACGACCCCGATCCCTTCCTCCCCCAACCACAGGGGCGGCGACCACAGGGCGGCGACCACAGCCCACGGCCGCAACCCTTCGACAAGCTCAGGGACCGGGGGCGACAAGCTCAGGGAGCAGGGCGACGAGTTCAAGGAGCGGGGCCCCAGACAGAGGCGCGGACGGGCCGAGCGGTAGGGTCAGAACATGCGGAAGGTCACCATCGAGGAACTCGCCGACAAGATCGCGGAGGGGTCGCGCGGACACATCGCGCGTGCCATCACGTTGGTCGAATCGACGAAGCCCGCCCACCGCGAACAGGCCCACGAACTGCTGCAGCGCATCGCCCCGCGGACGGGCGGCGCGTTCCGTGTCGGCGTCTCCGGCGTCCCCGGGGCGGGGAAGTCGACGTTCATCGACGCCATGGGCGTCAAACTCATCGACGAGCGAGGCCACAAGGTCGCGGTACTGGCCGTCGACCCGTCGTCGTCGCGCACCGGCGGCTCGATTCTCGGCGACCGCACCCGCATGTCCGAGCTCGCACAGCGCGAGAACGCCTTCATCCGCCCCTCTCCCTCCGGCGGACATCTCGGCGGGGTCGCGCGCGCCACGCGCGAGTCGATGCTGGTCCTCGAAGCCGCCGGCTACGACGTCGTGCTCGTCGAGACGGTCGGTGTCGGGCAGTCCGAGGTGGCCGTCGCGGGCATGGTCGACACGTTCCTCATGCTCCAGGTGGCCCGCACGGGCGACATGCTCCAGGGCATCAAACGCGGCATCCTCGAGCTGGCCGACGTCATCGCCATTACCAAGGCCGACGGCGACAATGAGCAGGCCGCCCGCGTTGCCGCCCGCGAACTCAGCATCGCCATGAAGCTCATCACCAGCGACAACGACAAACGGCGCGCCCCCGTCCTCACCTGCTCCTCCTACACCGGCGCCGGGCTCGACGAGCTGTGGGACACCGTCGAGAAGCACCGCGCCGAGCTGGAGTCCTCCGGCACCCTCGCCCCCCGACGGCTGGCTCAGCAGCGCGACTGGCTGTGGAACATGGTTCGCGACGAGCTGATGGAGTCGCTGCGCACCTCCCCTGGGGTCCGCCAAACGGCCGCCGACGTCGAGGCGCGGCTCGCGGACGAGTCGCTCTCGGCGCTTGAGGGGTCGCAGGAGATCCTCCGCGCCTTCGCGGCAGCGGTCCCGACCATGCACTGGGGGGACCAAACCTCCCTCCGTCTCCCCGAGTAGCGGCCCCATCCGCTTTGATCCCTGAGCTTGTCGAAGGGTTGCGACCGTGACTGCGGTCGCCGCCCCCGTGGTCGAGGGCGGAGGTAGGGAAACGGGCCGTTACCCTTCGACAAGCTCAGGGGACAAGGCCGACAAGCTCAGGGGACAAGGCCGACAAGCTCAGGGGACAAGGCCGACAAGCTCAGCGGACAAGGCCGACAAGCTCAGGGAGCGGGGACCGGGAGTAGGGTGAAAACGTGGACACGACGACCCTGGAGACGGCTTCTCGGGTCAGTCTCGACAACCTGCTGGACGATCTCCGCACCGACGCCGACGACGGGCTGAGCCCCGACGAGGCCGAGCGCCGACTCCGTGACGAGGGACCCAACGAGCTGAGGTCGGCCCCGCCCATGCCGTTGTGGCGCCGGATCCTCGCCCAGTTCCAGGACCCCCTCATCTACCTTCTGCTCATCGCGGTGGCCATTTCCACCGTCGCGTGGTGGATCGAGGGCGCCGAAGGCCTCCCCGTCGACGCGCTCGTCATCACCCTGGTCGTCATCGCCAACGCCGTCCTGGGCTTCATCCAGGAGTCCCGCGCCGAGCAGGCCGTCGCGGCGCTGCAGGCCATGACCCACCCGCACGCAACCGTCGTTCGAGGCGGGCAGACCACCGAGATCACCGCCGGAGAAGTGGTCCGCGGCGACATCCTGCTGCTCTCCGAGGGCGACAGTGTCGCGGCCGACGGAAGGCTCCTCCAGGCCAGCGCGCTGCGGGTGGCGGAGGCGGCCCTGACCGGTGAGTCGGCCGCCGTCGGCAAGAAGCCCGGCACCCTCGACGGCGAAATCCCGCTGGGCGACCGCACCAACATGGTCTTCTCCGGCACCGCCGTCACCCAGGGCACCGGGCGCGCCGTCATCACCGCCACCGGCATGGCCACGCAGATGGGCGAGGTGGCCCGTCTTCTCGACGAAACCGAGCGCGACGACACCCCTCTCGAGCGCGAGATCGGGTTCGTCGGGAAGATGCTGGGCGCCATCGTCGTCGCCATCGCCGTCGTCGTCATGGTGACCGTGTGGCTGGTCAGCGGCGTGGACACCCTCGACGACGCCGTGACCGTCCTGCTGCTGGGCGTCTCGCTGGCCGTCGCGGCGGTGCCGGAGGGCCTGCCCGCGATCCTGTCCGTCGTGCTCTCCATCGGCGTGCAGAAGATGGCGCGGCGCGACGCGATCGTCAAGGATCTGGGCTCGGTCGAGACGCTCGGCTCGGCGTCGGTGATCTGCTCGGACAAGACCGGCACGCTCACCAGCAACGAGATGACGGTGCAGGAGATCCGCACGCTGTCGGGCACGGCGTCGGTCACGGGCGTCGGGTACGCCCCCGACGGCGAGGTGGAGTGCGGCTCCGAGGAGCAGCGGTTCGAGGACGAGCTTGTGCTGATGGGCGGCGCTCTGTCGTCCAACGCCGAGCTCCGCGAAACCGACGGCGAATGGGAGGTCCTGGGCGACCCCACCGAGGGGGCGTTCCTCGTCGCCGAACGCAAGCTCGGCGTCCACGATCGCCGCGACAACAGGTTCACGCGCCTCGCCGAGGTGCCGTTCACGTCCGATCGCAAGCGCATGTCAACCCTGCAGCGCGACCACGACCGTGACGAGGTGGTGCTCGTCACCAAGGGCGCCCCCGACGTCGTTCTGGAGCGCTGCACCAGCGTCCTGTGCGGCGACGACGTCGTCCCGCTCACCGACGAGCTGCGCGCCCAGCTTTCCGCCGACATCGAGGAGATGTCCGGCCAGGCGATGCGCACCATGGGCGTGGCACTGCGCGAAGTGGACGCGGGTGATGTGCCCGACGACAAGGGGGTCGCCGACGCCGAGCGCGCGGAGGACCTCGAGACCGAGCTCACCTACCTCGGCGCCGTCGGCATGATCGACCCCGCCCGGGAAGAGGCCGCCGACGCCGTCGCCGACGCCCACCGGGCAGGCATCCGCGTCATCATGATCACCGGCGACCACCCTGCCACGGCGCTCAGGATCGCCCGTGATCTCGGGATCACCGACGACGACGGCCGGGCCGTCAGCGGCGTGGAACTGGACCGCGCCGACGACAGCACCTTCGCGGAGTTGGCCCGCAGCGTCAACGTCTTCGCCCGCGTCGCGCCCGAGCATAAGCTGCGCATCGTCGACGCCCTGCAGGCCGACGGGCAGATCGTCGCGATGACCGGCGACGGCGTCAACGATGCCCCGGCGCTGAAATCCGCCGACATCGGCGTCGCCATGGGCATCACCGGCACGGAGGTCACCAAGGAAGCCGGCTCGATGGTCCTGCGCGACGACAACTTCGCCACCATCGTCGCGGCGGTCGAGCAGGGCCGGGTGATCTTCGACAACATCAAGAAGTTCCTGCGCTACCTCTTGTCGTCGAACATGGGCGAGGTACTCACGGTCTTCTTCGGCGTGGTGCTCGCCGGGCTGATCGGGCTCACCGAGGCCTCGGGCGCCGCGATCGTGGTGCCGCTCCTGGCCACGCAGATCCTGTGGATCAACCTCGTCACCGACTCCGCGCCCGCCCTCGCGCTCGGCGTCGATCCCCAGACCGACGACGTCATGGCCCGGCGCCCCCGCGCGATTGGCGAGCGCGTGATCGATCTCGGCATGTGGGGCATCATCGTCTTCGTCGGCGCCGTCATGGCCGCCTCTACACTGCTCACGATGGACCTGTTCCTCGTCGGCGGACTCATCCCCGGGAGCGATGACCTCACCACCGCCCGCACCGCCGCCTTTACGACGCTGGTGTTCGCGCAACTGTTCAACGTGTTCTCGGCCCGCTCCCCCATCACGAGCGCCTTCCACGGCCTGGGTACCAACCGCTGGCTGCTCGCCGCCGTCGCCTTCGGCGCCGTCTCGCAGGTGGCCGTGGTCGAGATCCCGCTGCTACAGACCGCGTTCGGCACGGCGTCGCTCGATCTGCGGCACTGGCTGATCGCGATCGCGATGGCCAGCGGCGTGCTGTGGGCGGAGGAGGCACGCAAACTGATCAACCGCGCCCGACACCGGCGCCGCGGCAGGGAAGCGGACAAGGCATCGAAGGGATGGTGAGGCGGCCGCCCCGGTGGAAGGGGAGCCTCTCCATACCTGCCTACTCTGAAGGGGTCAGTTTGGTGACACGCGCGACCATAGTGGTCGTACATGTCGCTGAATGGCACCTTTCGGGACGTGCCGTCGCCCTGAGTAGGGGCCGCGAGACGAGCAGCCGCGTATCGAACTCGTTCCTCGCTCCCTACTCGGGGAGACGGCGGACAGCGACGCGACTAGGGGCAATCGCGACTTCCTCACCCCACTGGGTAGACTGTCGCGGTACGTTCACTTGGGGATTGAACCGGAGGGAGGCGCATGGGAGTCTTCGACAAGGCCGAAAAGAAGATTGAGTCGGCCGTCGGCAAGGTTTTCGCGCGCGCCTTCAAGGGCTATGTGCACCCCGTCGAAATCGTCGCCGGCATCCAGCGCGAGCTCGACGCCGAGGCCAAGCTGCTGTCGCGCGACAAGCGCCTCGTCCCCAACGTCTTCACGATCGGGCTATCGCGCAACGACTACGACCGACTCGCCCCTTACGCCAAGACCCTCAACGCCGAGATCACGCCGTCCATCCGCGACCACGCCGCCGACAGGCACTACGTCTTCAACGGCCCCGTCTCCATCGACTACACGCTCGACGAGTCGCTCCCCACCGGGCAGTTCACCGTCGCCAGCCAGGCCGTCGCCGACGACTCCAGCGGCAGGAAGCCCGATCGTCCCGGGAAGCTGGTGCTCGAGGTCAACGGAGTGCGCCACCCGTTGGTGGCCCCCGGCATCCTCATCGGACGCGGGGCGGAGGCCGACCTTCGTCTCAACGACCCCGGCGTCTCCCGACGGCACGCCATGATCTCCGTCACCGGGGATCCCGCACACCCCGTCGTCACCATCGAGGATCTGGGCTCCACCAACGGCGTCCACGTCAACGGCAATCGCGTCAACAAGACCCGCATCGGGGAGGGGGCCAGGATCGAGATCGGCAACACGAGGATGCTGATCCATACACCCGCAGGGGTTTGACGTGTCTGATCTGATCATCGCCGCGATCAAGGTCGCGTTCCTCGCGTTGCTGTGGCTGTTCATCCTGGCCATCGCCAACACCGTGCGCACTGACATGTTCGGCAAGCGCGTCCCCGCGTCGTCGTTGACGGCCATCCCGGCCGACCGCGGCCGCGGCAAGGGGCGGTCCAAGTCTCCGACCCGGTTCGCCATCACCGCTGGCCCGCAGCAGGGCACCGCCGTACCGGTGGCGCCGACGATCAACCTTGGCCGCGCCGCCGACTCCACGCTCCTCCTCGACGACGACTACGCCTCGGCCCGCCACGCCCAGCTCGTGCAGCAGGACTCCAACACGTGGCTGATCTCCGACCTGCGCTCGACCAACGGCACCTACGTCAACGGCCGCCTCGTCACCGAACCGACGAAGGTGACGGTCGGTGATGTGGTGCGCATCGGCAAGACCCTGATGCGGCTCGAGATCTGATGTACAGCCTGCGCTTCGCCGCCCATTCCGAGGTGGGCCGCATCCGGAAGAACAACCAGGATGGCGGCTACGCCTCGCCGAACCTGCTCATGGTGGCCGACGGCATGGGTGGGGCGGCCGCAGGCGACCTCGCCTCCGCCGTCGCCGCCACCGAGGCCGCGCGCTCCGACCACCGCACGCTCGACCCGGAGGAGATGCTTGAGAGCATCGCCGGCATGGTGGCCCGCGCCAACTCCAAGCTCACCGACCTCATCGACGAGGACCTCGAGCTCGACGGCATGGGCACCACGTTCTGTGGGGCCATGTTCAACGGGGAGCAGTTCGGCATCGCCCACGTCGGCGACTCCCGCGGGTACCTGTTGCGCGACGGGACGCTGACCCAGCTCACGCACGACCACTCCTGGGTGCAGTCCCTCATCGACGAGGGCAAGATCACGCCGCAGCAGGCGGCCACGCATCCCCACCGCTCCCTCATCCTCAAGGTGCTCAACGGGCAGGTGAACTTCGAGCCCGACCTGGAGCTCATCGACGCGAAACTCGGCGACCGCATCATGTTCTGCTCCGACGGCTTGAGCGGGCTGATCTCCGAGGCGCAGATCCTCCAGTTCATGTCGCTCGACGACGCCGACGAGGCCATCGCGGAGATGGCGCGCGCGGCCAACGCGGCCGGCGGGCACGACAACATCACGGTGATCATTGGTGACGTCGTCGAGCAGGACGACGACCTCGATGCGGCCCCGGGTGTGCTCGTCGGATCCGCCAACGAGGTGGAGATCCCCCGCACCGGGCAGCTCGCGCAGGCAAAGGGCACCGTCGACAAGCAGCCCCAGTACCCGCCGACCTCCAACGACACCCCGATCGAGCACGACGAGACCGAGGTGGCGCGCTACGCACCCCAGGAGTCGAAGCACCGCTGGCCGGGCATCATCGCGCTGGTGCTCGCCGTCGCGCTGGTCATCGGCGGCTCGGTGTGGGGTGTGCAGGCATACTCGAAGACCCGCTACTTCGTGTCGGCCGACGACGGCGTGGTCGCCATCTACAACGGGCTGCCCGGCTCGTTCCTCGGCGTCGACTTCGCCACCATCGCCGAACGCACCGACACCCGGGTCTCCGACCTGCCGAAGTTCTACCAGCAGCAGGTCGAGTCGGCGATCCCCGTCAGCAGCCTCGAGGCCGGGCGCGCCACCGCCGGGCAGCTGGCCGCCCGCGCTGAGGAGTGCATCCAGACGCGCGAGGACCGGAACAAGCCGAAGCCCACGCCGTCGCCCAGCCCCTCGCCGTCGCCGTCGCCGTCGCCGTCGGCGAGCCCGAGTCCCGCTCCCGGGCTGCCGACCACGACCGCGGCCCCACTTCCGGGCGTCATCTCCGACAACCCTCCCGTGCCAGCCGCCACCCGCACCTACCTCTTCCCGCGGCCGACCCCCAGCCCCAGCCCGTCGCCCTCCGAGTCGCCCACCCCGGTGACTGATCCCGAGGACTGCTGATGTCGGCCGCCGTTCAGCCGGCGGTGTCCGCCGAGGTCATCGTCTTTCGCCAGCGCAGAAACGTCGAGCTCGTGCTCATCGCGTTCGCGCAGCTGTTCGGCTTCGTCGGCTGGGTGCTCACCCACCTCAACCTCTACGACGTCCTCCCCGAGAACCTGACGACGGTGGCCGCCATCTGGTTCGGCCTGGGCCTTGCCGCGCATCTGGTCGTCCGGTTCCGGCTGCCGTACGCCGATCCCGTGATCCTGCCGAGCGTGTTTCTGCTCAACGGGCTCGGCCTGGCGATGATCTACCGGATCGACCAGATCCCGGAGCCGCCCCGCACCGACGCGTCGACGCAGCTGCTGTGGACCGCGCTCGGGCTCGGCCTGTTCTCTGCGGTCGTCATCGTGCTGCGCGACCACCGCCGCCTCCAGCGCTACCCGTACCTGCTGTTCATCGGCGGCCTGACGCTACTGCTCCTTCCGCTCATCCCGGGGCTCGGTGTCACCTCTGGCGGTGCCCAGATCTGGATCCGCCTGTTCGGGTTCTCCTTCCAGCCCGCTGAGGTGGCCAAAATCCTGCTGGCCGTCGCCTTCGCCGCCTACCTCTACGAACACCGCGAAGTGCTGGCGCTGGCGGGTCGACGCGTGCTCGGCATCGAACTGCCGCGGGCCCGCGACCTCGGCCCGATCCTCGTCATGTGGCTGGCCAGCCTCGCGGTCATGGTGTTCCAGAACGACCTGGGCACCTCGCTGCTGTTCTTCGGCCTGTTCACGGTGATGATCTACATCGCCACCGAACGCCCCGCCTGGCCGATCCTGGCGTCGATCCTGTTCGTCGGCGCCGCGCTCGCCGCCAACGCGTTCACCAACCACGTGCCGCGCCGGGTCAACGCCTGGCTGGACCCGTTCAGCAACTACGACGCCAACCTGCAGATCATCAGCGCGCAGTTCGGCTACGCCTGGGGCGGCTTGTTCGGCCGCGGCTGGGGGCTGGGGCGCCCCGGGCTGACCCCGCTGGCCAAGTCCGACATGATCGCCGCCGCCGTCGGTGAGGAGCTCGGCATCCTCGGGCTGATGGCGGTCATCCTCGTCTACGCCCTCCTCGTCGCGCGCGGCTTCAAGACTGCGCTCATCTCCCCCGACGGCTTCGGCAAGTTGCTCGCCGCCGGCCTCAGCTTCTCGTTCGCCCTGCAGGTGTTCTCGATCATCGGCGGCGTCACCCGACTGCTGCCGCTCACCGGTCTGACCACGCCGTTCATGAGCCAGGGCGGGTCGTCGCTCATCGCGAACTGGATGATCATCGGGATTCTGCTCGTCATCTCGCATCGGGCACGCGTGCCCCAGGCGGCGACGGCGGCGCCGCAGTCGCCGCAGCAGATCGACGACCTGACGGTGGTGATCGCCCGATGAACGGCCCCATCCGCAAGGTCACCGTCTTCGTGTCGCTGCTCATGGCCGCGCTGCTGCTCAACCTCACCTGGATCGCGGTGGTGCGGGCCGACTCCCTCAACGAGGACACCAGCAACCGCCGCGTCCGCGACGCGGAGTTCTCCCGCAACCGCGGCGCGATCCTGGTCGGCAACCAGCCGATCGCGCAGTCCGTGCCGCGGGGCGGCCGCTTCCCGTACATCCGCTCCTACCCGCAGCCGGAGATCTGGAGCTCGGTCACCGGCTGGTACTCCTACGACTACGCGCGCTCCGGCCTCGAGCACACCTACAACCAGGAGCTCGCCGGTACGTCGTCGGGGCAGTCCGTCGGACGCGCCGTCGATCTGCTCACGGGGCGTCGGTCGAGAGGGGCCAACATCTCGACGACGCTCAACCCCGCGGCCCAGGCGGCCGCGGTCCGGGCGCTCGGCGACCAGCGCGGCGCCGTCGTCGCGATGAACTACGAGACCGGCGAGATCCTCGCCCTGGTCTCCACCCCGACCTACGACCCGAACCGGCTCGCCACGGTCGACCTCACCGCGGAACGGGAGGCGTGGGTCGAGTTGTTGGACCGCCCCGACGAGCCGCTCAAGAACCGCGCCGTGCGTGAGATCTATCCGCCCGGGTCAACGTTCAAGCTCGTCACCGCAGCCGCTGCGCTCGAGGACGGGATGGTGCCGAGCACCGAGGTCGACTCCCCCGACTCCCTCCCCCTGCCGAACTCCAACCGGTCGATGGGCAACTCGACCAATTGCGGCGGCACCCGCGTCAGCCTCGAGCAGGCGCTCAAGACCTCCTGCAACACAGCCTTCGGCAACCTTGGCCTGCAGCTCGGCGCCGACAAACTGCTGGAGCAGGCCGAGAAGTTCGGGTTCAACCAGGAGCCCACGATCGACATGACGGCCGCCGAGTCGGTCTTCCCCACCGAGCTCGACGAGGCGCAGACAGCGCTCACGGCCATCGGCCAGTTCGACGTCGCCGCCTCCCCGCTCCAGATCGTTCAGGTGGCCGCCGCGATCGCCAACGACGGCGTGCTGATGCGGCCGCACGTGGTGAGCTCCGTGACCAACTCGGATCTGACGGTGCTGTCATCGAACCCGTCCGAGCGCCTGAGCGCACCGCTCAGCCCGTCGTCGGCCGAGCACCTGCAGCAGATGATGATCGCCACGGTCGAGGACGGCACCGGCCGACCCGCACAGATCGACGGCGCCGTCGTCGGCGGCAAGACCGGCACCGCCCAGACCGCCCCCGACCGACCGCCATACGCGTGGTTCGTCGGCTTTGCGGAGGAGCCCAAGGTCGCGGTGGTCGCGTTCGTCGAGGACGCCGACGTTGAGCGAAACGACATCTCCGGCGGCCGGCTTGCGGCCCCGATCTTCAAGGCCGTCGTGGAGGCGTTGCGATGAACCTCTCAGACTTTTCTCATGGTGATGGCGCAAGATGGTGCCTGGGATACCGAAAGGAACCGGTGCGATGACAGAGCGAGGAACACTCCTCGGTGGCCGCTACCAGCTCGAGCAAGTGATCGGGCGGGGCGGGATGGCCGAGGTGTGGCGCGCACGTGACAGGCGCCTGGAGCGCGACGTCGCGGTGAAGCGGCTGCGCGTCGATCTGGCGAGCGACCCCACCTTCCAGGCGCGGTTTCGGCGCGAGGCCCAGTCAGCCGCGGGGCTCAACCACCCCAACATCGTCGCCGTGTACGACACCGGTGAGGAGCGCGAAGGCGCCTCGGACGTGTCGGTGCCCTACATCGTCATGGAGCTCGTCGAGGGCGTGACCCTTCGCGAAGTGCTGCGCGACGGTCGCAAGATCCTCCCCGAGCGGGCGCTGGAGTTCACCTCCGGCGTGTTGGACGCGCTGGCCTACTCGCACCGGGCCGGCATCATCCACCGCGACATCAAGCCCGCCAACGTCATGCTGACCCCCGGCGGCACCGTCAAGGTGATGGACTTCGGCATCGCCCGGGCGGTTGCCGACACGTCGGCCACCATGACCCAGACCGCGGCCGTCATCGGCACCGCCCAGTACCTCTCCCCCGAGCAGGCCCGCGGCGAGAAGGTGGACAACCGCTCCGACATCTACGCCGTCGGCTGCCTGCTGTACGAACTCCTGACGTCGCAGCCACTCTTCAAGGGCGACTCTCCGGTGAGCGTGGCCTACCAGCACGTCCGCGAGATCCCCGTGCCGCCGTCGCAGGTGGATGCCGAGGTAACCCCAGCGATGGACGCCGTGGTGATGAAGGCGCTCGAAAAGGATCCGCGCGACCGGTACCAGGACGCGTTCGAGATGCGCGAGGACATCCAGCGGGCACTTCGCGGCGAGCCGGTGCTCGCGGCTGCTGCCGCCGCGGATCAGGCGACCCAGCTCATCCCGTCCGACCCCATGACGACGACCGCCCGCCGCGCGTCGACCCCCCCGCCCCCGCCGGTGATGCCGTCACCCGCCCTGGCGCCGGCCTCGTCTCCGGTGGATGTGTTGGACGAGCCGGAGGAGCGGAAGTCGCGCAAGGGCCTCGTCGCTCTGCTGGTGATCACTGCTCTGGTGCTCATCGGCATTGTGGCCACGATCCTCGTATTGATGAACCCGCCCGCGCGGGAGGTCACCGAGTACGCCGTACCGCCGGTGCGTGGGGCCACAGAGATCGCGGCGCGCGAGGCCATCGAGAACGCGAACCTCGTCGCCGTCGTCAACCCGGTGCCGGGCACGGACGACGACAAGGGCTTCGTCGTCGAGCAACGCCCCGATGCGGGCGAGATGCTCCCGGCGGGCTCGGAGGTGACCATCGACGTCTCGCAGGGCCCGACCCTGCTCACCGTTCCCGACGGGCTGACGAAGGTGCCGGTCGCGACCGCCGAGCAGATCCTGCGCACGGCGGGCTTCGAGAACTTCCAACAGGTCGCGGACAACCCCGAAACCGAGGATCCCGAGGCAGTGAAGGGCAACGTCACCAGCACCGATCCGGCGTCGGGCGCCGAAGTGAGCCCGGACACCGTGATCGAGCTGACCGTCGCCACCGGCCAGTCGCTGGTCCCGATCCTGCGCAACCTGACGCTGGAGGAGGCGTACAAGGCGGCCGAGGATCGCGGCTTCCGCCTGCGCCCCGTCGAGGAGGAGAACCAGTACGCCTCCCCCGGCACGATCTTCGACCAGGACCCGGCGGTCAACACGCCGCTAGACCGCGGTTCGGAGATCAGCGTGAAGGTGGCGGTCGCGCCCCCGGAGCCTGAGCCGTCTCCCGATCCGACCACCGAGTCGCCGACCCCCGAGCCGCCGGTCGTGGAGAGCACGCCTCCGGTCGATCCCCCGGCATCGGAACCGGTCGACCCGGAGCCCCCGGCCCCCGACCCGTCGGTCTCCCCCACCCCGGACGCCAACGGCTAGCCGAGGAGGCCAGCCGTTCCCTGAGCATGTCGAAGGGTAACGGCCCGCCACCTACCGCCGCCCCCAACCACAGGGCGGCGACCACAGCCGCGGCCGTAACCCTTCGACAAGCTCAGGGAACGAGACCGACAAGCTCAAGGAACGAGACCGACAAGCTCAGGGAGCGAGGTCCGTGGTGACCAGGGGCGATAGTCCGGCTGCCCGGACGGGGGCGTCCGTGTCGCCGCACTCGGCGAGCCAGTTGGCCAGCATCTGATAGCCACCTTCAGTGAGCACCGACTCCGGGTGGAACTGCACCGCCTCGACGGCCAGGCTGCGGTGGCGAACCGCCATGATGACGCCCGACTCAGTGCGGGCCGTCACCTCCAGCACCTCCGGCACGGTGTCCTCGACCATGGCCAGCGAGTGGTACCGCGTCGTCGTCACCGGGGATGGAAGGCCGGCGAAGACGCCCTTGCCCTCGTGGAACACGGGGGACGTCTTACCGTGGAGCAGCTCGGGAGCCCGATCCACCACGCCTCCATAGGCCACCGCCATGGCCTGCAGCCCGAGGCAGACGCCGAAGAGCGGCTTCACCCCACCCAACTGTCGGACGACGTCGACGCACACCCCGGCCTCCTCGGGCGTGCCGGGTCCGGGCGAGAGGAGGACCCCGTCGAACCGGGCGTGCCAGTCGTCGTCGGCGAACCGGGGATCGTCGTTGCGCCACACCTCGACCTCAGCGCCGATCTGCGCGAGGTAGCTGACGATGTTGTAGACGAACGAGTCGTAGTTGTCGATGACGAGGATGGCGGCCACGGCGTCATTGTGCCACGAGGGGCTACTGCGACCGGGCGAGCGTCACGCCCACCGAGCCGGCGAACGCGGGCATATCGATCTGGTTGAGCCGCTGTTCCTCGTAGCCGAGACCGTACGCGTCGACGTATTGCAGATACACCTGGATGTGCTCGGACGCGTCGATGGACGCCTCGATCTGGTTGACGTCGCCGATCGCCTCGATGACGTAGGGCGGCGCGTACGGGATGCCGTGGAGCACGACCGTGTTGCCGACGCACTTGATGCCGGTGGTCGCGATGACCCGCTGCCCCTGGATGGTGACGGCCTCTGCGCCGCCGGCCCACATCGCGTTGACGACCGCCTGGATGTCCTGCTGATGGACCACCAGCGAGTCGTCGTCGACGCCGGCGGGCCGGACGTCGTTCGGGGCGTCGGTCAGCACCACCCGGAAGCCCGGGCCGCTCACCGCGACGAGCCCTGCGGCCACCTCCAACGCCGTCGACGCACGATCGACGGGGGGCGCACCGAACCGCTGGGCGGACAGCTGTTCCACCTCGTCGCGGAGGGCTTCGGCCTCCGTGCGCAATTCGGTGTTCCTATTGCCCTGGGTCACGATGAGGTCGCGCAGGTTCGCTGTGCGGTCGCTGCGCAGATCGGTGCCACGGGCGGCGATGGACGCCACCGTCATCATCAGGCCGGCGAGCAGGCAGACCAGCACGGTCGTCACCCGGCCTCGAGGCGAACGTTGGCGCGACTGCGCGATCCGGGCCCGCACCCGCGGCACCCGTTCCGCGATCTTCCGCCACACGTTCACCAGCCCAGCCTACGTCGCCTCCCGACCCTCATCCCCACCGTTTCCCTGGGCGGTCTCCAGCGGTCGGCCACGTTCAGCCTGAAGAATTGATGTGCCAGCGCGTATGGCGCGACCTCGGGTCATTTTCTCAGGATGAACGACCGGCACCTACTCGGCAGAGGCGATCGGTACAGGTCGATGTGGGCGAATTCCCGCACCTCAACTACGCTAGGGCGGACGTCATCCAAGGAGGCAACGTGCCCGAATCCAGGTCTCGCAAGCAGGCTGAGGAAAAGAAGAAGCTCAAGTCGAAGGCTGAGCTCGCCGAACAGCGCAGCGAATACTCGCGCCTTGCGCCCGCCAACCGCAACTGGGTGCCCGCAGTCTTCATCCCCATGGGCCTTCTCGGCGTGGCCTGGATGGTCACCTACAACCTCGCGGGCGACCGCATCGGTTTCATGCAGTCGATCGGCGACTGGAACGTGGTGATCGGTCTCGGCCTCATCGTCGCCAGCTTCGCCTTCATGACGCTCTGGAAGTGAGCTCGACCCTCGGGGAGTTCGCCGCCGTCATCTTCGACTTCGACGGCACCCTGGCCGATTCCCACGCAGCAATGGTCCGGTCCTACCTGACGTGGGCCGACGAGTTCGGGCTCGACCCCGCGTCGCTCGTCAGCTTCACCGGCATGCCGAGCGCTGCCATCGCGGCCGCACTGCTGCCCGCTGATCAGGTGGAGCGCGCGTCGGCCCGGATCGACGAACTCGAAGTGGCCGACACCGACGGCGTCGTCCCGCTCCCCGGGGCGGTCGACGCACTCGCCGGGGTGCCAGACGAGCGCCGGGCCATCGCGACGTCCTGCACGGCGCCGCTCCTCAACGCCCGGCTCGACGCCGTGGGCCTCGACCGACCCGCCGTCGTCGTCACCCGCGACGACGTCACCAACGGCAAGCCCGACCCCGAGTCCTTCCTCCTGGCCGCCGAACGACTGGGCACCGACCCTGAACGTTGTGTCGTCTTCGAAGACGCTCCGGCCGGGGTCGCCGCGGCCAGGGCTGCGGGCATGGCCGTCATCGGAGTGCTCACCGCACACACCGTCGATGAGTTGCAGGCCGACTGGCACGTCAACTCGCTGGCCGACGTCGAGTTCGAGGCCATCGACGACGGCGTGCGCATCACCTGGCGCGCCTGACTCCCGCGCACCCCAGACCCACGAAAGAAGGGTCCCCGGCGCCAGGCAGGTAGGATGCTGCGCGTGAACGACGCCCCCCTGCCCCAGCCCAGTGACTCCGAGCAGACCGCCATCCGCAAGGAGAAGCGCGCACGCCTGCTTGAGTCCGGCACCGAGGTGTACCCCGCCGACCTCACCCGCAGCCATACGCTCCGCGAGATCCGCGCCACCTGGGGTCACCTTGAGGCCGGCGTCGAGACCGACGAGGTGGTCACCACCGGCGGCCGGGTCGTGTTCATCCGCAACACCGGCAAGCTGGCCTTCGCGACGTTGCAGGACGGCTTCACCCCCGACGACAACGGCGAACGCCTCCAGGTGATGCTGTCGCTCGCCGAGGTGGGCGAGGAGGCACTGGCCGCCTGGAAGGCCGACGCCGACCTGGGCGACTTCATCTGGGTCAAGGGCCGCGTCATCGCCTCGAAGCGGGGGGAGCTCAGCATCATGGCCTCCGAGTGGAGGTTCGCAGCGAAGGCGCTGCGTCCGCTGCCGGTCATGCACAAGGACCTCTCCGAGGAGTCGCGCGTGCGGCGCCGCTACGTCGACCTCATCGTCCGCGACGAGGCCCGCGAGATGGTGCGGAAGCGCTCCGCGATCACCCGCGCCGTCCGCGACACGCTGTACGACCACGGGTACCTCGAGGTCGAGACCCCCACGCTCCAGCTGGTCCACGGCGGCGCGGCCGCCCGGCCGTTCAACACGCACATCAACGCCTTCGACATCGACATGACGCTGCGGATCGCGCTCGAACTGCACCTCAAGCGCACCATGGTAGGCGGGGCGGACCGGGTCTTCGAGATCGGGCGCGTGTTCCGCAACGAGGGCATCGACTCCACGCACTCGGCCGAGTTCACGATGCTCGAGGCCTACCAGGCGTGGGGCGACCAGAAGACGATCGCCAGGCTCATCCAGGACATCATCGTCGCCTCCGCGGACGCCGTCGGCAGCCGTCAGATCGAGACGCCTCGGGGCACCATCGATCTCGACGGCGAGTGGGCGTGGCTGCCCGTGTATCCGGCGCTGTCGGAGAAGGTCGGGCAGCCGATCACCGTCGACACCCCCGCCGATGTTCTCCAAGGCATCGCGGAGGCCAACGAGGTGGAGTACGACCCCAAGTGGGGCGCCGACAAGCTGGTGATGGAGCTCTTCGGCGACCTCGTCGAGCCGGATCTCATCCAGCCCACCTTCGTCTACGACTACCCCGCCCTCGCGCAGCCCCTCGCGCGCCCGCACCGCACAGAGCCGGGCAAGATCGAAGCATGGGACCTGATCATCGGTGGCGTTGAGCGCGGCACCGGCTTCACGGAGCTGATCGACCCGATCATTCAGCGCGATGTGTTGACGAGCCAGTCCCTCAAGGCCGCCGCCGGTGACCCCGAGGCGATGCAGTTCGACCAGGACTTCATCGAGGCCCTCGAGTACGGCGTCCCCCCGATGGGCGGCCTCGGCCTCGGCATCGACCGCCTCATCATGCTGCTGACCGGCGTCGGCATCCGAGAGACCATCCTCTTCCCGCTTCTGCGCCCGAGCTCCACCTGAATCTGCGGCGAGCGCAGCGACAAGCTCAGGGATCAACAGACGACAAGCTGCGAGCACACCTGATTGTCACAACTTCATAACGTCGGTTGACTCGGCGCGCTCCCCCGGGTTACTGTTCCATCAACCCCTGAGAGCGCTCTCGCGGCACTCGCCTCACTGAATGAGAGCGCTCTCGGGACAAGCACAATACAAAGGAGTCACCGTGCGTGCTGCCATCCGCAACATCGCCGCCGTCGCTTGCGTCGGCGCCCTACTGAGCGCCTGCTCGACAGGCACAACCCCCGAAGCCACCCAGTCCGATGCGCCTTCTGCAGACCCCAACCAGGAGGTGACGCTGTCGGTCGCCACGTTCAACGAGTTCGGCTACGAAGAACTCTTTGAGGAGTACATGGCCGACAACCCGAACGTCACCATCGAGCACCGCAAGGCCGCTACCTCCAACGAGGCTCGCGACAACATGAACACCCGACTCGCCGCCGGCTCCGGCCTGGCCGACATCGAGGCGATCGAGGTCGACTGGCTCACCGAGCTCATGCAGTACTCCGACAAGTTCACCGACCTTGCCGACCCTGAGCTCGACGGCCGCTGGCTCGACTGGAAGGTCGAGGCGGTCACCACAGAAGACGGCAAGGTCATCGGCTACGGCACAGACGTCGGCCCCGAAGCCATCTGCTACCGCGCAGATCTCTTCGAGCAGGCCGGCTTCCCGACGGACCGCGAAGAAGTCGCCGACCTTCTCGAGGGCGACTGGGACACCTACTTCAACGTGGGCAAGGACTTCGTCGCCAACTCCGACGGCGTCGCCTGGTTCGACTCGGCGTCGGCCACCTTCCAGGGCATGGTCAACCAGGTCGAGAACCCCTTCGAGAACTCCGACGGCACGCCCATCCCGCTCGCCGAGAACGACGAGATCAAGTCCATCTACGACGACATCGCGACGGCTGCCGTCGACGACAACCTCTCGGCCGGCCTTGCCCAGTGGAGCGAGGACTGGACCAACGCCTTCCAGACCGACAAGTTCGCCACGATGCTGTGCCCCGGCTGGATGCTGGGCGTCATCGAGGGCAACGCCGAAGGCGTCGAGGGTTGGGACATCGCCAACGTCTTCCCCGGCGGCGGCGGCAACTGGGGCGGCTCGTACCTGACCGTCCCTGCGCAGAGCGAAAACCCGGAGCATGCCAAGAAGCTCGCCGCCTGGCTGACCGCCCCTGAGCAGCAGATCAAGGCCTTCGAGTCCAAGGGCACCTTCCCCTCGCAGGTCGAGGCGCTCGAAGACCCGGCCCTGCTGGACTCGACCAACGCGTTCTTCAACGACGCGCCCACCGGCCAGATCCTCGCGGACCGCGCCAACGCCATCGAAGTCCAGCCGTTCAAGGGCCCGAACTACTTCGCTTTGGCCCAGCTCGTGACCGACGCGCTGAACCGCCTCGACGTCGAGGGCACCGACGACGCCGCCAGCTCGTGGGACAAGGCCGTCGAGGCCTACGCCGCCCTCGGCCTCAGCTGAGCCCATCTAGGCGCTGAGCCGCCTGCGGGGTCGGGGGTCGCACCCCGACCCCCGACCCCGCACGCCCCGCCCCTGCCCGCGAGAGAGTCCCGCCATGAAAGAGCTCACCTGGCGCCAGCGCCTGAGCCGGTTCGACGTCAAAGCGTCGCCGTACCTGTACATCAGCCCCTTCTTCATCCTGTTCTTCATCGTCGGCCTCTTCCCGTTGGCCTACACAGCCTGGGTCTCGGTCCACGAGTGGCACCTCATCGGTGGCCAGGGCGACCTCGTCGGCTTCACCAACTACACCGACGTCGTGCAGCAGCCGAACTTCTACAAGGCACTGCGCAACACCTTCTCGATCTTCCTCCTCTCGTCCGTGCCGCAGGTGTTGGCCGCGATCGTCATCGCCTACCTGCTCGACACGAACCTCCGCGCCAAGACCTTCTGGCGGATGGGTGTCCTGCTGCCGTTCGTCGTCGCGCCCGTCGCGGTCTCACTCATCTTCGCCAAGATCTTCGCCGACCAGTCCGGGCTCGTGAACGCCGTCCTCGAACTCATGGGTGCCACCGGCATCGCCTGGCACGGTGATCCGTTCGCCGCCCACGTCGCCATCGCGACCATGGTCAACTTCCGCTGGACCGGCTACAACGCGCTGATCTTCCTCGCCGCCATGCAGGCCATTCCACGCGAGATCTACGAAGCCGCGATCGTCGACGGCGCGGCCAGATGGCGCACCTTCTTCTCCGTCACCGTCCCGATGCTGAGACCGACCATCATCTTCGTCGTCATCACGTCCACCATCGGCGGACTCCAGATCTTCGACGAGCCGCGCATGTTCGACACGCTCGGACAGGGCGGCGCAGACCGCCAGTGGATGACGCTCACGATGTACATCTACGAGCTCGGCTGGGGCGCGCAGAAGAACTTCGGCCGCGCGGCCGCCGTCTCCTGGCTGCTCTTCCTCATCATCGTGCTGGTCGGCGTCGTCAACTTCCTCATCACGCGCTCCATCGCGTCGTCCGCAAGCGGAAAGGCAGGCCGCTGATGTCCAGCCAGATGTCCTCACCCATGGCCCAGCAGCTGGCGGGCAAGGGCGCCGCCAAGGCGATCCGCCGTCGCCTGCACGGCGTCGACAAGAGGCCCGGCTGGCGCACCTACCTCGCGCTGGCCGTGGTCCTCATCATCTCGATCTACCCCATCTACTTCACGGTGCTGCTGGCCTCCTCCAACGCCGCCGACATCGCACGCAACCCGATCCCGTCGATGCTCCCCGCCGGCGAGTTGATGGACAACATCAGCCGCGTGGTGCGCTCCGACATCCAGTTCTGGACCGCGCTGCGCAACTCGATCATCGTCTCCACGATCACCGCCGTCTCCGTCGTGTTCTTCTCGACGCTCGCCGGGTACTCGTTCGCCAAGCTGCGGTTCCGCGGCAGCAACGGGCTGCTCGTCTTCGTCATCGCGACGATGGCGGTACCGACCCAGCTCAGCATCGTGCCGATGTTCATCCTGATGTCCGAGCTGGACTGGGTGGGCAAGCTCCAGGCCGTGATCGTGCCGGGCATGGTCACCGCGTTCGGAGTGTTCTGGATGACCCAGTACCTGCGCGAGGCCCTGCCGTTCGAGCTCATCGAGGCCGCCCGCGTCGACGGCGCGTCCATGATCCGCACGTTCTGGTCGATCGCGCTGCCCGCCGCCCGGCCGGCCGCCGCGATGCTGGGGCTGTTCACCTTCGTCGGCGCGTGGACCAACTTCTTCTGGCCCTTCATCATTCTCGGGTCGGCCAATCCGACCCTCCCCGTGGCGCTGCAACTCCTGCAGGCCTCGTATTTCAAGGATTACTCGCTCATCATGGCCGGCGTCGTCGTCGCCACGCTGCCGCTGGTTCTCCTCTTCGTCGTCGCCGGACGCCAACTTGTGGCCGGCATTATGCAAGGAGCAGTCAAGGGATGACCACCTACCAATTTCCTCAGGGATTCCTCTGGGGCAGCGCCACGGCTGCCTACCAGATTGAAGGCGCCGCGCATGAGGACGGCCGCCGCGACTCCATCTGGGACGTGTTCTGCCGCGAGCCGGGAACGGTCGCGGGTGGCGACGACGGCTCGGTGGCGTGCGACCACTACCACCGCATGCCCACCGATGTCGCGATGATGGCCGAACTGGGCCTGCAGTCCTACCGGTTCTCGACGTCGTGGTCACGGGTGCGGCCCGACGACGCCGAGTTCAACCCCAAGGGCCTGGATTTCTACTCGCGTCTGGTCGACGAGCTGCTCGGCCACGGCATCACGCCGTGGGTGACCCTCTACCACTGGGATCTCCCGGCCGCGCTCCAGGCCAAGGGCGGCTGGACCAACCGCGACACCGCCTACCGTTTCGTCGAGTACGCCGAAGCGATGCACGGCGCGATCGGCGATCGGGTCGACGTCTGGACCACGCTCAACGAGCCCTGGTGCTCGTCGTTCCTGTCCTACGCGTGCGGTGAGCATGCCCCCGGGCACGCCGACCGCACGGAGGGGCTCCACGCCGGCCACCACCTTCTGCTGGCCCACGGGCTGGCGACGGCCCGGCTGCGCGAGCTGGCGCCGTCGGCCACTCTGGGCATCACCCTCAACCACACGGTGCCGGATCCGGTGGACCCGTCGTCGGAGACCGATCAGGAGGCCGCTCGCCGCATCGACGGGATCTTCAACCGGTTCTTCCTGGACCCGATCTTCCGCGGGTCTTACCCCGAGGATGTTCTGCGCGACATCGCCGGCCTCGGGCTGGACGAGGTGGTCAAGCCCGGCGACCTCGAGCTCATCGCAGCCCCGATCGATGTGCTGGGCGTGAACTACTACCACGGCTCGGCCGTCACCGGCACCCCATCGTCGGACTACGCGCCGGCGGTGCTGCCAGACGGCCGCGTGCGCGGCAACCCGAACATCGGGTCCGAGTGGGTCACGTTCCAGCCCAGAGACCTCCCCGTCACCGATCAGGGGTGGGAGATCCAGCCCGAGGGACTCACCCGGCTGCTGGTGCGCCTGCATGAGGAGTACACCGGACCCGCCGGCGTGGCGCTCTACGTCACGGAGAACGGGGCCGCCATGCCCGACCTCGTCGACGAGAACGGCTTCGTCGACGACCAGGATCGGGTCTCGTTCGTCCGCGACCACCTCATCGCCGTCCACGACGCGATCGAGAAGGGCGTCGATGTGCGCGGGTACTTCGTGTGGTCGCTCATGGACAACTTCGAGTGGGCATGGGGCTACGACAAGAGATTCGGTATCGTCCGGGTCGACTACGCAACTCAGAAACGCACGCCCAAGGCGTCGGCTCTGTTCTTCCGCGACGCCGCGCGGGATAATGCGGTCGAGGGGGGCTGACATAAGCATGATCCGTCCGACGCTCGAGGACGTCGCGCGCTACGCCGGCGTCTCCCGGGCAACCGTGTCGCGGGTGGTGAGGCGCGACCCGAACGTCGCCTCGGAAACCGTGACCAAGGTCGACGCGGCCGTCGCCGAGTTGGGCTACGTGCCCAACGGCGCGGCGCGGTCGCTGGCCACCGGACGGTCCAACACCCTGGCGATGGTGGTGCCCGAGCCCGATACGCGCGTCTTTTCGGATCCCTTCTTCGGCCTGGCCGTAGCGGGGATCAACGCGGGGCTGGCTGGCACTGACATGCAACTGGTGATGGTGTTCGCGTCCCGGACCGACCGGGCGGGCGCCGTCGTCGACTTCCTGCTGGAGGGCCGGGTGGCGGGCGCGATCATCGTGTCCCACCACCGCTCCGACGGACTGGTCGCGGCCAGCCTGGCGCTGCCCATTCCGACCGTGTTCCTCGGCGCCCCCCTGCTGCCGCCGGGTTACGACAAGACGCCCTACTACGTCGATACCGACAACTACGGCGGCGCGCGGTTGGCGGCGGAGCGGATGGTGGAGATGGGCGTCCGCCGACCAGCCACGGTCGCTGGACCGCGGGACATGGCCGCCGCACTGGACCGTCTTCACGGCTGGTGCGAGACGTTGGAGCAGGCTGGGCTCGAGGTCGCCGTCGCGCACGGGGACTACACCCGGGCGTCGGGCGCGCGCGCCGCGGCCCAGCTCCTCGACGCCGACCCCACGATCGACGGCATCTTCGCGGCGTCCGACCTGATGGCCCAGGGCGTGTTGGACACGCTCCGCGAGAGGGGTATCCGCATCGGCGATGAGGTGAAGGTGATCGGTTTCGACGACTTCGAGGCCGCTTCGCAGACCGTCCCGCCGCTGACGACGGTCGTCAACCCCGCCGTCGAGCTGGGCAGGCAGGCCACCGTCATGGTGCTGAATCTGGTCAAGGGCCGCGAAACCCCCTCCCCCGTCATGCTCCCGGTGGAACTCCACATCCGCGCCTCCGGCTGAGCCCCCACCCCAAGCTCCCTGAGCAGCTCGCGAGGAACGAGCGAGCGTCCGTCGAAGGGTAACGACCCCGCCACCTACCGTCGCCCCTGACCACTAAGGGCGACCACAGTCACGGCTTCGACCCTTCGTCGAGGTCACAAGATCGCCGATCAGTGTGGACGTAGAATTCGATGCCTGGCAGCATCGTCGGCTGACCGAAGGATCGTGATCATGGCCATAACGAGTATCAACCCTGCGACCGGTGAGCTCCTCCGCGAGTTCCCGCCCCACTCCCCTGAAGACGTCCGGGACCGCATCGAGCAAGCGCAACGGGCCTTCCTCAAGATGAAGGACACCGACTTTGAGACCCGCGCGGCCTGGATGCGGAAGGCCGCCGACCTCATGGAGGCCGACGTCGACGAGCTGGGCAAGACCCTCACCCTCGAGATGGGCAAGACCTTCGAACAGGCCCGCGCCGAGATCCTGAAATCAGCCAAGGTGATGCGCTTCTACGCCGACAGGGCCGCCGAGTTCCTGGCGCCCGAGGAACTGGACGACCCCAGCTCCGTGGGAGCGAAGAAGGCGTACACCGTGTACGAACCGATGGGTGTCATCCTGGCCGTCATGCCGTGGAACTATCCCATCTGGCAGGTGGTCCGATTTGCGGCCCCAACGCTGATGGCGGGCAACGCCGCCCTGCTCAAGCACGCGTCCAACGTGCCTCAGGCCGCGCTGTACCTCGACGAGATCTTCCTCCGCGGCGGCTTCCCCGAGGGCGCCTTCCGATCGCTGCTCATCAGCTCATCCGCGGTCGAGGGCGTCATCCGGGACCGCCGGGTCGCGGCCGTGACTCTGACTGGTTCCGAACCGGCCGGCCGCTCGGTCGCGGCGATCGCCGGTTCGGAGGTGAAGCACTCGGTGCTGGAACTCGGCGGTTCGGACCCGTTTATCGTGATGCCGACGGCGGACCTCGACGAAGCCGCCTCCATGGCCGTCAAGTCGCGCACCATCAACAACGGCCAGGCCTGCATCAACGCGAAGCGGTTCATCGTCCACGCCGACGTGTACGACGAGTTCATGGAGCGGTTCAACAGGCAAATGGCCGATCTCAAGGTCGGTGACCCTATGAATCCCGGCACGGACATCGGGCCGCTGGCCACGTCGTCGGGGCGTGAGGATCTGATCGAACTGGTCGAGGATGCCCGGTCCAAGGGCGCGGACATCCCGGTGGGCGGCACCGTTCCCGACGGGCCGGGCTGGTTCTACCCGCCGACAGTGGTCACGGGTGTGACGCCCGACATGCGGCTCTACGCCGAGGAGGCCTTCGGACCCGTGGCCGCCGTCCTGCAGGCCGCCGACGCCGCAGAGGCAGTGCGCATCGCCAACGACACCACGTTCGGGCTGAGCTCGGCGGTGTGGACGAACAGCGACGATGACGTCGAGTTCTTCACCCGCAGCCTGGACGCAGGTGCCGTGTTCGTCAACGGTATGTCCGTGTCCTACCCGGAGCTCCCGTTCGGCGGAGTCAAGGACTCCGGCATCGGCCGGGAACTGTCCGCCGAGGGCATCCGAGCCTTCTGCAACGTCAAGTCAGTGTGGCGCAACTGAGCCCTGGTGGGATTCAGCGGAACGAGCCGAGGCAAGCTCGGTATTCTCGAGCGGAATAGTGCCCGACCCATCTGAGAAGAGGCTCCTCGTGATCCGACACGTCGTGATGTTCAAGTTCAAGGCTGACGAAGCCCCCACGCGCGGGGAGGTTGCCAACCGTCTGCGCGCCGTCCTGGAGCCGCTGGCCGACAGTGTCGACGGGGTCACCTCACTGCAGTTCGGCGTGGACGACAAGGACATCCCGGCGCACTGGGACGCTGTGCTCATCTCCGAACACACGACCAAGGAAGCGCTCGCTGCCTACCAGCAGCACCCTGATCACCTCGAGGCGCTCAAGGTGATCAACGATCTCGTCTCGACCAAGGTTGTGGTCGACTACACCCTCTAGGGGCCGCGGGGATCTGCGCGTTCCTTCGCGTGCCTGATGCCCAGGAGTGCGGTCGGGCGTGTGATTGAATACAGGTCAGTATCCGCCTTGGGGGAGGTTTCGTGTCCTATGAACTGGGCTCGGGCAATGAGCTCGGCCGTCGGCTCCGCGCCGCTCGAGAGGTCCAGAACAGAAGCTTGAGGTCCTTGGCTGCCGCCATAGGGGTCTCGCCCAGCCTGATGTCGCAGGTGGAGACTGGCCGCACGTTGCCGTCCTTGACCACTCTCTACGCGCTTGTCACCGAACTCGGCATCTCCTTCGATGCCCTCTTGGGTAGAGAGGCCCCCGGATCGCCCCCTCCGGCACCCGCACCCGTCTACAGACGCCGCGAAGAGTTCAAGCACCAGGCCGAGGCGGAAGGCCGTGCCATCGACATGGACAACGGAGTGAGGTGGGAACGCCTGTCGGTCTTCGAGGGCACCGACGTGGAGGCGCTCCGGGCCACCTACCAGCCGGGGGCGTCGAGCTCGGTTGAGGGGAAGTTCATGTACCACTACGGCAATGAGCACCTCTACCTCATCAGCGGCGAGCTAACGCTCCACCTGGACTTGGACCGCCACACGATCCACGCCGGCGATTCGGTGGTGTTCAACGCCGAACGACCGCACCTCTTCGTCAACGCCAGCGACGAACCAGCCGTCGGCGTCTGGTACATCTTTGGCCGTGAGGCAGCCGCCCGTGCTGCATTGGGATCGCACCACCAGCTCGCGGCCCCACCGTCGGACGGGAAGGTCCACGACGCCCTCGACGTGCTGCACAACTTCCGCACCTCCTGATCGGACGAGCGAGCGTTAACCCGCTCCCTGAGCAGTGACGAGCGCACAGCGCGGAACGTCCGTCGAAGGGTGGTCCCTGAGCAGCTCGCGAGGAACGAGCGAGCGTCCGTCGAAGGGTAACGACCTACCACCTACCGCCGCCCCCCAACCCTCGGGCGGCCACCACACGCACGGCCCCAACCCTTCGACAAGCTCAACGAACAAGAATGACGATGGCAGGGACCAATCACATGCTCGCGATCAATCCGGGCGCAGGACGGCGAAGGGGTCGGTGACCACCAAGGTGCGGTCGACGAACCGGAACACCTGGGCCGGTCGACCCCCCTTACTGCCAACCGGGTGCTTCGCACCCGTCGCCTCCAACTGACCGCGTCGAGTCAGGATCCGCTGGAGGTTCGTCGCCGAGACGTCGTGTCCCAAGGCGGCGACGTAAACCTCCCGCAACTCCCCGATCGTGAACTCATCAGGGGCGAGCGCGAAGCCCAGGTTCGTGTACGACAGCTTGGCCCGGAGCCGCTCGATGGCGCGCGCCACGACCGCGGCGTGATCGAACCCCATCGCGGGCAGTTCATCGACGTCGAACCAGCCGGCACCGTCGGGGAGATGCGGCTCGTTCGACGCCTGCATCAGCCCCAGATAGCCCGTGCCGATGGTGCGCTGGGCGGGGTCGCGGTGCGGATCCGACTGCGTCCCCAGCTGCTCGAGGTGGGCCAGGCCGGCGACGTCGACCTTCGCGGCCAGGTGTCGCAGCACCGCCTGATCCAGCGTCTCCTCGGGCTCCACCGCACCGCTCGGCAGGGTGTGCAGACCGGCGAACGGCGGACTGACCCGCGTGCTGAGCAGCACGGCCAGTCGACCGTCGGTCACCCGCAGGACGGCGCAGATCGCCTCGTGCCGGTACCTCGCAATACCAGCGGAATCGCGCACCACCGGCTCCACCTGCGCACCCGTCTCCTGGGCGCCGCCTATCCGGGCAGCGGGCTCGGAAGGAGACGTGGTCATACCGGCATGCTACAGTTCAACCAGTTTTCGCCTGCTAGGCGTAAACCTAGTTAGGAGCATCTCGTGACCCTCACCACCGACCGTCGCCCAGCCGTCGCCCCGCGGACGTCTTGGCAGGAGCGCGTACTCCGCCTGGCCGAGCAGCGGGGCGCCGTGATCCTCGCTCACAACTACCAGTCCCCCGAGATCCAGGACGTCGCCCACCATGTCGGGGACTCGCTCGCGCTCTCCCGCATCGCGCACGCCTCGGACGCAGAGACGATCGTCTTCGCCGGGGTCCACTTCATGGCCGAGACCGCGAAGATCCTCTCGCCAGAGAAGCGCGTCCTCATCCCCGACCAGAACGCCGGCTGCTCGCTCGCCGACACCATCGATGCCGACCAGCTCCGCGCCTGGAAGGCCGAGCATCCCGGCGCGGCGGTGGTCAGCTACGTCAACACAACCGCAGAGGTCAAGGCGGAGACCGACGTCTGCTGCACGAGCTCCAACGCCGTCGACGTCGTGCGCTCAATCCCGGAGGACCGCGAGATTCTGTTCCTCCCCGACCAGTTCCTCGGCGCCCATGTGCGGCGGGCCACAGGCCGGAACAACATCCACGTCTGGCTGGGTGAGTGCCACGTCCACGCCGACATCTCCCCCTCCGGACTCACCGACGCCGTGCGCGCCAACCCCGACGCCGACCTCTACGTCCACCCCGAGTGCGGCTGCACCACGTCCGCCCTCTGGCTTGCGGAATCGGGCAAGCTCCCAGGTGCCCGGGCGAAGATCCTCTCCACAGGTGGGATGCTGGACGCGGCGCGGCGCGAGACCGCCTCGAAGGTTCTGGTCGCAACGGAGATCGGGATGCTGCACCAGCTGCGCAAGGCCAATCCGACCACCGACTTCCAGCCGGTCAATCCCGAGGCCGCGTGCCCGTTCATGAAACTCATCACACCCGAGAAGCTCGATGCGTGCCTGGGCGACTCCGCCGCCACCACGCAGTACGAGGTGCACGTGGCACCGGACGTCGCCCTGAAAGCGCGCCGGGCCGTCGAGCGGATGATCGAGATCGGCCAGCCAGGGCGAGGCGAGTGATGGAGCTCCGAGTCGCGCCGGTGGCGTGGGCACGACGCACCGATGTCGTCGTCGTCGGCACGGGCGCCGCCGGTCTGTCCGCGCTCCTCCCGCTGGTGGCTGCAGGCGTCGACTGCGTGGCGGTCACCCGGGGCGATCCCACCGATTCGGCGACGGCGTGGGCGCAGGGCGGGCTGGCCGCGGTCTGGGAGCAGTCCGACAGCGTGGACTCCCACGTCGTCGACACCCTCGACGCGGGCGCCGGGCTCTGCGATCCGGTCGCGGTCGCCGACCTCGTCGCCTCCGCTCCGGACGCCGTCTTGCGCCTCATCGAGCTGGGGGCAGCGTTCGACCGCGCAACCGACGGCACGTACGACCTCCACCTCGAGGGCGGGCACTCGCACCGTCGCATCCTCCATACCGACGACGCGACCGGCGCCGAGGTCGAACGCGCGCTCTGGGCAGCGCTCCAGCGCGCCACGGCTGGGACCGTCCTCCTCCCCCACACCCGGCTCGTCGACGTAATGACCGACGACGCCGGTTCGGCCTGCGGCGTCCGCGTCCTCGACGGAACAGGCCGGATCGGCGAGGTGCGCGCCGACGCCGTCGTGCTGGCCACGGGCGGGCTCGGCCAGCTGTGGCCGGTCACCACAAACCCGTCGATCGCCACCGCCGACGGCCTGGCAGCGGCCCTCCGCGCCGGCGCCGCGGCCCGCGACCTCGAGTTCATCCAGTTCCACCCGACAGTGCTGGCAGAGCGGGACGCCGACGGCCGCGGCGTGCTGCTGAGTGAGGCGCTGAGGGGTGAGGGCGCCGTCTTGGTGGACCGGTCAGGACGACGCGTCATGGACCGCGTCCACCCGCTCGGAGACCTCGCACCGCGCGACGTTGTGTCCGCCGCGATCATGGCCCACCTCGCGGACTCGGGCGACGACCACGTCTTCCTCGACCTGACCGCCCTCGGCGCTACCCGGCTCCAGCGCTCTTTCCCCGGCATCACCCGACTGTGCCGGGAGCGCGGGTACGACCCGGCCACCTCGCCGGTGCCGGTGCTGCCAGCGGCGCACTACTCCTGCGGCGGGATCGCGGCCGACCTGTGGGGGCGAACGTCAGTCCCAGGGCTGTTCGCCGTCGGAGAGGTCGCCGGCACCGGCGTGCACGGAGCCAACCGGTTGGCGTCCAACTCGCTGACCGAGGCGCTCGTCGCGGGCCACCGGGTGGGCGACCTGCTGTCCGGAGCGCTCCCCCGGCCCGGCGCCCCGTCGGCTCGCGCCGTAGTCTCGACGGCCGACCCGTCCCACCTCCCCGCGCTCCAGACCGCCATGCAAGAGCACGTGTTCGTTGCGCGCAGCGGCGGCGGCCTTGCCGACGCGTTGGCGTCGTTGGCGGAGGTGCTCGGGAGCGGGACGGACCCCACGGGGCGCGCGGGGCACCGCGACCTGACCGCCACCAACCTGACCCTTGCCGCCCAGGCCATCACGGCGGCGGCAGCCCTGCGCACGGAATCGCGCGGCTGCCATCGACGCGTCGACCACCCAACGCCAGCCCCAGCCTGGGAGAGGCGAATCGTGATCACCCTCGCCGACGGCCGACTACGGCTGTCCAACGCACCGCTCACCCACACCGAAAGGACCGCCGCATGAGCGTGGAGCGCCTCATCGACACCGCCCTCGACGAAGACCTCGCGCTGGGCCCCGACGTCACGACGCTGTCCACCGTGCCGCCGGACGCCGTCGGGACCGCCGACGTCGTGGCCAGGCAGGCCGGTGTGGTCGCGGGCGTCAACGTCGCCGTCGCGGTGGCGAGGCAGGCCGGTCGGCGGCTCGGTGTGGAGCTGGAGGCCGCGGTCGTGCGCAACGACGGCGACCGCGTCGCCCCCGGCGACGTCGTCCTTACGGTGTCCGGACCCGTCCGAGGGATCCTCACCGCGGAGCGGACGTTGTTGAACTTTCTCGGTCAGCTCTCGGGCGTCGCGACGGCCACCCGCCAGTGGGCCGATGCCCTCGCCGGGACAACCGCGCGGGTGCGCGACACCCGCAAGACGGTGCCCGGGATGCGCGCCCTCCAGAAGGCAGCCGTCGTCGCGGGCGGCGGCGTCAACCACAGGATGGCACTTGGCGATGCGGCTCTCATCAAGGACAACCACGTGGCGGCGGCCGGGTCGGTCGGGGCCGCGTTCCGGGCGGTGCGCGCGGCGTCGCCGGCGATCCCGATCGAGGTGGAGTGCGACACGGTCGGCCAGGTGCGCGAGGCGGTCGCTGCTGGGGCCGACCTCATCCTGCTGGACAACATGACGCTCGACGAGCTCCGCGAGAGCGTCGCGATCTGCCGCGACGCTGGCGTCCGGACCGAGGCGAGCGGTGGTCTGACGCTGGCCGACGCCGCGCAGGTGGCGGCGACGGGCGTCGACTTCATCGCCGTCGGCGCCCTCACCCACTCCGCCCCGGTGCTCGACCTCGGCCTCGACCTCATCACCGGGTCACCTGAGCGTTTCCCTGAGTAGGGCGCGAGGAACGAGCGCCCGTATCGAAGGGCTCCCCGCACCTCCTCGCTCACCCGGGATGGCGGTTGGTGGCCGAGCCCTTCGATACGCGACCGTTCGTCCCTCACGGCCGCTACTCAGGGAGACGTTGGTGACGGGGAGGAACGCGGTGGTCTGCGGCCGCAGGGTGTCGCCATGGGTCGAACTGGTCGACCCTGAGCTGAGGACCTTCGTGCGGGGGTGGGCCCTAGTCAAGCCCTTCCCATCCGTGCGAGCATCGGTAGGGTCGATCACGACGCAACTCGAAGGAGCACCGATGAATGACCGACTCAAGCAACTCAGCCAGGCTGGCGTCTCCATCTGGCTCGACGACCTCTCCCGCGACAGGCTCACCTCCGGCAACCTCGCCGAACTGATCGCCGAGAAGTCGGTGGTCGGCGTCACCACGAACCCGTCGATCTTCGCCGCCGCCCTCTCCGACGGCGACGCCTACGCCGAGCAGCTGGCGGGGATGAGCGACGTCGCCGACGCCATCACCCAGGCCACTACGACCGACGTCCGCGACGCCTGCGACCTGTTCGCCGACATCTACGCGGCCACGGACGGCTACGACGGCCGCGTCTCGATCGAGGTTGAGCCGTCGTTGGCGCACGACACCGAGCAGACGGTGGCGCAGGCGGCCCAGCTCCACGACCTCGTCGACCGGGAAAACGTGCTCATCAAGATCCCCGCCACCAAGGCAGGACTCCCCGCCATCACGCAGACCATCGCGCGGGGCATCTCGGTCAACGTCACGCTGATCTTTGCCGTCGAGCGCTACCACGAGGTGATGGAGGCCTACCTCGACGGGCTCGAGCAGGCCGACGCGGCCGGGCTCGACCTCTCCACGATCCACTCCGTGGCCTCGATCTTCATCTCCCGCATCGACGCCGAGGTGGACAAGCGACTCGACGATCTCGGCCGGGCCGACCTCAAGGGGAAGGCCGCCATCGCCAACGCGCAGGTGGCGCTGGCCGACTTCCAGGAGGTGTTCTCGTCCGACCGGTTCAAGGCGCTGAAGGCGAAGGGCGCCAACTACCAGCGTCCGCTCTGGGCCTCGACGTCCACAAAGGACCCGGCGCTGCCCGACACCCTCTACGTCTCGGAACTGATCGCCGACGGCGTCGTCAACACGATGCCGGAGAAGACGCTCGAGGCCTTCGCCGACCACGGCGAGGTGGGCAAGTCCATGGAGCGCACGGCCCAGGAGGGGGTGCGCACTCTCGCCGAGATCGCCGAGGCCGGGGTGGACTTCGACGACGTGTTCCGGGTGCTGGAGGAGGAGGGCGTGCAGAAGTTCGCCGACAGCTGGACGGAACTGCAGGCCACCGTCAGGACCGCGCTGGACGGCTGACGTCGGCGCCCGGAATGATCCTCATCGACCCGCCGCGGTGGCCGGCCCACGGCACGGTTTTCGGGCATCTCGTCTCGGACGAGTCGCTGGAGGAGCTGCACGCCTTCGCCCGGTCCAACGCCGTCCCCGAGCGCGCGTTCGACCGTGACCACTACGACGTGCCGATCGTTCGGTACGACGATCTGGTGGCGGCCGGCGCGCAGCCCGTGGGCGAGAAGGAACTGGTGCGACGGCTCATCGCGAGCGGGCTCAGGGTGCGCCGCCGAATCCCACCCCCGCAGCAATCGCCCTGAGTAAGGTGGAGGTAGAGATCAAGGAGGAACCCATGGACATCCGTGACAACGGACCCAACCCGAACGCGTTCGATCTGGAGACCGCCACCGTCGAGAACCGCTTCTACCGCCAGGTTGCCTGGACCGGGAAGTATCTTCAGGTGACGCTGATGTCGATTCCGGTTGGGGAGTCGATCGGCCTCGAGGTGCACCCGGACACCGACCAGTTCGTCCGCCTGGACGCGGGCAAGGGTAAGGCCGTGATGGGCCCCGAGAAGGACGACCTCAACTGGTCGCAGGATGTCTCCGACGGCTGGTCCGTGCAGGTGCCCGCCGGCATGTGGCACGACATCACCAACACCGGCGACGAGCCGATGCGTCTGTACGTCATCTACGCCCCGTCGCACCACGCCCCCGGCAAGGTCCACCCGACCCGGGCGGAATCCGAGGCCGACGAAGAGTCGGGCGCGGACGAGCCGCCGGAGTGGACGCACCAGCCGGAGTGACGCCGTTTCCTCGTCTCCCTGAGTAGCGGCCAGTACGTCTCCCTGAGTAGCGGCCGTGAGGAACGAACGGCCGTGTATCGAAGGGCCCCGCAACAAGACCGCAGAACCCCAGTCAGCGGAACCCCACGGGACGCCCCTCGATACGGTCGCTCGTACCTCGCTCCCTACTCGGGGAGACGGAACCCACGGTCGCTCGTCCCTCGCAGTACCTCAACTGAAGCGGACGATGTTGTTGAACCTCTCCCTCAGCACAAACCTCGGCCCTGTGGGCGTGGCTTCCAGCACCTTCGTCGTCACGTAGGAGCGGCAGCCGTTACCCCCAGACGTCGGAGTGTTGCATTCCGTCCTCCAACGACGCCCATCCGTGTCAGTCCAGGAGCCAGTGATCGCGAGCGGGTTGCCGACCCATAGACGCTTGGGCGAAGCCACGTAGGTCAGGTTGTTGAACACCCAGCCGTTGCTCGTGACGTAGTGGTTCCCGACCCGTTCGATCGTCGTGGCCCAGATGTAGGTCCAACACCGCGTCGTCTGCGAGTACGGCTCGCAGCGCGTGAACCATTGCCGTCCCCCGGAGTCGTGATAGCCGGGCGTCTCGTACAGATCCCTCGGCGGCGGGGTCCGCGCTTCGATCGTCCACGTGTGCTCCGCCACGCGCCCCGCACCGGCCTGTCCGATTGCCCGAACGACGAAGCGGTGGTCCCCGTCTCCGAGGTTGTGATAGCTGACGGGCGTGACGCAGGCCGTGAGTGGGCCGTCGTCTAGCGCGCACTCAAAGGTTGCCCCGGGCTGGTCCGCAGTGAAGGCGAACGTGGCCGTCCGGCTGCTGGTTACTGCATCGGGGGCCTGGGTGATGGTCGCCACGGGCGGCTCCGGCTGCTCGACGGCCAGGATCTCCACCTTCGCGGTGAACTCATCGGTTGAGTGGTTGCCGTCGTCGTCAGCCAGCTTCACAGCGAAGCTCCGGGAGTACGACTGTCCTCCAGTGCCGGAGATCTCCTCGCTGAACGTGCAGGTGTAGGACGCGAAGCCTTCGACCTGTTGGGGCACCTCACAGGTGCCCCTCCCCTGGAGCGAGCCAGCCGGGTCGGAGAGCGCCGTCATCGTCGCTGTCTCCTCGGAACCGTTGGTGACGCGCACCGTCCAGGTCACCGGTCCGCCCGGCTCGGCGACGCTGGTCGGCGTGACCGTGACGCTGAGTTGAGCGCTGGGCAGGAGGTCGCGCCATTCGACGGTGGCTTCGCCGGCGACGTCTCCCGCCCTCACGGCGATGGTGTCAGTGCCCGCGCTGCTGCCGGTGTAGCAAACCCGTGCATTCCCCTCACCATTCGTTGCTGCCTCGGCCATCAACGCTCCAGCGTTGGCCCCGGTGACTGTGGCGGTGACCGACACCCCCGTCATGGAGTAGCCCTCGGCGTCGAGCACGGTGGCCACCACGCAGGATTCATCCCCCACTTCGGCGGTCTGGGTATCGGGCGCGACCGACACAGCCGTTGGTACCGGTCCGGCGGGTGGACGCACCGTGACAGAGGCGACGGCGGACACTGACGTGAAGGTACCGTCGCTCGCCGCGAACGTGAACGAGTCCTCGCCGCTGAATCCTGGGTTCGGGGTGTACGTCACGCGGTTGCCAGTGACCTCTCCCAGCGTTCCGTTCAAGGGATGGGTGAGGATGGCGAACGACAAGGTGTCGCCGTCTTCGTCGGTGGCGGTGAGGACCAGTTCCACCGGCGTCTCATGATCAGTGCTCGCAGCTATATCGCTGGCCACGGGCGGTTGGCCGGGTATCTGCTGATCGGTCCACGTGCGCGCGGCCGACGCTGTCACAGCGCCCACCGACGCCACCAGTTCGTCGGTCCCCGACAGGTGGCCTTCGTAACAGAGCGACGCCGTACCGTCGTCGTCGGTCCAGCCGTACGCCTCCGTCGTATGCACGCCTGAGACCGCGAGATCCACGCGCACGCCGGAGAGGGGTTCGCCTGCACTGTTGAGCACGGTGGCGACCACGCAGTCAGTGGTTCCCACCTGCCGTTCGGCAGCTGCTGGGGAGAGCGAAAGTCGATCCACATCCGCCACTGGGGCCAGGGCGAGGCCACCGGGGTAGCCGTAGGACTCGTACGGGGCCCACCCGTAGGCGTAAACCGCGACCGGCCGGTCGGCGACGATGCGGTGCTGCCCGGAGCTGACCTCGACGGCGGCGGCCACATAACCGGACGACCCGACGGCCTCCCACAGCCCCTGCTCCACGATCGCCCCGTCGAGCCGGACCGTGCTCTGTGCGCCGTCCTTGATGACGAGGTTCAGATAATGCTTGTCGAAGCCCCGCAGGGACGCCACGGTGTATCGGTCCAGCCACTGCTCCTGCGGCGGGATCAGCATCATGAGCGGATCGCCCATCTGGCGGTCAGCCGTGGTGCCCCGGGCCAACTGGTTCACCATGGCCGGTTTGGAGGTCTCGATGAGGGTTCCAGAGGTTCGGAGCATCCTGTGGGCGAAGCCCGCACCGAGCGTCGCGACGAGCTCCCCGTCGACCCTCACCTCAGTCTCGTCGTCTCCGGCGAGCACATCGACGGGGTCTCCCCCCGTGCGCCCTTCCAGAGGCCAGGTCAGGAAACTGGTCCCCCAGGCCGAGGTGGGCCACATGGCTTCTACGAGGTGGTCACAGAACGTCACCTGGTCGGGAACCATCGCGCAGGGGGCGCCCGCGAGCACCTGAACGGGGACCTCGGCCTGGATGAGGGACCCCTGGATGTTGGAGGGATAGCCCGCCTTCCGGAACACCTCTCCCGCCTCTAGAGGCCCGATCACGCTCTCGACGCGCTGCGGATTGGTCACGGTGATCTCCGTGCCCGACTGCAGGGAGACGACTGAGAACTGCGTCGCGCCGCCGGGGACCCGGAGGTCGGTGCCCGCCACATCATCGGGCACCGCGAGGAACGCATCCGTGGATGAGGTTTCCTTGTTGACCCCGTAGACCGTGACCTCTTCACGCGCCTGCACGATCACCGCGAGCGGATCGACGGCGGTCCTGACAGTGTCCGTTCGCCCGTCCGGGTCGGGAAGGACATCGTCCGGCAGGCGGACCGTGGCGATACTCCCGGCCCCGACCACGAATTCCGCGCGGAACCCGATGCCGGGAACGGAGACCACGCCGGTGCTGTTCGCCTCGCCCGTGATGACGAGGTACTGCTCGGATCCCTCCTTGGACATGTTGGGGTCGAACGCCAGATGAAACGCCCGGCCCCGAGAGTCGGGCGTGACCCTGCCCAGCGCCCCGTCCTCCAGTACGAGAACCTGCACCTCAGCGGCGACGTCGGCTCCCTCGTCATCGGTCGCGGTGATCCGGACGGTCTTGCCACCGGGGGCCGACCAGGCGTGCGTGACGTGCTGGCCGGTCGCGGAGGTGCCGTCGCCCAGGTCCCAGGCGATGGTCAGTGGATCGCCGCCTGGGTCGAAGGCTCCCGCATGCAGCACCGACGGCTGGCCGGCTTCCACCACCACTGGAATGGCCGGGCCGAGCCGTGGCGGAAGATTGGTGAAGGTGACTGTGGCGACGTCCTCCCGCGACACCCCGTCCAGCGTGGCCCTGAATGTGACGGTTCTCGGCTCGTCTCCGGCGTAGCGGTGCCGGATCGGCGTGGAGCCGGTGACCAGCGTGCCGTCGCCCAGGTCCCACTCCCAATGGGCGCTGCTGCCGAAGGGCTGGAAAGGAGCCGAGCCTTCGAACGTGATCCAGGAGCCCTCCGGAACCTCCCTGTCGCCCCCGGCGCTCACGTCGAACGCCGCCACGTCGAGGTCCAACCAGGTGTTGGACTGGGCTCCGTCGTCGTCGATAGCGATGAGTTGGATCCGGTGTAGCCCTCCAGTGTCAAACACGTGGGGCAGGTAGGCGTCCTCCGTGTCCACCAGGACGCCGTCGCCCAGATCCCAGCGGTACGTCAGCACGTCGTCTCCCGGGTCCCTGCTGCTGGCCGAGTTGAGGGTGAGCTGCCGTCCGGTCACGTAGGGGCCGGACGTGACGCCGATCCGTGCCACGGGCGGCAGATTGCGAATCGTCATGGTCACCGTGTCCGAGGCTGCACGCCCCAGCGCATCCGTGACGGTCAACGTCACCTCGTACACACCATCGTCGAAGGTGACATAGGGCGAGGAGGCGCTCGACGTCCGGCCATCCCCAAAGTCCCAAAGGTACGTGAGCGGGCCAGCCCCCTCCGGGGCCCGGGCCGTGGCATAGAAGCTGATCGGGCCCTCGCCCAGATGCAGGTCGTCCCCCAGGTTCACGATCGGGCCGCCCGGCCATGGTCCGACGTCGACGGTGACGGTGGCAGTGCCGGAATATTGGAGACCATCACTGACCTGGTAGGTGAAGGTGATGACGCTTCCGGGCGCCGATTCTCCCGGGTCGAGGATGAGGTTGGGGGCGGTGCCGGTGATGCTGCCCGCGGTCGGACTCGAATGTGTCCAGGACAGGGTGTTGCCATCCGGATCGGAGCCGTCGAGCGTGATCGCCACGGGAGTGCCCGCCGGGGTGGTCACGGTCATGTCCGGCGCTGTCGGTGTCCGGTTCTCTCCGAGCACAGTGACGGTGAGGGTGGCCACGGGCGACCACTGCGCGCCGTCACTCACGCGGTAGGAAATCGTCTGCGCACCCAGGGGAGCACTCCACGAGACGGCCACCCGTGCCGACGCCGGATAGAAGGGGGTGACGGTGAAACCGGGCGGGACCTCCCCAACAACTTCCATGACCAACGGGGTCTGCGGGCCCGGTACCGGGTCGGTCGCCGGCAATGCGACAGTCGTGGTGGCTCCACGCGGAACGCTGACGGCCACGTCAGAGGCGACGGGGGCGGAGTCGGCCGCGACGATCGTGACCAGAATTGCGCCGCTACTCGTGTCCGTGCCATCGGACACGCGGTACTCGATGGACTCCTCGCCAACGACGCCTCTGTCGGCCGCGTACGTGCACGGGCCAGCAGGAGTGCAGGTGAGCGTTCCTCCCGCTGCCGCATCCGTGCCGTCGAGGGTCAATGGATCTCCGTCGTAATCGATGTCATTGGCCAACGGGTTGAACGACACCGAGTCTCCCAGTGCCACGTTGATGCGGTCGTCCACCGCACGGGGAGGGTCGTTCAGTTGCACAGTCAGCGTCTCATTGGTGGCGGTGGCTGACCCTCCCCAGGGTGTGGTCTCCGTGGTGGTCACCGTCACGGAGTACGCACCCGACTCCTCGAAGGCGCGTTCGACCTCTTGGCCGGTTGCGACATGGCCGTCGGAGAAGCGCCAGGTGTGCTCCACCGGGTCGCCGTCCGAGCTGGTTCCGGTAGCGGTGAGCCGCCAGGTGGCGGGGCTCTGGAACGACGCCGTGATCCCAGCGCTGGGCGGGGCGAGGTCTGTGGTGGAGACCGCGGCCGCGTTGCGCACGAACTCGTCGGTCGGCTCGATCGCGGCCTCGAAGGTTTCGGCCGCCTCCACGAGATACTGCGACAGCGGCACTCCGGGAGAGACGACGTCGAGGTCGAGGCCGAACCACGTGGCCGCGTTGGCGATCTGTTGGTCGGTCAGCCCCAACTCGCGGAGTTGTTGGGTCTCACCTTCGGTGAATCCTGAGGTGGTGACGCGCTCCGCCAGAGGCACGAGCGCCTCGAGAGTCGAGCCGTCCTCGAGCACTACGCCGGCCATCGCGCTGTCGGACGACGCGGCGGCGGCTCGTAGCGCGTCCGCGGTGGCACGCAGTTCCCGGATCAGAGATCTGCCGTACTCGGCGATCGCGCCGGCTTGCAGTCGTTGGCCAGAGAGGTCCTCAGCCAGCACGGCGCCCTGATACCTCTCGAAGGCGATGCGCGTGGCGATGCCGTACGCGGTCTGACGGTCGAGCGCGGCGACGAGGTCGTCGAGCACCGGCGAGCCGAGGGGATCAGGCTCGAGGAATGCCGGTGGTACGACGGTGTTGAGAATCGGATCCGGTGGATCGTTCGCGATGTCCAGGTGCATCTGCCGGACCATGCACGACATCATCTGGGCGATCTGCAGCGCAGCATCGTTGTACGACGGCAGCTCAATCCCGGCGAACCCCAGACCCAGACCGGTGGCGTAGCCGAGGAATCCGCCGCTGAGACTTCTCGAGCCGGCCGCCTCAAGCCCCAGACGTATCCCATCGCCATGGGTTTGGATGGTGCTCCCGGTCTCCTTCAGCGTGAGCGCGGTGCAGAGCAGCGAGGCGCCGGCGGTGGCATCCCCCGAGGCTGCCTTGAAGGCCTCAGCCTGCTGACGCCCGATCGTGGTGTCGCAATCGCTCTGGCAGGGCCCCACGGTGAACACGTCGGAGGTGTAGCCGGGCAGCCACCCCTCTTCGGTGGCCGACTCGGTGTGGAGACGGTATGTGCCCATCGGAAGGCTCGGTCCCTCCAAGAGTGTGAACAGGGTGCCGATGCCCACGATCGTGTTCGGTGTGCCCCAGGCCGGGTTCTCGCAGTCTCCGTTCCCCGTGGCCGCGATCACACAGACGCGGCCCCCGCGGGTATCGGTCGTGACCCAGGCGAACAGCGCGTCGGCCGTCGTGAAGTCTGCGTACAACTCACCGAATCCGTCCGCCGGGTTGGCGCTTGTCACCGCCCCCCGCGCCGGGGCGGTTCCCACCACCGCCAGGCCGATCGCCAGCAGGATCGCAACAAGAGCGGCCCAGATGCGTACCCAGGGAAAGATTCGAATAGACATGATTGCCCGTCCCCCTCAGACCTCGATGTCCTGGGGTAAGAATCCATCAGTCCAGGGGGTGAGTCAATGGTCGGCGATGAAAATCCCACCGCCGCAGCGACAACCGCTCAACTTGCAGTGACGCTCACCCGATGGTGCACCACGTGGGTCTCGCCCGGCTCCAGGCTGACGGCCGTCTGGACGCCCTCGTCAGCGACGGGATTACGCCCAGCGCTGGCCTCAGCGCCGAGATCGAAGGCGGACGTCACCGGCTCCACACCGAGGCACAGGTTCCGGCCGTTCCACGGCGGGTAGTCGCGACCACGGTTGCTGACCCACAAGAGACAGTGTTTGAGGACGGTCTGGTCCCATTCCAGCACCGTGGTGACGCCGTCGACGACCAGCCCAACCCTGCCCTCGACGACGTCGACCAGCTGAGCGAGGTCCTCCGAGCGACCCTCCCACGGCAGGCGCGTGAGGTCGGCGGTGCCGTCGACGCTGGGCGCCCGGGTCGGGTCGATGAACCGCTGGCCTGGGAGCAGCCGCGCCGTCGGCTCGGGGGGCTGGGGTGGGGTCAGGATGGCCGCGGCGTCGGGCAGCACCAGACGCGCCTCACCCACGCCGTCGGGTAGTCGAAACATCGGATGCAGACCGAGCGGCAGAGACGCGGGCTCCCGCATCTCGATGCTGTCGGCGAACTCGAGCGCGCCGTCGGCGCAGACCACCTCACGGGTCACCCGCTCCACGGGGTGGTCCTCGGGATAGGCGATCGACAGCACCGCCCGCTCGTCCGAGACGTCGAGCAGCTCCCACGCATGGTTGGCCGCGTAGCCGTGCCCGGGCATGCCGAACGGCACGCAGACGAAGTCTCCCCGGAGGTGGGCCAGCAGCGGGTCGCCCTGCCACTGACCCAGCCAGGGGGCTTCGTAAAGGGGGGATACGAAGCCCCCGCCCGCCTCGAAAGCTGCCGTCACCATTGCACCCTGCGGCGCGACCTCAGCGGTGACGCCCCGCCCCGAGAGCTTGATCAATTCAGCCCTCCTTGAGCCGGATGATGACGACCAGCGCGTGTGAGCCGTCCTCGTTGAGGTATTCGTGCTCCCCCATCCCCGCGGGGATGATGCAGGACTGGAATCGGTCAATACTGGTGGACCACTCCGGGTTCGACTTCGAGCGCACGGTGACACGCTTGCCCTCAGCCAACGTGGCGATGTGGACGAACTTGCCCTCGGTGTCGTTGACGGCCTCGTGCTCGAGGAAGATCCGCTCGATGTGGAACGGCATCTCCGGGAGGCTCGTGTACTGATCCTTGCGGAACTTACCGTCGCCGTCGACGGTGATCGGGCGCGCACGGTGGTGCGACCGCACCCGGTTTTCCCGGATCCACCTGTGGTTGTCGAACGAGTGGGCGGTGTGCATCTTCATGGGTTTGCCGGTCATCGTCTTCGTCTCGTCGTCCCACGTGGGTCGGGCGAAGTCGTAGGTGAAGAACGAGTACTCGGTGCCGGCGACCGACGGGCCGGTGTCGAGCTCCAGGATCATCTGGTTGCCGCCGTGTCCGTGGGTGGTGCCGGGCGGAATCAGGAAGAGGTCCCCGACGTTGGTGTCCCAGCGGCAGACGAAGTCCTGCCAGTTCGGGATCTCCTTGCGGTTCTCCGACTCGCGGCAAAGTCGCTCCCACTCCTCAAGGTCCGCGTCCTCCTTGTACCCCATCCAGGTGCTGGAACCCTTGTACGACTCGATGATGTAGTAGGTCTCGTAGCGACCCATGGGCTCGTTGAAATGCTCGCGAACGTAGTCAGTGCTCGGATGGTCGTGGATCGGCATGCTGGAGCGCTCGAACGGGACCGGCTTCGGGAAGTAGCCGTCGTCGAGCCACACCTGCAGCGGGAAAAGGTCGGGGTAGTTCTCGTGGACGTGCTTGCCGACGAGCTGCTCGGGCCTCTGCATGATGTTCTGGGTCGGCATGTTTAGCGGCACGTCGGGACCCAGGTTGACCAGGATGCTCAGCTCGATGCCCGCCAGCTCGTTCCACGCGTTGGCCTCGAGGCCGGGGACCTCCCAGAGGTCCTTGTAGCGGTAGGCGCCCCACGGCCCGGGCTGCAGAATCTTGACCTGCTTGATGGGGCGCTTGACGAGCTCGTCGATGACGAGGTTGTAGCCGTCGCGCTCCAGAGCGACCAGCGCGTCGGAGTGGACCGCGCTGACGTAGATGTCCATCGCCTCGAACGCGACCTTCTTCTGGCGGTACAGCAGGTAGAAGTCGTTGTAGTAGTACTTCTTCCAGAAGTAGTCCGTGGAGGCCTCCTCCGTGCCGAACGGGACGAGTTCGCCGCCCCACATCTGCCACAGCATCGGCTGCATCGTGAAGTCGGCGTACACGCGGGTGTCGTAGCTGCCCTCCAGATCCTTGACGCAGGCGCCGGGGCCGTAGACGACGATCGTCCCCGCGCCGTCGCCCAATTGCTTCTTCAGCTCCTCCACGGCCGAAGGGTCGAGGAGGTCTTCGAGCACGCCGTCGGAGTTGACCCAGCCGAACGACGGGTCGTCGGTCTCGTACGTCTTCTGGTAATCGGCGATCTCGTCCTGCGAGATGTAGAGCTGCGCCGAGGGCACCAGCGTGAGGCTGATTCCCTTTGCCTCGGCCGCGGCGGAGAGTGCTGCGGTGAGCGCCTTCCAGTCGACGCCGTACCATCCGTCGATGCCCATCCGAGAGCCCTCGCTCAGGGCCCCGGCAAGCTTGTCGATCACCGCCTCGGTGCCGAAGGCGGCGCGATCGAGGTGCTCGCTCGCCAGAGGGATGTCGTTGACCGCGTTGTCATAGAACTCGTACAGGGGCATGTCTGGGTCCTTTCGGGACGTGGGTGGATCTGGAGTTGTCAGGCCGTGCTGCGACGGGTGCGCACGACGTTGATGAGGACGGCGAAGAGCACCAGCGCCCCGCGCACGACCTGCTGGAAGTAGGGGTTGAGGCCGAGCAGCACCATGCCGTTGAGGAGGATGGCGACGAACAGCACACCGATGAGCGTGCCGACGACCGAGCCTTTACCGCCCGACATGGCAGTGCCGCCGATCACGGCCGCCGCAATGGCGTCGAACTCGAGCCCCTGGGCGATGTTGCTGTTGCCGGACGAGAGCTGGGCGGTCTGCAGCAGGCCGGTGATGCCAGCGGTGAAGCCGCTGATCGCCATGACGATGACCCGGATCTTCAGCACGTTGATGCCCGAGATCTGGGCCGTCCTCGCGTTGCCACCGACGGCGTAGACCGACCGGCCGAAGACGGTGAAGTTCGCGATGAACGCCACGACGACGAAGGCGATCACCAGGTAGAGCGCCGCCACCGGGACCCCGAGAATCCGGCCGGTCCCCCAGTAGAAGAACTCACTAGAGTCGATCGGGATCGGGAAGGTGTTCGTCACCAGGTGTGCGGCGCCGCGTAGCGCCAGGAAGAGCGCCAGCGTGCCGATGAAGGTGGGCACGTTGAACACGTGCCGGATCCACCCGACGAAGGCACCCAGGGCGATCGCCACCACGAGCGCGATGAGCGCAGCGAGCGGCATCGGCACTCCCATGGAGACCACCATGTAGCCCACCAGCGACGACGTCAGGGCCGCAGACGAGCCAACCGACACGTCGATCTCTCCCGAGACGATGACCAGGGTCATCGCGAAGGCGACGATGCCGAAGAATGCGGCCTGCTGCAGCACGTTGAGCAGGTTCGCCATCGTCAGGAAGTTCGGGGCCCAGATCGAGAGCAGGACGAACACGATGATGAGGACCGCCAGCAGCCCCGTCCCCTCCCAGGACAACGCGCTCCGCACACCGCTCACGGGCTTGTCGACGGCGTTCGCTCCGACGTTCATGCGAGATGCCCTTCCTTACCAATCATCGCCAGGGCGAGTAGTCGTTCACTGGTCGCCTCTGCGCCGGGGAGTTCCTCCCGGACCCCGCCGTCGCGCAGCACGAGAACCCGGTCGCACACCTGGCTGAGCTCTTCCAGCTCAGACGAGACGAAGACCGAGGAGACGCCTGCATCCGCCAGTTCGCGGATGAGGTCGTAGATCTGGCGCTTGGCGTCGACGTCCACACCGCGTGTGGGCTCGTCGAGGAGCAGCACCTTCATGTTTCCGGCCAGGCAGCGGCCGATGACGGCCTTCTGCTGGTTGCCGCCCGACAGTGTGCCGATCGGCTGCTTCAGGCCAGAGGTCTGGATGCGGAGCTTCTGGACCAGGCTGCGCGAGGCGGCGCGCTCCCCTGCGATGTCCAACAGCGGTCCGCCGACGACTCGGGATCTCGCCGACAGCATCATGTTTTCCGAGACGCTGAGGATCGGCACGATGCCCGTCTTCTTGCGGTCCTCGGTGGTCATGCCGACGCCGGCGTCGAGCATCTTCCCGGGGCGTCTCGACGTCATCTGGCGGCCCAGGACTGCGACGGTTCCCGTAGCGTCGGACCGCTGACCGAAGATCGCCTCGAGCAGTTCGGTGCGGCCGGAGCCCAACAGTCCAGCGAAGCCGAGCACCTCACCTCGGCGCAGTTCGAAGTTCACATTCTCGAGGATGCCGGGGATACTCAGGCCTTCGACCGCGAGGACTACCTCGTCGGACACTGTCTGCTCATCCAGCCGCTCCTTGGCCACGGTCTCCCGTGCCCGCTCGTCGGTGCCGGCGATCATCCTGGCCACCTCGGCTGCGCTGATGTCGGACACCTTTCGCGTCGCCACTTCGCGGCCGTCGCGGAGCACGGTGAGGGTGTCCGCGACCTGTGGGATCTCGCGCATCCGGTGCGACACGTAGATGATGGAGACGCCCTGGCTGGCCAGGCGCCGCAGGAGTGCCAGGAGAACCTCGACCTCGTTGGAGTTCAGAGCGCTCGTCGGCTCGTCCAGGATCAGCACCTTGGGCTGCACACTGAGCGCCTTGCTGATCTCGACGAGCTGCTGCTGGGCCGTCGACAGTCGGCTCACCGGGCGCGACAGCGGCAGGTCTACGCCCAGCATGGCCATGGCCTCGGACGCACGTCTGCGGATCTCCGCCTTGTCGATGAGGCCGCCGCGGCTGGGCCAATGACCCAGCGTGATGTTCTCGGCGATGCTGAGCTCGGGCACCAGGCTGAACTCCTGGTGGACGACCGTGATCCCCCCGTGCTGGGCCGCGAGCGCGCTGGACCAGGCGACGGGCTGGCCGGCGAGACGAATCTCGCCGGCCCCCTTGTCTGGCTGCTCCACTCCCGACAGGAGCTTGACGAGGGTCGACTTGCCCGCGCCGTTCTTGCCGAGCAGCGCGCGCACCTCCCCCTTGTGCAGGGTCAGCGACACTGCGTCGAGGGCGCGAACCCTGCCGTAGCTCTTACTGAGGCCCTCGCACTCGAGGACGACCTCGTCGGGATCGATCACCGATTGGCCAGGTACTCGTCAACGGTGGTCTGGTCATCCGTCCGGTAGGTGATGCCGGGGATGAGTGCCTCGAAGGGCTCGTTGGTCTCGCCGTTGATGGCCTTCTTGACCATTTCGTACGCCTTGGCGGAGGTGCCCGCCGGATCCTGGCCGGTGGTCGCCTCGAGGGAGCCCTCCTTGACGAAGCCCGCGATCTGCTCCGAGATGTCAGTGCCGAAGACTGCAACGTCGGCGCCCGCCTGCTTGACCGCGGTCACCAGCGCGACGGTGCCACCCTCATTGGAGCCCCAAACCACGTTGATGGCGGGATTGGAGGAGAGCATGTTGGTCGCCACGGGGGTGGCGCGGTCGGCGAGGTAGCCCTCCTGATCAGCGGCGATCGTGAAGTCGATGCCCGCATCTTCCAGGGCCTTGATGAAGCCCGCCTTGCGGAGCTTGCAGGTCTCGGCGGCGGAGTCGCAGTTGAGGATGCCAACCGTGGCGGTGCCTCCGAGGTTGGCCTCGATGTACTCCGCTGCGGCCTCACCGGTGGCGGTTCCCAGCCCCGTGTTGTCAGACTGAGCGGCGCCGTCGACCAGCTCGGGCGTGAGGAAAGCGCCGGTGCAGTTGCCGGTGCAGATGAGCGGGATACCTGCGTCCTTGACGAGGCGAGCGGTGGCGACAGACGCGTCCGCGGCGACCGGCTGCATCGTGATGCCGTCAACTGCACGGGTGATGAGGTTCTGCACGCCCTGGGCCTCGTTGCCGGGGTCGTTGTTCGAGTTGAACGGAATGACGGTGCCACCGTCGGCACTGACGGCCTCCTCCATGCCGAGCTGAACGTTACGGAAGTAGTCGTCGCCTTGGAGCATGACGAGGCCGATCGTCAGCGGCTCGCCTCCAGCTGCGGGAGTGCTCTCATCGTCGGCGGGGGTGGTGGTCGGGTCGGCTGGGTCTGCCGGTTCAGTGGTCTCGGTGGGTGCTTCGGCCATCGTGGTTTCGCTCGCGGGGGTGTCGCCGGGGGAGGCGGTGTCGCCCTCACCACAGGCGGTCAGCACGAGCATCGACGCAAGGGCCGCGATAAATAGTCGAAGGAATTTGGTCAACATACGGATCTCCTATGACCTCGGGTGCCGCTCCTCTGCGGCAGCCATGAGCGGAACACTACGCCGGTGAGACAACGATGTCTTGGGAAGTCACCAAATTGTGACCGAACTGTCACCTGCGGCTTGCTTGGGTGGACGCCCACCTCGCCAACCCCTGGTGGGCGGGCACCTCTGCGTAGAGCGTGGCCTGGAAGGCGTGATACAGATCCGGCTTGCCCGCCCACGTATGGGTCACGGGTTTCTGCTCGGCGTCGAGTTCCGGGAACCAGGACCCGCTTTCGTGATCGACGAAGTGGTCGACGACGTACCCCCAGAGCTTCCCATAGGCCTCCGCGTAGCGGTCGTCGTCGGTGTGCAGTTCCAGGAGCCGGGCCGCACCCATCCCCTCTGCGGGCTCCCAGAAGAACCGCTCCTCCACCACCGGAGCACCGTCCCAATCGACGGTGTACACGAACCCGCCGGTTCCACGCCAGGCATCCTTGAACGCACCCGCGAAGAGGTGTTCGGCAGCCGGGAGCAGCCACGGCTCATGCACGCCCAGTCCCCGCAGCTGGAGCAGCAGCTTGGCCCATTCCAGCCAGTGCCCCGGCTGGGAGCCGTAGGGCCGGAAGGGGTGCCGCGGCTCGTCCTTGTTGAACTCCCACACGACGTTCCAGTCCTCGTCGAAATGCTCGGGGAGCCGCCAGGCTCCCTCGTCGGGCGAGGCTGCGCGTCCGGCGATGTGGCCCGCGATCCGCACCGCTCGCTGCAGCAGGACGGCCTCCCCCGTCGCCTCATAGGCATTGATCAATGCCTCAGTCAGGTGCATGTTGGCGTTCTGCCCACGGTAGGGGTCGAGCCGGGAGAACGTCCGATCGTAGGCCTCTACGGCCCTTCCGTCGCCTTCCCGCCAGTACCGGCGGTCGATCAGGTCCAGTGCCTCGTCGAGGAGCGCCCGGCCCTCGGTGAACCCCGCCATCGCGGCCGACGACGCGGCCAGCACGACGTGCGCCTGGCCGTAGAGCTCCTTCGCGTCGGAGGGGTTACTGCCCCCCGCCGTGGCGTACCACCCGCCGTGGATGAGGTCCTGCCCCGCTCCCCCGTGCAGATGCGCGAGCCCGTGCTCGACGACGTCAGCGGCACCCGGCCGCCCCAGCGCCGTCGCGATGGAGAAGCAGTGCAGCATCCGCGCGTTGAGCCACAGCTGGGCGCCTTGGTCGGGAAGCGGGCGGCCGACGTCGTCGAGATATGCGTAGCCACCCGATTCGAGGCACACGTGCGGTTGATAGAAATCGAGCAGCTCGTCGCGGTGGCGGCGCAGCTCGTCGAGGTGCGACATGGACGTCCTCGCTCTCCGATGAGATAACGTTGTCCAGCAACGGTACGCCATGTGCTGCAACAGCGTCTGGAATTGGCTGAAGCCCCCCCCGATCGTCTCCCTCACCTGGAAGTCGGCCCTGAGTCGGCGCGAGGGTAAGGGCTCGGAATCTGGTGGCAGTGCCCGACGACGTCCCTGACGCCAACGGTTCCACGGGGACGCCAACGGTTTCACCGCAACGCCAACGGTCACGCCCACTCGCCCCCGGAACCCATCGACGCCCCCGAGATATCAGGGGCGTCGATGGTTATCGTCGGCGAGTTCCGATCCACGTTGGCGTTGCGGTTTTCCGTTGGGGTTGCGGTCTCTGCGTTGGCGTTCTGGCACCTCCCACGGCACACCGCTTCCCTCGGTCGGTGCCGGCACGGCCAGAAAGCTGGGTAGCGGCCGCGAGGTCCGAGAGGCCGCGTATCGTTCCTCGCTCCCTACTCGGGGAGACGGCTAAGCACGACCTCGTTCCTCGCTCCCTACTCGGGCAGACGGTCGAGGATGGTTGGGGAGTCCGGCTTCTCGGACCCGCGCAGGATCAGCCTCGTGCCGAGCACCGTCCTGTCCGACACAGGAGGGGTGCCCTGCAGGATGCGGATGGCGATCTCGGTGGCCAGGGCGCCCATCCGGGCGACGTCCTGGCTGACCACCGAGATTCTTGGCCGCACAACCTCGGCCGCTTCGAAGTCGTCGAACGCGATCATCGGCAACCGACCACCCGAGTCGGCGAAGGCGTGCAGTGCGCCCATCGCGGCGCGGTTGTTGGCTGCGAAGATCGCGTCCGCCGCGCCCTCCGCCAGGAGGCCGCTGACAACGCCCCGGGCCTCCTCCTGGGAGTGTGCCGCGTGGGAGATCGGGCCGGGCGTGAGCCCTACCTGGGCCAGCCCGTCGAGGTATCCACGGAGCCTTTCGGCCATGGTGTAGATCTGCTGTGAATCCCCGACGAAGGCGATGCGCCGAGCCCCGTTGCGGGCGAGCTCGATCGCGGCTTCCCGCGCTCCACCAGCATTGTCCGCCAGCACCGCGGGCGCGCCGTCCAGCACGGCGGGTCGATCGAGGAAGACCACCGGAGGAAGGGGTGGCCGCAGCTGCGACCACGCCCTGCCGGGGTTCCGCGGCGGCACGATGAGCAGGGCGTCCACGCGCTGATCGATGAGCCGATCGACGGCCAGGTCGTGGCGCTCCCCATCCTCTTCGGAGCTGAACGTGGTCAGCAGGTACCCGGCCTGCCAAGCGACGGACTCGGCGGCGTGCGCCAGCGTCGAGTAGTAGGGGTTGGCCAGGTCGCTGGTGATGAGGCCGATCACCTTGCTCGTCCAGCCGGGGCGGATGCTGGCGGCGGCAAGGTTGCGACGGTAGCCCAGCAGTTCGATGGCCTCGGCGATCCGCACCCGGAGGGGATCGGCGATGTTCGTCTCGCCGTTGACGTAGCGGGACACGGTCTTCAGCCCGACCCCCGCCGCCGTCGCGACATCGCGCATGGTCGGTGGTCGGTCACCGGCCCCCCGAGCCAGTTCTGCGTTCATGCCGGTGAGCCTATCCAGTCAGTCCGTGCCGCCTCGCTGCGGCCACGGCTCTTCGCTGTAGGATAACGTTATTTCACCGAGTGGAGAAGGTTCTCCCATGACTGTCATTGCCGCTGGTCACCTCTGCATGGATCTCACACCGCATCTCGCCGGCCATGAGCCAGGGATGGAGCCGGGCGTGCTCTACGCCGTCGGGGCGCTCAAACAGCAACTGGGCGGATCGGTGGCCAACACGGGCGGCACGCTGGCTCGCCTCGGGGAGCGGGTGGACGTCCACGCGACGATCGGCGACGACGAACTCGGTCGGGTTTGCCGGCGAATGGTGGAGCAGACCGTCTCCGAGCGGGCTCACCTCGCCACGTCGTCGCTCGGCACGTCGTACAGCATCGTCATCGAGCACGGAGGCCACGACCGCACGTTCTGGCAGTACGAGGGAGCCAACGCGGACTTCGACCCACGAAGGGTGGATCTCGGGCCCGACGTGGACCTCTTCCACGTCGGCTATCCCTCCCTGCTGCCGGTGTTGTGCCGGGATCCACTCGCCCTTGCCGAGGCATTCGAGCAGGCCAAGGCCAAGGGCATCACCACTTCGCTCGACCAGGCACACGTGGCCGACGGCTCCGTGGCGGCGGAGGTCGACTGGGCCGGTTGGTTCAGGCAGACCATTCCCCACACCGACGTCTGGTCGCCGAGCTGGGACGACATGACCAGCGCCCTGCGGCTCGAGGGCGAGCCGACACGTGAGAGGCTGACTGAGCTTGCGTACACGATGCTCGGCTGGGGGGCGGCGGTCGTGCAGCTCTCCGCGGGGTCGTCGGGGTTCGTGCTCGCCACCGCCAGCCGCGAGCGGTTGGAACGCGCGGGAAGCGTGCTCTCCCCGGTTGCCGCTCAGTGGGCCGACCAAAGCCTGTGGTTCGCCGCCGAGAGCATCGATTCGCCGTCTACGACGGTGGGCGCTGGCGACGCCCTCACGGCCGGTCTGCTGCGCGCGATGAGGCTCGGGCTCTCCCCTGACGCGGCCGGTGCGTTCGCGCGCGACGTCGTCGGGCGTCATTTGCGCGGCGAGGATCTGGGCTCGATGACGGGTGAGCGGCGGTGAACCGGATCGTCGTCTTCGGCGCGGGCAGCGTGGGCCGCGGGTTCATCGGCCAGATCTTCGCCGAGGCTGGATGGCGCGTGACGTTCGTAGACCTGGAGAGCAGATTGGTGCAAGCGCTGAACACGGGGTCGTACCGCCACGTGACACTCTCGGACGAGGGCGTGGAGGAGACCACGATCACCGGCGTCGACGCGATCGATGGACGCGACACAGCTGCCGTCGCCTCGGCCGTCGCGTCGGCTGACTTCCTCGCCACCTCCGTTGGGGCTGCCAACCTCCGACACATCGCGCCGACGATGGCGGAGGGCCTACGGCTCCGGATCAGTGAGCGTCGCGGGCCTGTCGACATCCTGCTCGCCGAGAATCTCCACGGCGTCGGGGGCGAGATGCGCTCGCTGCTCGCCGACGCGCTCGGCGACGACGCCGACGCGGTGCTCGCGCAGGTCGGGACGCTCGAAACCTCGATCGGGAGGATGATCCCCGTGCCGAACGAGCAGCGCCGCGAACACGAGCCCGGCTGGGTGGCCGTCGAGCCGTACCGGGAACTCCCCCTCGACGTGGCCGCCTCGCGCGCACCCCTCCCCGACGTCCCCGAGCTCGTCGGGCGCACGGACGTGCCGTTCGCGTTCTACTCGGACCGGAAGCTCTACCTCCACAACCTCGGCCACTGCCTGACGGCTTACCTGGGCGAACTGCTCGGTGAGGATGAGATCGCTGAGGCCATCCGCCGCCCGCAGATTCATCGCATCGTCCAGACGGTGATGGCGACCGCTGCTGCGGCGCTCTCCCTTGAGTACGGCGAGCCCCTCGCCTCAGTGCAGGCCAACGCCGACGACCTCCTGCGTCGCTTCCACAACCGCGCGTTGCACGACACCGTCGAGCGGGTCGGGCGCGACCCCCAGCGCAAGCTCGCGGAGGGCGACCGGTTCCTTGGCGCGCTCGCGCTGGCAGCCAGGCACGGGCTCGCCCGCCCCATCACGGTTGCCGTGGCTGTTGGTGCCGACAAGCTGCTGGGTTCAGTCCCCGCCGATCAGCGCGACTCGGAACTGGATCGGATCCGCAGCGTCGTCGCCCATCACGGCGGCGAGGACCAGTTGGCGGTCTTCGACGAGGCCCTGTCAGCACTGAGAACTTCCCCCGATCTGGAGCGCCTCGCCTTACTGCTTGATCCCTGAGCTCGTCCGCCTGATCCCTGAACTCGTCCGCCTGATCCCTGAACTCGTCCGCCTGATCCCTGAGCTTGTCCGCCTGATCCCTGAGCTTGTCGAAGGGTCACGACCCCGACCGTGTTCACCGCCCCGTGGTCAGGAGGCTAAGAGCGCTCGTCACTGCACAGGAGTCAGGCGTAGGTGATCTCGATGAGGTGCGGCACGTAGACCTCGGAGTCGATGAAGGTCATGTACGTGACCCGGCCCCCGTCCTTCGCGAACTCCGGGTGCTCCTTACCGGCGTTGAACAGCGACTTGGAGTTGGTCTTCTCCGGCCGGTAGACCACCTGGGGCTCGCTCCAGGGCCCCCACATCTCGGGGGTGGTGCGCATCACGAGGATGTTCTCGCGCCGGTAGGTGGTCAGGGAGACGTAGCAGCCGAGGTAGTCGTTCCACGCCGCGGACATCTCGTTGGGCACGTTGTCGAAGAGGCTTGCGGTGGGCTGCCACGTCGACGACCACTCGGGGGCGACGTCGGGTTGCTCGTGGGTCGGGGCCGCGACCAGGTACTCGTAGGCGTCGAGGTTCTCGAGCTCCCCGGGGCGGACGCGAGCCAGATACATCTCGCCGCTCGACTTCTCCTCCGGCTGCACCGAGCCCCACAGGTAGAGCCACCCGTCCACTTCCTGAATGAAGACCCCGAAGCCTGGTTCGTTCCCCTTCCAGAACTCGTGAGTCCCGTCGGGCGCGACGAGGCGTTCGAAGTAGAAGTCGTCGTCGGCCTTCGCGATGCCCATGCCGTCGAGCTGGAAGGTCTCGAAGACGTCGAGCTTCTGGTCCATCGTGATGCGGTGGTAGTAGAGGTAGAGGTGTCCGCCCTGGTATGTGCCGTGGATAGCCCAGAGGCGCTGGGTGGACTTGTGCTCGGGCGGTTCGAACCTGATGAGCTGTCGGGCTCTGCTGCCGTCAGGCTCTGTGAGGTAGGCGAACTCCTTGATGCCGTCGGAGATGTCCTGCTTCGGCACGATGGCACCCGTGTTGGACAGAACCTCCGTGAGCTGCAGGTAGCGGACGGTCTCGAAGGGCCCCTCGAGGGTGTCGCCGAAGATCCAGAAGGTCTCGTCCCCGGGCAGTTCGACGGACGTGACTGCGTCCTGCCCCGAGATGTTGACGTCGTTGTTGAGGAACTGCACGCCGAGGTCGCGCACGGAGGCGACCAGCGGGCTGTCTGAAAGAGCCATGTTCCAACCTAGCAAGCACGAATGCGCTGGGCGATCACGTTCGTCCTGAAGAAACGATGCGCCGTGCCTCATATAGGCATGGGAGTACGTTTTTTCAGGGTGAAACCAATCGCTTCGGCAAACTCAGCGCGTCACATCACCCAGCAGCCGCCATCACCAACGCCCGCCCGAGAGGGGCCGAAACAGGGACCGAGTCGACGGTCGCCCGGAGGCGGTAGGTGCTGACCGTCACGACCCCCTGGCTGTAGGCAGTGGACACGGTGGTAGACGCGGCACCCTGCAGCCATCCGTTGAACAACCCGGACGCGACGACGGCGGGACGGATCGCGTTCGGGATGCCGCTTTTGATCACCAGATCGCCCAGGATGTCCTCGAAGGCAATGCCGAGGACGGTGTCTCCCGGGATCGCCGCGAAGGGTCCGCTCCGGTGGAGCCAGTCGGTGCGGGGCACCCAGTCCCCGTCTTCGGAGCGTGGCTTGAGCCGGGCGAACGTCAGCAGATCGAACGCTCCGCCCAGCGCGTCAGCGTCTTCAGCAAGGACGAGGACGCGTCCGCCGTTGCGGGCGTAGCGCTGGGCGTCCGCGCCGAAGTGCGCGGTGACCCACACGACACCGGGGGCGGGCGTGGTCAGGTCCAGCGAAGCGACATCAATGGTGTCGAAGCCCAGCTTCTCCGCCCAGGCCCGCATCGCCGGCTCGGCCACGGCGACCGTCGGCCCTTGCGCACCGGCGAACGCAGCCGACGTGACGATCACGTCGGCCTCGTCCCGGGCCACGAGCGTGTCACCCTCGTAGAGCTCCGCCCTCAGCACACCCGAATTCACCAATCCGTCCGAGCTGTTCGACCCGCCCGGCTTCAGCCACGTCGCCGTGACCGACGGTTTCTGCTTCGTCGCCGGACAGTTGGCGGTGGACCGGGAATTCAACATCATCGGTGGCGACAGCCTGTACGAGCAGACGGTCGCGGCGCTGGGCAGCTGCCTCACGGCCTTGGAATCGGTGGGACTCGGCTGGGCGCACGTGGTTCGTCGAACGATCTACAAGTTGCGTCCCGAGGGATACTTCAGCGACATCCTGCCGGCCCTCCAAGAGGTCGTCCCGGGTCAGCAGCCGCCGCAGACGCTGATCGGCATCCCAGCACTCGCGGTCCCAGGGACGCTGATCGAGACAGCGCGTGGACTGCACACAGGGCGTCACGACCCACGGATGATCGCTGCTGCCACGGTCGCCCCTCCACCGAGGATGCTCAACAGCCTCCTCGTGCCACTAGCGGCATCACGGTAGGCCCACTCCATCGGAGCATCCGACCTCCACCCGGCGGCAGCGAACATGTCGCCGAGAGTCTCGCGGTCGCGCCAGACGTCCAGCCCTCCGGCTACACCCAACAACTCGATCAGGCCTGCGTCCACCTCGTATTGGCGCTTGCCAACCGGAATACCATCCACAACTGCCCGCCAAAGCTTCTCGGGTGCCTCGATCGCCGTGCGGCCCTTGGGTGTCAGTACCAGCACCCCCTTGTACTTCCTCACCAGCCCCACTCCCATGGCCGCTTCACGGAGGTTCAGCACTGGGGGCGTGTTGATCTCGGTGGTCGGCTGGAACGGGTACCGCTGTAGGACCTCGGGGCGAAGGCCGGCGAACAGCTCCTTGACCACCTTCGGCGGCAGGTACCCGGCCTGGGTGAGCTTGATCCCATCGCTGCCCACCCGTTCAAGGAGCAGGCGCAGGTCGGCGACGACCTCCTCAACCTGCTCGTCGCTGATGGGTTCCCGCCTGTCGACGGCGACCGCCAGTTTCCGCACCAGCGTGGGCTGCTCAACCGACAACCTGACGATCAGGCCCAGCACCTCCGAACGCCAGCCCTCCATGGTCGGCCACTCGATGCCGTCGAGCGCCTCATTTGCCTCATTCACATCGAAGCACTCGGGGTCGAAACCCGGCGGCGCCCAGTCGCGCAGCGTCTGCGCCCAGGCTGGGTCGACGTCGTGAGCACGCCCGGCGAGAACGTCAAGCAGCCGCTCATACCCAGGCACCCCTCCCACGTCCTCAGGCGGGCAGGCCCGTTCGCCGGCCAGGCACCGCACCTCGGTGAAGGGCTCAGCCTGAATGGATTCGAGGATGATCCTGTGCTCCCAGCCGTCGCCGAAGTCGTACTCGTAAGACAGGCGGTCTCCGAGCGAGCCGAGCACCTCGTCCAGACGCACGTCAACCTCCGGCGTGCCGTCATCGCCTTCCTCAATATCGAACTGCGTGACGAAGGGCGCGATGTTGTGCTCCAACTCGCCCGGGCCCATCCGGAAGGCGTGGAGGTGGCTATCGGTCCAGCCCATCGCGGCTTGGAGCACGTCATGGAGAGCATCAAGGGTGAGGTCGCTGGGCACCACCACCTGCCGCCAGATGGGTGGCTCGATGTACTCGAGTTCGATCCGCAGCACGTAGGCCACACGCTCTGCGCGAGGCGGAAGCAGAGTGGGCTGTCTCTGTGTGGGCAACGCCATCCCCGGGTGCGCGCCAAGGCGCACCAGGAGCCCGTCGATTCCGCCCGATTCGGCAATGATCTGATCCGCCAGTTCGTCGATCTGTCGCTGCCTGTCGCCGTCTTGAGCCATCTCCCTCACCCACGATCCTGTCCGAGCGCCCTCAACCCACATCAGGAACGTGCGCGTCTTCCCGTTGCCTGCTGGCGGGGTCATCCCCGAACGGCTACTTCTCCCACAAGCGGCCCCCACCACGTTGATCTACTTGTCCACACATCCGCCTTTCGACCGGGCCAGGATAGCCATTGGCGATGTGCGCGAAGCAGTGAACCGCGACTCGCGCTTGATGAGTGAGTTCTCACTCACTACACTTTCCAGGTGACCCGCGCTGCCCCCATGCCCCCCGACGAGCGTCGGGCGTCTCTCATCGACGCGACGCTCCCGCTCCTTCTCCAACACGGACCCTCGCTCACCACCAGGCAGGTGGCCGAGGCCGCCGGCGTCGCGGAGGGGACAATCTTCCGGGCGTTCAACTCTCTACCCGACCTCATCGACGCCACCACGCGGGAGGCCATGTCGGCCGAACGACTGACGCGCGAGCTGGATTCCCTGGAGCTCGGCGACACCCTGGACGAGAAGGTCACCACCACCCTCGAGCTCTTCACCACCAGGTTCGCCCGCATCCGCACGCTGCTGATGGCCGCCCACGCCCGCGAGCACCACACCTCCGAGTGCATGCGCGACGAGCTGGCCTCGCGCCGCGCCGAGCTCGACGCTTGGCTCACGAGCCGCTTCGCCGTCCACGCCGACGAGCTCTGCACCTCGCCCGAGACGCTTGTCAGCTATCTCAGGACGCTCGCCCACGGCCACGCCCTCACGCTGCCCCCCTCTCCCCTCTCCACCGCCGACCTCACGCGCCTTGCCCTGCACGGTGCCAGGAAGGAGCAGTAGATGCTCAAACGACTGGCGCGGCTCATCAACCGCTACATCCGCCCCTACTGGGGCCTGCTCTCCATCGTCATCGTGCTGCAGACAATCGCCACGATCATGAGCCTGTACCTCCCCACCCTCAACGCCCGCATCATCGACGAGGGCGTCGTCGTCGGCGACACCGGCTTCATCTGGGGCACCGGCGGGATCATGCTGATCCTCTCGGCCGTCCAGGGCGCCGCCCAGATCGGTGCCGTGTGGGCCGGCGCGAACGCCGCCATGCAGTTCGGGCGCGACGTCCGCGGCGCCATCTTCGAGCGCACACTGTCGTTCTCCGCGCGCGAGATGAACAAGTTCGGCGCACCCAGCCTCATCACCCGCAACACCAACGACGTGCAGCAGGTGCAGATGCTCGTGCTGATGACCTGCATCATGCTGGTGTCAGCCCCCATCACGATGGTGGGCGGCGTCGTCATGGCGCTGCGCGAGGACGCCGGGCTGAGCTGGATCATCCTGGCCGCCGTCGTCATCCTCGGCGCTGGCATCACCGTGCTGATCCTCAACATGGGCCCACTGTTCGAGGTCATGCAGAAGCGCATCGACACGCTCAACCGCGTCCTGCGCGAGCAGATCACCGGCATCCGCGTGGTGCGCGCGTTCGTCCGCGAACCGCACGAGGCGAAGCGCTTCGAGAAGGCCAATGCCGAACTGGTCGACACCACCACGACGGTCGGCCGCCTCATGGCGTTCCTGTTCCCGTTCGTCGGTTTCATCATGAACATCTCCACCGTCGCGGTGATGTGGTTCGGCGGCTTCCGCATCGAATCCGGCGACATCCAGGTGGGCCAGCTCACCGCCTTCATCGCCTACCTCATGCAGATCCTCATCTCCGTGATGATGACGACGATGCTGCTGGTCATGGCGCCCCGCGCGGCCGTGTGCGCCGACCGGATCATGGAGGTGCTCGACACCGAGAGCTCCGTCGCCCCGCCGCGCGAGCCCGCCGTCACCCCTCCCGCCGGGGGGTCCGTGGTCTTCGATCGCGTGACCTTCTCCTACCCCGGGGCCGAGGCTCCGGTGCTGCGGGACGTGTCGTTCGAGCTGACCCCCGGCACGACGACGGCCATCATCGGCTCGACGGGCGCCGGGAAGTCGACGCTCGTGAGCCTCGTGCCCCGCCTGTTCGACACCACGAGCGGCCAGGTCTTCGTCGACGGCGTCGACGTGCGCCACTACAACCCTGACGACCTGTGGGCCCGGGTCGGCCTCGTGCCCCAGAAGCCCTACCTCTTCTCCGGCACCATCGCCAGCAACCTTCGCTACGGCAAGCCGGACGCCACCGACGACGAGCTGTGGGAGGCACTGCGCATCGCCCAGGCCGACGACTTCGTCCGCGACAAGGACGGCCAGCTCGAGGCGTCGGTCTCGCAGGGCGGCACGAACGTCTCGGGCGGGCAACGACAGCGCCTCGCGATCGCGCGGGCGCTGGTGAAGAAGCCGAGCATCTACGTCTTCGACGACTCCTTCTCGGCCCTCGACGTCACCACCGACGCCCGCCTGCGGGCAGCGCTGAAGCAGGTGACGGCCGACGCGGCGGTGCTCGTCGTGGCCCAGCGCGTGTCGACCATCACCGGCGCCGACCTCATCCTCGTCATCGACGACGGCGAGATCATCGGGCGCGGCACGCACGACGAGCTGCTGCGCACCAACCCGACCTACCAGGAGATCGTCGAATCCCAGCTGAGCGCAGAGGAGACGGCGGCATGAGCGAGAAGACCACGCCAACCACGGACGCGACCGCACCGATCAAGGCCAACCCCCGCCCCGAGCACGGACCCGCCCGCATGGGGCGCGGCCCCGGCCACGGCATGGGCGGCACGGGCGAGAAGGCGGCCAACTTCAAGGTGTCGGTGCGCCGGCTGCTCGGGCACCTCCGCCCCCAGCGGGCGTCGATCGGCTTCGCGATCACCCTTGGTGTGCTGTCGGTGGCGCTCGCCGTCGTCGGCCCCAAGATCCTCGGCCGCGCGACCGACCTCCTGCTCGCCGGGTTCCTGGCCCGCCAGCTGCCGCCCGGCCTCACGCGGGAACAGGCCATCGCGGGTGCCGAGGCGGAGGGCAACGGCGACTTCGCCGACCTGCTGCGCCGTCTCGACTTCACGCCCGGCCAGGGCATCGACTTCGACGCCATCGGATCGGTGTTGCTGCTGGTGCTCGTGCTCTACGTCGTGAGCTTCATCTTCAGCTACGTGCAGGGCTGGGTGCTCAACGGCGCCGTCCAGCGATCGATCTACCAGATGCGCCAGGAGGTCTCCGCGAAGCTTGACCGGCTGCCGCTGCGCTACTACGACAAGCAGCCCCGCGGGGAGGTGCTGAGCCGCGTCACCAACGACATCGACAACGTGTCGCAGACGCTGCAGCAGACGCTTTCGCAGCTGCTCAACTCGCTGCTCATGGTGATCGGCGTGCTCATCATGATGTTCTACATCTCGCCGATGCTCGCCATCGTCGCGCTGGTGTCGGTCCCCATCGCGATGGTCGTCGTCGGCGTGATCGGCAAGCGGTCGCAGAAGCTGTTCGCGCAGAACTGGAAGTCGACCGGAGAACTCAACGCCCACATCGAGGAGGCCTTCACTGGTCACTCGCTGGTCAAGGTGTTCGGGCGTCAGCGCGAGGTCCAGGAGGAGTTCCGGCGCCGCAACCAGGAGCTCTACCAGGCGGGCTTCGGGGCGCAGTTCATCAGCGGCATCATCATGCCGGTGATGTTCTTCGTCGGGAACCTCAACTACGTCGTCATCGCCGTCCTCGGCGGGCTGCGCGTGGCCTCGGGTCAGATGAACATCGGCGACGTGCAGGCGTTCATCCAGTACTCCCGGCAGTTCACCCAGCCGCTGACGCAGGTGGCGTCGATGGCGAACCTGCTGCAGTCGGGCGTCGCGTCTGCCGAGCGCGTGTTCGAGCTGCTCGACGCCGACGAGATGACCGACGAGCCCGACGGCGAACTGACCGTCTCCCGCGGCGAGGTCATCTTCGACGACGTCAGCTTCTCGTACTCGCCTGACAAGCCCCTCATCCATGGCCTCAGCCTGACGGCGGCCCCCGGCCAGGCGGTCGCCATCGTCGGCCCCACCGGCGCGGGCAAGACGACGCTGGTGAACCTCATCATGCGGTTCTACGACCTCGACTCCGGGCGGATCCTCATCGACGGCGTCGACATCTCGTCGGTCGCGCGCGGGGAACTGCGCGGCAACATCGGGATGGTGCTGCAGGACACGTGGCTGTTCGGCGGCACGATCCGCGACAACATCGCCTACGGCCGCCCGACGGCGAGCGAGGACGAGATCCTCGAGGCGGCCACCGCCACGTTCGTCGACCGCTTCGTCCACTCGCTGCCCGACGGCTACGACACGATCATCGACGAGGAGGGCTCCAACGTCTCGGCCGGCGAGAAGCAGCTCATCACGATCGCGCGGGCCTTCCTCGCCGACCCGAGCCTGCTCATCCTCGACGAGGCCACGTCGTCGGTGGACACCCGCACCGAACTGCTGGTGCAGCACGCGATGGCGGCGCTCCGGACCGGGCGCACGTCGTTCGTCATCGCGCACCGGCTCTCCACCATCCGAGACGCCGACCTCATCCTCGTCATGGAGGACGGCGCCATCGTCGAGCAGGGCACCCACGAGGAGCTCATCGCGGCCGAGGGCGCGTACTACGACCTCTACCAGTCGCAGTTCGCGGCGGCGATCGAGGGCTGAGTGGCGTTGGGATGGGGGTGGAGTTGCGTTGGGCTGGGGGTGGACTTGAGCAAATGAGATGGGTCGCGGAAACGTAACGCTGTTACCCCGGCGTGTCGCGGCGTTGACCCATCGCACTTGCTCAACTCACCCCTCCCGCCCCACGCTCGAAGTACACCGCGCAATCCACGGGGACTAGAGTTCCAACCATGGCCAATACAGAGGTGGAAGTCGGGGTCGCCCGGCAGGGCAGCCTGCGCGCGAACAACCTGTCGCTCGCGGCACGCTTCATTTACCGCTCGGCCACGCCCGTCGCGCGGGTTGACGTCGCCAACGCCACCGGCATGACCCGATCGACGGCGTCGCGCCTGGTCGACGACCTCGTCTCGGGCGGGATTGTCAGCGAGTCGGCGCCGACGCTCACCAACCGTCGCGGACGTCCCGCCGTCCCGCTGCGCCCCGCCGCCGGGACGCTGGTCGCGCTCGGGCTTGAGATCAACGTCACCCACATGGCCGCGCGCCTCGTTGATCTGACCGGCGACGTCATCGATGCCGCTGACGAGATGGGCGACTTCATCGGTGCCGATCCGGCGGAACTGTCCGCGCGGCTCGCCCGCATGGGGCGCCAGGTGCTCGACGCCCGCCCCGAAGGAACTCGGCTGGCGGCCATTCGGGTCGCGCTGCCCGGACTCGTGGACTCGACGACCAACGTGCTGCTCCGGGCCCCCAACCTCTCCTGGCACAACATCGCGGCGGGGGAACTACTCCGCGAGGCGGGCCTGACGGAGGTGGGCGAGGTCGACTTCGGCGTGGCCAACGAGGCCGACTGCGCCGCCTTCTACGTCGGCCACGACGCGCCCGGCCGGCCGTCGGCCTTCAACGACTTCCTCTACCTCTCCGGCGAGACCGGCATCGGCTCGGCACTACTGCGCAGCGGCCGTGTGGCGCTCGGCACCCGCGGCTGGGCGGGCGAGATCGGCCACGTCTGCATCTCCCCCGACGGCCCGCTCTGCCGTTGTGGTGCGCGCGGCTGCCTCGAGCGCTACGCCGGGACCGGCGCCCTCATCGAGCGCGCCGGCGTCGACGACATCAGCGACTTCCAGGCCCTTGTCGCTGCCGGGGACCACGACGCGCTCATCTCGCTCGACGAGGCCGGGCGGGCGCTCGGGATTGCCCTGTCCAACGCTCTCAACCTGCTCGACGAGACGACCATCGTGCTGGGCGGCGACCTCGCGCTCTTCATCGACCACTACCGCCCGCTCATCGAGCGCGAACTGGAGACGCGTCACCTGGCCCGCGCCTTCGTCGACGTGCAGCTGTCGGCCGCCACGCCGGACCACGCCGCCCCGGCCCTCGGGGCGGCCTACAGCGGACTCGACCGCGTGCTCGCCGAGCCCTCTCGCTGGTGCGACGCTTGATTAGTTGAAACTTAAACCTTATGCTGGGAGCATGACTCTCGCATCCAGCACGCACATGGGCCGCCTCGAGCTGCGCGTCCGCGACCTCGGGAAACAGCTCACCTTCTACACCGAGGGCGTCGGGCTCACCCCGCTGGCCGACGACGCGGGCGCGGTGACGCTGGGCCTCGGGAGCACCCCGGTGGTGCGGCTGACTGAGGCGCCGGACCTGCGTCCGGCACGGCGCAACGAGGCGGGGCTGTTCCACACCGCCGTCGTGTTTGACCAGTTGCCTGCGCTGGCGTCGTCGCTGGTCAGCATGTACCAGAGGTACCCCGAGACCTACGCCGGGACGGGCGACCACCTGGTCTCGCAGGCGTTCTACTTCACCGATCCCGAAGGCAACGGCGTGGAGCTCTACCACGACCGCCCGCGCGAGGAGTGGATCTGGCGGGGCGGCCAGGTGCAGATGGCCACTCTGTACATCGACCCGAACGAGTTCGTCGCCACGCATCTCGGTGAGGCCGACCCCGTCGACCTGTCCACCGCCAGCGGAACCCTCGGCCACGTCCACCTTCAGGTGGGCGACGTCCCGACGGCGAAGAGCTTCTACGTCGACGCGTTGGGCTTCGAGCAGACCTTCGAGCTCGCCGGCTCCGCGCTGTTCGTCGCCGCCGGCGGCTACCACCACCACATGGCGATGAACGTCTGGAACTCTCAGGGCGCCGGGCCGCGCCAGAACACGCTCGGCATGGGCGTCGTCGACATCGTCGTCCCGACTGCCGAGGAAATCGCCAAGGCCGACGAGCGCCTTCGCTTCGCCGGCCACACCCCCACCTTCGATGGCCGGACCCTCACCGTTCTCGACCCCTGGCGAAACGAGCTCCGGCTGAGCGTGGGCTAGGGAGAAAGTTGAGCAAATGAGACGGGTGAACGAATCGTAACGGCGTCACACCGGCGTGTCGCGGCGTTGACCCATCTCACTTGCTCAACTCACCCCTCCCCACCCCGGACCCGCGGAAACACCAACGGCCACCGGCGGTGGCTGACAAAATGGGGGGTCAACCGTCGATTGGAGCCCCATGACTGACTTCTGGACCCAAGACCCACGCGACGCGCTGCGCGTCGGCCCCGACTTCGACCTCGCCTCCTTCGACCGGCGGGGCACCCCGGGTTGGAGCGGAGACAAGGCCGCGGCGAAGGAGGCCATGGCCGGCCGCGCCGACCTGCTCAACGAACTGCAGGAGCGCCTCTACGCCCACGGCCGGGCGGGCGGGGACAAGCGGATCCTTATCGTCGTGCAGGGCCTCGACACCGCCGGGAAGGGTGGGATCGCCCGCCACGTGATGGGGCTCGTCGATCCCCAGGGCGTCGAGATGCACAGCTTCGGCGTCCCCACCGAGGAGGAGCGCGAGCACCACTACCTGTGGCGCATCGAGAAGGCCCTTCCGTCCGTCGGCAAGATCGGCCTGTTCGACCGTTCCCACTACGAGGACGTGCTCGTGGTGCGGGTGGACGAGTTGGTCGAGCGCGACGTCTGGGAGAAGCGCTACGACGAGATCAACGAATGGGAGAAGAACCTCGTCGACGAGGGCTACACGATCCTGAAGTTCGCCATGATGGTCTCCAAGGACGAACAGTCCCTACGGCTCATGGAACGAATCGACCGCCCTGACAAGCGGTGGAAGTACTCCACCGGTGATCTTGACACCCGCTCGAAGTGGGACGCCTTCCAGGCCGCCTACGCCGACGTGTTCCGGCTCACGTCGACCGATCATGCCCCCTGGTACGTCCTGCCCTCGGACCGCAAGTGGTACTCGCGGCTGGCTGTCACGGAGATCCTCACCCGCACACTGGTCGACTTCGACCTGCACTGGCCGAAGCCGCGCTGGCAGCCGGAGACCCAGCGGCGTCGGCTCGCCAGGGCCATGTCGCCCGAGGCGCTCGCCGAATCGTTGGCCGACACGGAGGCCATCGTCACCGAGGCCAACGACACCAGCCTCGCGGTGCGACGCGCCGCGGCGCTGCTCCGCCACGAGGAACAGGATCAAAGCGTCATCGACGCCGCCCTGGCGGAGATCGAGGCGAAGCGCCAGGAGTTGGCCGCCGACCTGGCAGCAACCCTCGAGCACAAGCGAGGCCTCCTGACTGAGGTGGCCCCGGAGCTTGTGCCCGACGTCGCCGGCGAGGACGAGCAGCCGAAGAAGAAGAGTAAGAAAAAGAAGTCCAAGAAAAAGGACAAGAAGAAAAAGAAGAAGAAGAAGTAGTTCAGCCGTCGGACGGGCCGCACATCGCGGCCCGTTCTTCGTTCTGCAGCCTCGACGACAGCCGCCGCAGAGCCTCGACTCGCACCTCCGGCGCGAGGCCGTCGAGAATCATCGACATCTCGCGGGTCACCACCTCGGCCTGCGAATGCCGCGGCACGTACTGCCACGCCCTGGCCACAAGCTCACGCTTGACGAGGTTCTTCTTCGCGAGCCGGTCGAGGACCGTCATCACCGTCGTGTACGCGAGTTCGCGCTCCTCGGAGAGCATCTGGTGCACCTCTGCCACCGTCTTCGGGGACGCGGAAGCCCACAGCAGTTCCATGACCCGCTGTTCCAGCTCTCCTCGTGACGGCATGCGCCCCAGCATAGAGGCCGCAGCGTCGCCTCGGTCCACTTGATTACGGAATTCCGACACCGGGTAGTAGCGTTGCTACATGGACCAAGTGACGCTGGCGCGGTGGCAGTTTGGGATCACCACCGTTTACCACTTCCTCTTCGTGCCGATCACTATCGCAATGTCGATGCTGGTCGCGATCATGCAGACAATGTGGGTGCGGACGGGTAAGGACGCCTACCTCCGCCTGACGAAATTCTTCGGAAAACTCTTCCTCATCAACTTCGCGCTCGGCGTCGTCACCGGCATCGTGCAGGAGTTCCAGTTCGGCATGAACTGGTCCGAATACTCCCGCTTCGTCGGGGACGTGTTCGGGGCCCCGCTCGCCCTCGAAGCGTTGCTTGCGTTCTTCCTCGAGTCCACCTTCATCGGACTGTGGATCTTCGGGTGGGACAAGCTCCCGAAGAAGATCCACCTGCTCACGATCTACATGGCCGCGTTCGGCACGATGCTGTCGGCCGTGTTCATCCTTGCTGCCAACTCCTGGATGCAGAACCCCGTCGGCACGACGTTCAACAACGGCCGCGCGGAGATCGCGGGCATCGAGGGCTTCCTCGAGGTCCTCACCAACCCCGTGCTGCTCGTCACCGTGCCGCACGTGCTGTCCGGCGCCTACATGGTGGCCGGCGGCCTGGTCGCGGCCATCGGCGGCTGGCACCTGGCGAAGATCAACCGCGACGGCGAGGCCAAGCCGGGCGACGAGCAGGCCTACCGCTTCGCCACGAAGTTCGGCGCCTGGGTGCTGCTGGCGGCGTCCGTTGTCACGGTCATCTCCGGGGACCAGCAGTCGAAGATCATGACCGAAGTGCAGCCCATGAAGATGGCCGCCGCGGAGGGCCTGTTCTACACCGAACAGAACGCCAGCTTCTCGATCTTCACCATCGGCAACCGCGAGGGCACCGAACCCATCCTCGAGCTCAGAATCCCCGGGCTGCTGTCGCTCATGTCCGGCCACGACGAGGTCAAGGGCATCAACAACCTCCGCGACGAGTACAACGCTGAGGGCTTCAAGCGCTTCGACGGGTCGCAGACCCAGCTCCAGGAGGAGTTCGCCGAGACGCTGGCCGCCAACTACGACGTCGACCCCATGCCCAACGTGGCAATCTCCTACTGGACCTTCCGGCTCATGATCGGCCTCGGGTTTGCGGGCATCGCGCTGGCCGCGTTCACGCTGTGGGTCGTGCGGAAGGACCGCCTGCCGAAGCCCGGACTGCTGTGGACCGTCGGCATGTTCGCGATGCCGCTGCTGCCGCTGTTCGCCAACTCCTTCGGCTGGATCTTCACCGAGATGGGCCGTCAGCCCTGGGTGGTGGCCGGTGTCATGCCGACGGCCGCGGGTGTCTCGCCGACTGTCTCCGCGGGCACCGTGCTGTTCTCGATGATCGTCTACACGCTGCTGTACGGCGCTCTCGCCGTCATCGAGGTGTGGTTGTTCCTCAAGTACGCGAAGGCCGGTCTGCCCGACGTCGCGCCGGTCGAACTGCAGACTGATCCCGACGCTCCGATGACGTTCGCGTACTGATCAGGGGACAAGAAACATGATTCATCTTCTGGAAACCGTTTCGGTGCCGACCCTCCCGCTGGTCTGGTTCCTGCTCATCGCCGTCCTGTGGACCGGCTTCTTCTTCCTCGAAGGGTTCGACTTCGGCGTCGGCATGCTGATCCCCGTCCTGGGTAAGAACGACCGTGAGCGACGCGTCGTCGTCAACACGATCGGGCCGGTCTGGGACGGCAACGAGGTGTGGCTGATCACCGCCGGCGGCGCCATGTTCGCCGCTTTCCCCGGCTGGTACTCGACGCTGTTCTCGGGGCTCTACCTGCCGCTGCTGCTGGTGCTGATCGGGCTCATCCTGCGCGGCGTGGCCTTCGAGTACCGCTCGAAGCACCCCGGCAGCCGGTACCGCGCCATGCTCGACTGGTTCGCAATCGTCGGCTCGTTCCTCCCGGCGCTCGTCTTCGGGATCGGGTTCGCGAACTTCGTCGTCGGCCTCCCGAACGACGGCCTGCTGTTCGACGGCTCGTTCTGGGGCCTGTTCGGACCGTTCGCCCTGCTGGGCGGCGTCATGCTGGTGGTGCTGTTCCTCGTGCACGGGTCGGCCTTCATCGCGCTGAAGACCAAGGGGCTCATCCATGACCGCGCCGAGGCGTTCGGGGCCAGGTTCGGGTGGGCGGCCACCGCGCTGGTCGCGGTGTTCGTCATCTCGCAGAACCTCTTCTACCCGGCCACCTCGGAGTTTGGTGATTTCGCCGTGCTGGCGTGGGCTGTCGGCGTGGTGTCGATCGTCTCCATCGCCGCCGCCACGGTCATGATCAAGCGCGGCCGCGACGGCTGGGGCTTCGTCCTCACCGGCGCCTCCGTCGTCACGCTGTTCGTTGGGATCTTCCTCAAGATCTACGGCAACCTCGGCTTCGCCCAGGACGAGACCGTCGCAGCGACCGAGCGGTTGAACATCATCACCGCCGCTTCGTCCCCGACGACGCTGACGATCATGACGTGGGCCGCGGTCATCTTCGTGCCGATCGTGCTGGCCTACCAGTCGTGGACGTACTGGGTGTTCAGCAAGCGCATCAGCCTGAAGAACATCCCCGAAGAGGTCTCCCCGATCGCCTGATCCCTGAGCAGGGCGTCCGTCGAATCGGTCCCTGTGCAGGGCCAGTGAGCAGCCCGTCCGTCGAAGGGTAACGGCGTCGTGGCCCACCGCCGCCCCCAACCACAGGGCGGCGACCACAGCCGGGGCCGTAACCCTTCGACAAGCTCAGGGACCACGGACGACAAGCTCAGGGACCACGGACGACAAGCTCAGGGGCCACGACCGACAAGCGCAGGGAACAGCTGTGGAACACTGAATGAATGGCCGCCCCCATCCATCCCCGACTGCTGCAGCGGGCACGAGCCACCCGCTGGTTTCTCCTGGCCACCGTCGTGGTCGGGCTGGCCACCGCGGCGCTCATCATCGCCCAGGCGCGGCTGATCGCCGACTGGGTCACTGAGGCGTTCGCGACCCGATCATTCCCTCCCGGCTGGCAGACGGCGGCCCTCATGCTGGCGCTGGTGTTCGCGGGGCGGGCGGCGCTGACCTGGCTCGGCTCGCTCCTGGCCCACCGCAGCGCGGCGGCGGTGAAGTCGACGCTGCGGCGAGACGTGCTGGCCGCCCGGCTCGCGACCCCGATCGGCGCCGCGTCGTCGGCGTCGCTCGTGCGCACCGTCACCGCCGGCCTCGACGCCCTCGACGGCTACTTCTCGAAGTACCTCCCCCAGCTCGGCCTGGCGGCGACCGTGCCCCTCCTCGTGGGCGGCACCATCCTGCTCACCGACTGGCAATCGGCCCTCATCATCGCGTTCACACTCCCGCTCATCCCCCTCTTCATGGCCCTCATCGGCTGGACGACCGAAAAGGCCACCCGGCAGAGCTTCGGGGTGGCCGACCGGCTGGCCCGGCACTTCGGCGACCTCATCGCGGGCCTGCCCACCCTCCAGGCGTTCGCTCGGGCCAGGGCCCAGCGCCACGGGGTCGAGCTCAACGAAGGGCAGTACCGCGAAGCGACGATGAAGACCCTGTACATCTCCTTCCTGTCCGCGTTCGCCCTCGAACTGCTGGCGTCGTTGTCGGTGGCGGTCGTGGCGGTAACGGTCGGCTTCCGCCTCGTTTACGGCGACGTCGACTTCACCACCGCCCTCTTCGTCCTCATCCTGGCGCCGGAGGCTTTCCTGCCCGTCCGGCAGGTCGGCGTTCACTTCCACGATTCCGCCGACGGCGTCGCCGCCGCCGACGCCGCGTTCGAGGTGATCGACGCAGCCCCCTCCCCCGGGGGCACCGGTCCCGTGCCCGCAGGGGCCCTCCGGCTCGAGGACGTGCGCTACACGTACCCCGGCGCTGACGCCCCCGCCGTCGACGGGCTGAGCCTCGCCGTCGAGCCGGGCGCGGTGGTCGCGCTCAGCGGGCATTCCGGGGGCGGGAAGTCGACCGCCCTGGCGATCGCCATGGGCTTCCTCGTGCCTGAATCCGGCCGCGTGACTGTGGGCGGCGAGGATCTCGCTGGCCTGGATCTCACCGACTGGCGCCGGCAGGTCGCCTGGGTGGCCCAGGAGCCCGGGATGCTCAACGGGACCGTCGCCGACAACGTCGCGCTCGGGCATCCCGAAGCCGCTGCCGCCGACATCTCCCGGGCGCTCGCTGACGCCGGCGCCGACTTCGGCCCCGACAAGCACGTCGGCGACGACGGCGAGGGACTGTCCGCCGGCGAGCGACGGCGCGTCGCCCTCGCCCGTGCGCTCGTGCGCATCAGGGTGGGCGGGGCGCGGTTCCTCATCCTCGACGAGCCCACAGCCGGCCTCGACGCCGACACCGAGGCCCGCGTGATCGCAGCGGTCCGCGCTACGGGCGCCGGCGCACTCGTGGTCAGTCACCGGCCCGCCGTGCTCGCCGCGGCCGACCACGTCGTCGAGGTGGTGACGGCATGACCGGGGAGCGGGCAATCCGGCGCTGGCCTGCGCTGATCATGGCGCGCGACCTGCTCGACGCGGTGCCGAAGGGCCGCCGTCGCTTCCTCTTCGCCGTCGTGCTGGCGGTCCTCGCGTCGGGCTCATCGGTGGCGCTCATGGGGTCTCTGCCTGGCTGCTGTCGTTCGCAGCGTTGGCCCCGCCCGTGCTCTACCTGCAACCAGCCGCCGTGGGCGTCCGGGCCTTCGCGATCTCGCGGGGCGTCTTCCGCTATCTCGAGCGGCTGGTCGGTCACGACGTGGCGCTGCGCATGCAGACGGCGCTGCGCGTGCGGGTCTACGACAAGCTGAGCCGCACCACGCTGATCGGGAGCCGACGCGGCGACCTGCTCACCCGCGTCGTCTCCGACGTCGTAGCCATCCAGGACCTCGTCGTGCGGGTGGTCATCCCGTTCGTCTCCGCGAGCGTCGTGGTGGCGGCGGCGTCGATCGGCCTGGCCGTCCTCGACTGGCGCGCGGCGCTGGCCCTGTTCGTCACCGCGGTGCTGGCGGGCGTCGTCCTGCCGTGGTGGACTCAGCGGCTCACGCTCGACGCGGACCTCGCCGCCACCCCCGCCCGCGGCCGACTGTCCGACGGCGTACGCGAACTGTCGCGCACAGCCACCGACCTCGTCGCCTACGGTGCCGATGGCGCCCAGCTCGACCGGCTGCTAGCGGTCGACGACGAGCTCCGGCGGATCGAGTCCCGCGGCGCCTGGGTGCGCGGGCTCGCCACGGGAGGGCAGTTGCTGGCGGCCGGGGTCGCGGTGCTGGCGTCGCTCTACTTCGGGACGGACGCCGTCGCCGACGGCCGCCTGGACCCCCGGTTCCTCGCCGTGCTCGTGCTCACCCCGCTGGCTCTCCACGAGGTGCTGGGAACGTTCGCCCAGGCCGCCCAGACCTACACGCGCGCCCGCTCGGCACTGGGGCGTCTCGCCGAAGTGTTGGACGCCGAACCCGTCGGATCCGGCGACGCTGTGCCTGGCGACGGCGCACCCGGCCTGCGCTTGCGCGGGGTGACGTTGGGATGGCCGGGCCATGAGCCGGTGATCGCCGACCTGACGCTCGCCGTCGAACCGGGCGAGAGGGTGGCGCTCGTCGGCCCCTCCGGCGTCGGGAAGACCACTCTGGCGGCCACCGCCATGGGCCTCATTCCTCCGCTCGCGGGCACGGTGGACCGCGGCGGCAGCGTCGGCTACCTCGAACAGGACGCCCACATCTTCGCCACGACGGTGCGGGAGAACGTCCGGGTCGGCAGCAGAGACGCGACCGACGACGAGATCACCGACGCCTTGGCGCGGGCCGGGTTGCCGATCGACCTCGACCGGGCGGTCGGCGAATCCGGCGGGTCGCTCTCCGGCGGAGAACGCCGTCGCCTTGCCCTGGCGCGGCTTCTCGTCGGAAGCAGAGACCTCATCATCCTCGACGAACCCACGGAGCACCTCGACCGCGAGACCGCCGACCAACTCATGGACGACGTCTGGCGCGCCTTCGCCGGGCAGCCTCTGCTGGTGATCACCCACGACCCCGACGTCGTCGCCCAGTGCACCCGTGTCGTCCGCCTTTCGGGTGTGGGCGCCGGTGCGGTATCGGCGTGAGGATTCACGCAGCCGGGGCGACGGGGGCGTGCGGAGCCCGACCGTTCCGGGGCGGTGACCGGTAGAGTGGCCGCGTGACCCACGCCGCTGACCGCCGCCCGCTCAGAGTGGCGCAATTCGTCGACAACTACGGGCCGGGCAGCAACGGCCTGATGTTCGCCGTACAGCAGCTCGAAGGCAACCTGCTCGACGCGGGGCACGAAGTCATCGTCGTCGCGCCCGCCGCCAAGGGCCCCAATCCGCACCACGGGAGAGCCGGTCGGACAGAGCTTCGGCTACCGTCGGTCCGCGTGCCGAAGATGCCAACGCGGGTGGCGAACGGTCGGCACTTCGACCGCACGATCGACAAGCTTGGCGCCCTCAAGCCCGACGTCATCCACGTGCACGGCTTCGGCACCGTCGGGCTGCTCGGCATCTGGGCCGCACGGCGCCTCGGCATCCCCACCATCCTCACCTGGCACACCGACTTCGACGCGTACGCCGACCACTACTCCACAGTCCTGCCCCTGCTGACGGGCGTGCTCCGCGCCTTCGCCGTCTGGTCCCGGGGCGAGGTGGTGGACCGTAATGACCTCAAGTTGGCCGAGATCCGCTACGAGGATCGCGGACGATCAACAGCCTCCCTGCTCGGCGTCTGCGAGAAGATGCTGCGCTCCGCCGACCTCGTCACCACACCGTCGCCCAAGACCGCTACGCGGTGCCGCGAGATCGTCCCGGAGGCCAGCATCCTCGTCGTCCCGAACGGAGTGGACCCGCTACCCCCCGGCCCGCCGCCGTTCACCCGGGAGCCCGGGCCGCTGGTGCTGTACGCCGGCCGCATCGCACCGGAGAAGGGCATTCCCCTCCTGGCCGAGGCGTTCCATCTGGTGCACGCCCAGCGTCCTGACGCCCGCCTGATGATCGTCGGCGACTGGCAGCGGTACCCCCGGATCCGCAAGGTCCTGGCCGAGGGAGCCGCGCAGGGCAAATTCATCCTCACCGGAGAGAAGAAGCGCGACGAGCTGGGCGCCTACTACGGCATGGCAGACCTGTTCGCCTTCCCCAGCGAGACCGACACCCAGGCGCTCGTGCTGCACGAGGCGGCCCTGGCCGGGCTGCCGATCGTGAGCGTCGACCACGAACTGCGCCTCGTCATCGAGCCGGGCGTCAACGGGGAGATCACGCGGCCGACCGCCGCCTCCCTCGCCGCGGGGATCATGCGGGTGATCGCCCGACTTGAAGACGACGAGTGGCGCACCCGCGCCTCGGCACGCTCGATCGAACTCGCGTCGCAGTGGACCATCCGCTCCCAGGCCGACGAGATTCTCCGGCTCTACGCGGAGGTTGCCGCCGGGCCTGCCGGCGAGCGCGCCGTCGGGCTCTGACGCCGTCGCACTCTGTGGCCCAGGCCTCGTTGTCGCCCTTCCAGGCGCCAACCGCCGACGACGAACGCCAACGGTCGGACCCTGACGCCAACGGTCTGACCGGAACGCCAACCGACTGGGAGAAACGCCAACGAGAAAGCGCCAAACGCCAACGGCGCCACGACTACGCCGACGAGATCCCTGGACGCTGGCGATATTTCGCGGGCGTCGCTGATTCTGGTCGGCGAACGCTCCTCACCGTTGGCGTTCCGGTCAGACCGTTGGCGAACCGGCGAAACCGTTGGCGTTACCCCAGACCTGTTGGCGTTTCGGTCGAACCGTTGGCGTTGACGTCGCCGAGGGCCGACGGCTCAGCGCCCGGTCATCTCCGACGGCACCACCCAGCGGTCGAAGTCCTCACTGCTGACGCCGTTGGCGAGCGCCGACTCCTTGAGCGACGTCCCCTCCTTGTGCGCCTGCTTGGCGATCTTCGCCGCGAGGTCGTAGCCGATGTGGCGGTTGAGTGCGGTCACCAGCATGAGGTTCGATTGGAGATTGGCCTCGATCCGCTGCGTGTTCGGCTCGATCCCCACCGCGCAGTGCTCGGTGAACGAGCGGGCGCCGTCGGCCAGCAACCGGATGGACTCCAGCACGGCGTGTGCCATGACGGGCTTGAAGACGTTGAGCTGGAAGTTGCCCTGGCTGCCGGCGAAGCCGACGGCGGCATCGTTGCCCAGAACCCGTGCGACGACCATCGTCAGCGCCTCCGACTGCGTCGGGTTGACCTTGCCCGGCATGATCGAGCTGCCCGGCTCGTTCTCCGGGATCGTCAACTCGCCGATGCCGTTGCGGGGACCGCTGGCGTACCAGCGCACGTCGTTCGCGAGCTTCATCAGGGCGTCGGCCAACACCCGCAGGGAGCCGCTGACCTCAACCAGTGAGTCGTGCGCGCTCAGCGCCGCGAACAGGTTGTCGGCCTGGCGGAACTCGAGCCCCGTCTCGGCCGAGATCTTCTCGGCGGCGAGCTTGCCGAAGTCAGGATGCGCGTTGAGCCCGGTGCCGACGGCGGTGCCGCCGATCGCGAGGTCGCGCGCCCGCTCGTCGGCGAAGCGGATCCCGTCGAGCGCGAAGTCCAGCTGCGCCACCCAGCCGCCAAACACCTGGCCCAGGCGGACCGGCGTCGCATCCTGCAGGTGGGTGCGGCCCACCATGACGACGTCGTCGTACTCCTCCGCCTTCGCGGCCAGGACCTCGCGCAGCCTGGCGATGGCCGGGTAGAGGCGCTCGTTGAGCTCGTTGACGATCGCGATGTGCATGGCCGTGGGGAAGGTGTCGTTCGACGACTGCCCACGATTGACGTGGTCGTTGGGGTGCACGGGCTTCTTCGAGCCCATCTCGCCGCCGGCCAGTTCGATGGCGCGGTTGGAGATCACCTCGTTGGAGTTCATGTTCGACTGCGTGCCGGAGCCGGTTTGGAAGACCACCAGCGGGAAGTGGTCGTCGAGGTTGCCCGCGATCACCTCGTCGGCGGCCTGCACGATGAGGTCGGCGACGTCGGCGGGCAGCTCCCCCAACTCCCCGTTCGCCTGGGCCGCGGCCTTCTTCAGGATGCCGAGTGCCCGCACCATCGCGCGCCCCCACACGAAGGTGTCGCGGCCGATGTCGAAGTTGTGCAGCGAGCGCTCTGTCTGAGCGCCCCAGTAGCGGTCGGCGGCGACCTCGATCTCGCCGAAGGAGTCAGTTTCGATGCGCATGTCCATGAGGCTGACGCTACCGCTTTCCGGGACAAAAAGGGCCCGGCCCGCTGCCCTTGGGGGGGCGGCAGCGGGCCGGGCGATCTTGGGGCTCATCGCTGAGCGACACCAGCATACGCGCACGTAACCGCCGGTCAAAGCTGACGCCGTGTTTCAGCGGGAATTTTCACCCATCGAAACCACGTGAAATCAGCCCGCGGACTTGCCGTGGTTGATGGACCTGAAACCCCTCAGCCGGAGACTGTTCAGCACCACGAAGACACTGGAGAAAGCCATCGCCGCGCCCGCGATCATCGGGGTCAGCATCCCCAGCGCCGCCAGCGGGATGGCCGCCGTGTTGTAGGCGAACGCCCACACGAGGTTCTGCTTGATGGTGCTGAGCGTTGCGCGCGACAGCCGCACCGCATCGACGGCGGCGGCGAGGTCGTGTCGCATGAGCGTGATGTCGCCGGCCGCGATGGCCGCGTCGGTGCCGGTGCCCATGGCGATGCCGAGGTCGGCCTGCGCGATCGCGGCCGCGTCGTTGACGCCGTCGCCCACCATCGCCACCTGCCGACCAGCAGCCTGCAACTCCTTGATGACCTCAACCTTGCCCTGGGGCGTCACCCCGGCGCGCACGTCGTCGATGCCCACCTCTGCGGCCACGGCGCGCGCCGTCTTCTCGTTGTCGCCGCTCAGGAGCACCGGGGTGATCCCAAGGCTCTTGAACTGCGCGATGGCGGCCGCTGCGGTGTCCTTGACGGTGTCCGCGACGATGATGCGGCCCAGCAGTCGCTCCTCCGTCGCCACCTCGACGACGCTGCCCACGAGGTCGCCCGCCCACTGCGGCGCGGAATGCCCGAGCTCGGCCATGAAGGCGGGTGACCCGGCGTAGATGGTGCGTCCGTGGACCACACCCTTCACGCCGCGGCCGGGGACGTTCTGGAAGTCGACGACCGGGGCCGGACGCTCGACCTCGGCCACGACGGCCTGGGCGATCGGATGCTCCGACGCCGCCTCCACCGCCGCCGCGACGGCCAGCAGTTCGGCCTCGGAGACGCCGTCGGCCGGCTGGACAGCGGCCACGGCCATCTGGCCCGTGGTGAGAGTGCCGGTCTTGTCGAACACGACGGTCTGGACGCGCCGCGCCCGCTCCAGCACCTGAGGCCCGCGGATGACAGTGCCGAGCTGCGCGCCGCGCCCCGTTCCCACCATGAGCGCCGACGGCGTGGCCAGGCCGAGCGCGCAGGGGCAGGCGATGATGAGGACGGAAATGGCTGCAGAAAGCGCCGCCGTCGTGCCGTTGCCGACGACCAGGTGCACCACCAGCGTCACAGCCGCGATGACCAGCACGACCGGCACGAACACGCCGGAGACCTTGTCCGCCAGTCGCTGGACCTCAGCCTTGCCGGTCTGCGCCTCCTCGACCATGTGCGCGATCCGCGCAAGCTGCGACGCCTCCCCGACGGCGGTGGCCCGCACGACGAGCCGGCCGGTCGTGTTCACCGAGCCGCCGACGACGTCGGAGCCGGGTTCGACCTCCACCGGGAGCGATTCGCCGGTCATGACGGAGGCGTCGACGGCGGAGCGCCCCTCGACCACCTCGCCGTCGGCGGCCACCTTCTCGCCGGGCCTGACGACGATGAGGTCGCCGGCGCGCAGCTGCTTGGCGTCCACCCGGCGCTCGTCGCCGTCGACCAGAAGCGTCGCCTGCTTCGCCCCCACCTCGAGCAGAGCCCGCAGGGCGGCACCGGACTCCGTCTTGGCTCGCGCTTCGATGTAGCGGCCGAGCAGCAGGAAGGAGATGATCGTGACGGCTGCCTCGAAGTAGATGAAGCCGAGCGCGTCCTGGGATCCGAGGTTGAACTCGAACTCGTGCTTCATGCCGATCATGCCGGCGTGGCCGAACACCATCGCGTACACCGACCAGCCGTAGGCGGTCAGCGTGCCGAGCGTGACGAGCGTGTCCATGGTCGTGGCGCCATGGCGCAGGTTGGTCCACGTGGCGCGGTGGAAGCTTCGCCCCAGCCAGAGCACCACGACCGTCGACAGCACGAGCGCGGCCCACTGCCAACCGGGGAACTGGAGCGCGGGAATCATGGACACGAGGACGACGGGGATGCTGAGCGCAAACGACCAGAGCACGCGCGGCTTGAGTTCGGCGGCCTCGTCGGCCTTGGGCGCCTCCGGCTGGGGCACCGTGGCGCCGTAGCCCGTCTTCTCCACCACTTCGATGAGCATCGCAGGGTCGACCCCGTCGGGTGCCTCGACCGTCGCGCGCTCAGTGGAGTAGTTGACCGTGGCGATGATGCCGTCGACCTTGTTGAGCTTCTTCTCAATGCGGGCCGCGCACGAGGCGCAGGTCATGCCTTGAATGTCGAGTTGAATCTGATTGGTCATTGGCCCTCCTCAGGGCGCGCCGGACCCACACGGGTGGCGTGTTCGAACCGTTGTTCGTGCGGCGCCGGTGGGCGCGTATGTGTGCCGCCGTGGGCGGCGGAAGGTCAGGCCTCGACGACGGTATAGTCGCCGGCCTCGCGGACCGCCTCGATGATCGAGTCGAAAGGGACCCGCTCGTCGGACTCAACGAGCATCGAGCCGTCCTCGAGGGTGACGTTGACGTTCTTGACGCCCTCGACCTCGGAGACCTCTTCGGTGACGTGGGAGACGCAGTTGCCGCACGTCATCCCGGAAACGGTGTACTTGGTGATCATGGTGGACCCTCTCACTTGACCAGGCGCTTGATCGCCTGCATGGCTTCGTCGAGCTTCTCATCGGCCTCCGGGCCGCCCTTACGGGCCGCGTCGGCCACGCAGTGCGCGAGGTGGTCGTTGAGCAGACCCAGAGAGACCGCCTTGAGCGCGCTCGTGGCGGCGGCCACCTGGGTGAGGACGTCGATGCAGTACTGATCCTCCTCGACCATGCGCGCGATCCCGCGCACCTGGCCCTCGATCAGCTTCAGGCGACGAAGATACGCCGTCTTCTCCGGTGTGTATCCATGCGTCGTATGGCATTGCACTTCGGCTGTGGTCATTGCGCCCTCCTCGCCGTCCACAATACCCCCTGGGGGTACTGAATCCAAGTACCTTCATCATCTCATCCGGCCCAGGTCACGCCGCGGGTGGGGTCTCTCAGCCTTGATATCCACAAGCAAGGCACAGCCCCTGTGGATAATCACCGGGCCTGGCGCGCCGGGTCGCCACCGCTCATGCCTATATCACACCCGGCCCGATCGATGCGCCGGGGGTAACCACGCGGTGAAAGCCCTTGCCAGAACGTGATACCCGGCGATGACCGGCCGCAGGGAACGGTGCCGTCGGCACGGGCCCTGCCTCCGTAGTGCCGCGCCCCGTCTCTTTGTGGACAAATCCATGAGAGATCTTCAGCTTTCATGAATATAACGATTTGATAACGGAAGTTTCACGCTCAACTCCCACCGCCGTCCACAACCGCGGGGATCACCACTGGACGTTATCCACAACCGTCCACAGCGCACCCACAAGTCATTCCACAGGGAGTGTCAGAGCGGTGCCCTAATGTGTGGGGACCTGGCAGACGATGGGAGGGCAGATGACACAGGCAGCCGTCTACGACGACCGCGACCTCGACCGCACGCCACCTCAGGATCTGGCCGCCGAGCAGAGCGTCCTCGGCGCGATGATGATGTCGAAGGACGCTATCTCCGACGTCGTCGAAGTCCTGCGCGGGGTCGATTTCTACCGACCCAACCACGAAACCATCTTTGACGCGATCATCAACCTCTACGGCCGCGGCGAGCCTGCCGATCCCATCACCGTCGCCGGAGAACTGGGGAAGTCGGGGCAGCTGGGCAAGGTCGGGGGTGCCGTCTACCTCCACGACCTGCTCTCCAGCGTCTCGATCGCGGCCAACGCGATCTACTACGCCGAGTTGGTGCGAGACAAGGCGATCCTGCGGCGGCTGGTCAACGCCTCCATCCGCATCGCCCAGCTCGGCTACTCCGGCCAGGGCGAGGTCGACAAGATCGTCGACGAGGCCCAGCAGACGCTCTTCGAGGTCACGGACCGAAACGCGGCTGAGGACTACAAGTCTCTGCGGGAGCTGATCGAGCCCACGTTCGACGAGATGGAGGCCATCGCCTCGTCCGGCGATGCACTGTCGGGCGTACCTACGGGTTTCACCGAACTTGACCGCATCACCAACGGCCTGCACCCAGGCCAGATGGTCATCGTCGCCGCCCGCCCCGGCGTCGGCAAGTCCACGTTCGCGCTGGACGTGTGCCGCAGCGCGGCGATCCACCACAACCTGACGACGGCGTTCTTCTCGCTCGAGATGAGCCGCACCGAGATCGTGATGAAGATCCTCTCGGCGGAGGCCTCAGTACCGCTCGGCCGGATCCGCGGCGGCAAGATGGACGAGAGCGACTGGCAGCGCGTCACCGATAAGTCGGCGATCCTGGGCGAGAAGAACTTCTTCATCGACGACTCCCCCAACCTGACGATGATGGAGATCCGCGCGAAGGCGCGCCGCCTCAAGCAGCGTCACGACCTGCAGCTGCTGGCGATCGACTACATCCAGCTGATGAGCTCCGGCAAGAAGGTGGAGTCGCGTCAGCTCGAGGTCTCCGAGTTCTCCCGCCAGATCAAGCTGTTGGCCAAAGAGCTTGAGATCCCGGTCATCGCGTTGTCGCAGCTCTCGCGTAACACCGAGCAGCGCAAGGACGGCATCCCCCAGCTCTCCGACCTGCGTGAGTCAGGCTCGCTGGAGCAGGACGCCGACATCGTCTTGATGCTGCACCGCCCCGAGATGTACACGCAGAACCCCACCGACGAGGAGCGCGGCCTCGCCACGTTCCACATCCCCAAGCACCGCAACGGCGAGACCGGCCGCATCGACGCCCTCTTCCAGGGCCACTACAGCCGCTTCACCAACGCCCCGATGTAGCGCGCTCCCGGGTCTCCCTGGGGTGGCCGAGGAGCGCACCCGGGATGGGTGCACCGACGTCGACGACGCGGACCACGCGACGCCAACCGACTGCCCCCAACGCCAGCCGACGACCTCAAACGCCAACGGACAGCGGCCAACGCCGACGGATATCGCGAGACGCCCGCAGGACTCAGCGACGCCCGCGAGATCTCGCGGGCGTCGCTGAGTCTTGTCGGCGGTTGGCCTTGTCTGTTGGCGTTGCCAATTAACCGTTGGCGTTTCTGTCTACCCGTTGGCGTTTCCAGATAACCGTTGGCGTTGCTGTCTACCCGTTGGCGTTTCCAGATAACCGTTGGCGCTGCTGTCTACCCGTTGGCGTCGGCGCTTCCCTCTTGGCGTTTGGTTCTGTTGGTTGGCGGTCGGGCCCAGCGGCCGGCGACCGCACGGTCCCCGCCACGAGTGCGGCCGCAGCCCGGACGCCCCACAAGGGCCCACCGAGGGGCCTGATCCGGTGGAGCCGGGCTCTCGGAGACGAGCACCGGCTAGGAGCCGCACTTCTGGTCGCCGACCGGGAGCTCAAGGAAACCCCGCACTGCGGCGAGGGACTCCGGGCGGACGGTCCAGTGGACCCACCGGCCACGCTTCTCGCGGGCCACGAGCCCGGCGTCGTGAAGCTTGTTCATGTGGAAGGACAGCGTCGGCTGGCTGATCCCGAGCGCATCCGGCAGATGGCATGCACAGGCTGTGCCAGCCGCGGACTCCGCGAGATACCGCAACAACCGCACCCTCGTCGGGTCGGCGAGCGCCTTGAAGGTCGACGCCAGCGCGTCCGCCTCCTGAGCCGCAAGCAGGTCGCAGCCCGCTCCCGCGCAGCAGTCGTCCACGTCACTCAGGTGACCGGCGGCTGAACTCATGGTGAACAGGGTACCCGACGCATTGACATTCATCGATACGCTGGGTTGACTGTCCATCGACACTTCTCGATATGGAGGCTCCATGCCCGCGATCCACGTCTTCGAACCGGCCCTCTGCTGCAACACCGGTGTATGCGGCCCCGAACTGGACGAGAGCCTCGTGCGGTTCACCGCGGACCTGGATCACCTGCGCAGCGCCGGCGTCGACATCACCCGGCACAACCTCGCCAATGACCCCACCGCCTTCGCAACCAATCCGGTGGTCGTGAACTTCCTGCAGGTCGCGGGCTCCCCCGGCCTTCCCCTGGTGCTCGTCGACGACGTGACGGTCGCCGCCGGCCGCTACCCCAGCCGCGCGGAACTGCTCCGCTACGCCGAGCGCCCCGAGCTGGGCGACCTGGGTCTGGCCAGCGCCGGAAGTTGCTGCGGGTCCGGCCCTGACGACACCGCGGAAGTGGCGACCGGCTGCTGCGGCGGGGCGCCGGAGTCCGCCGCTGCACGGGCGGCCTGCTGCTGATGTATTCCTTCCTCCGGGACCTCCCCCGCTTCCTCTTCTTCACCGGCAAGGGTGGCGTCGGCAAGACGTCGCTCGCCTGCGCCTCCGCGACGCACCTCGCCGACGAGGGACGCCGGGTGTTGCTCGTCTCCACCGATCCTGCGTCCAACGTCGCCCAGGTCTTCGGCCAGCCCATCGGCAACCGCATCACGGCGATCCGCGCGGTCCCCGGCCTGGACGGCATCGAGATCGACCCCCAGCAGGCGGCCGACGACTACCGCGAGCGCATCATCGGACCCGTGAGGAACCTCCTCCCGGAAGCCGAGATTGCATCGATCGCTGAGCAGCTGTCCGGGTCCTGCACCACCGAGGTGGCGTCGTTCAACGAGTTCACCGGCCTCCTGGCCGATGATTCACGCATCGCGGGCTACGAACACGTCGTGTTCGACACGGCCCCCACAGGGCACACGATCCGCCTGCTTCAGCTGCCCGGCGAGTGGACGAGCTTCCTCGACGACGGCAAGGGTGACGCCTCCTGCCTCGGCCCGATGGCGGGCCTCGACAAGACCCGCGCCACCTACGCCTCGGCGCTGGCACGCCTCTCGGACCCCTCTCTGACCCGGCTCGTGCTCGTGACCCGCGCCCAGCCGTCCACACTGGTCGAGGCCGGGCGCACCGCCGACGAACTGGCTCACGTGGGCATTACTGAACAACACCTAGTGGTCAACGCCCTCCTTAGCGACCCCGGCGACGATCCCCTGGCCACGGCGGTCCACGCGCGCGAACAGCGGGCACTCAGCCAACTTCCCCCTTCCCTCGGGCGCCTCACGCGCACCGAGGTGGCTTTGCGGCCCAACGCCGTCGTCGGCGTGGACAGCCTTCGGGAACTGCTCAATCCCCACCCGCAGCCAGTCAGACCCACCGGGGACACGACCGCCGTCGAGGCGAACGGCCTGGCCGAACTGATCGACGAACTGGCTGCGCAGGACCACGGCCTCATCATGTGCATGGGCAAGGGCGGCGTCGGGAAGTCGACCGTGGCGGCCGCTGTCGCGCTGGCCTTGGCGGAGCGCGGGAAGACCGTCCATCTGTCCACCACCGACCCGGCAGCACACCTCGACGACGTGCTCGCAGGCGCCTCCGACGAGCACCTCAGCGTCTCCCGCATCGACCCGCAGGCCGCCATTCAGGCCTACCGAGACAAGGTCATGCGGACCAAGGGCGCACGACTCGACGACGCCGGGCGCGCACAGTTGGCCGAAGACCTGATGAGCCCGTGCACCGAGGAGGTGGCCGTCTTCGGCGAGTTCTCACACCTGGTCAGCCAGGCGCGCAGACAGTTCGTGGTCGTTGATACCGCGCCCACCGGGCACACTCTGCTGCTGATGGACGCGACCGGTTCCTACCACCGCGACATCGTGCGGGGCATGGGCCCCGGTCAGCGGCCCGTGACCCCGCTCATGCGCCTGCAGGATCCGGCGCTGACCAGGATCGTCATCGTCACCCTGCCCGAGGCGACGCCGGTGCAGGAGGCCGCGGACCTTCAGTCTGAACTGCGGCGGGCGAGCATAGAGCCGTATGCCTGGGTGGTCAATCAGTCCATCGCGGCCGCCCGCACGTCGTCGCCGCTGCTCTCGGCCAGAGCTGCGACCGAGGCTCCCCACCTCACCGAGGTGTCCAGGCTGGCGGCCAGGGTCGCCGTCGTCCCACTCCTGCCTGACGAGCCCACCGGCTCGCGAGGCCTCCACACGCTCATCCCCGAGCCCGCCACCATCTGACCAGGAAGCCCCGCCTCATGGCCATCGACCGCAACAGCGTCCAGCGTCAGCTCATCGAAGACCTCGCCTACGCCTACGGCGACGTCTTCGGCGACGCCGAGATCGAATCCGCCTTCACCGAGGCGTGGGAGCTGCTGAGCTCCCGGGCAACGGTCCAGAACTTCCTACCCGTGCTGGTGGCGCGCCGCGCCCGCGAGCAACTGATGGCGCGGGCCCAGGCTGAGGGCCGAGTGGTCAAGCACGTGCCCGAGCTGCTCTTCGTCTGCGTGCACAACGCGGGCCGCTCCCAGATGGCGGCGGCTCTGGCCGAACATCTGTCGGCCCGACGCGTCCACGTCCGCTCGGCCGGCTCGATGCCGGTGGACGAGATCAACCCGGTCGTCGTCGAGGCACTGCGCGAACGGGGCATCGCCCTCAACACTGCCTACCCCAAGCCGCTGTCGAACGACATGGTCCACGCCGCCGACGTCATCGTGACGATGGGATGCGGCGACGCGTGCCCGATCTTCCCCGGCAGGCGCTACGAGGACTGGGAGGTCCGGGACCCAGCCGGACAACCCCTCGACGTCGTGCGCGAGATCCGCGACGATATCCAAGCCAGGGTGACCACCCTCCTCCGCGAAATCCTGAACTGAGAGGCCCCGCCATGACCCGACCTTCCGTACTCTTCGTCTGCGTCCACAACGCCGGCCGCTCACAGATGGGCGCGGCCTACACGCACCACCTGTCGGGCGGCGCAGTGGAGGTGCGCTCTGCAGGATCGGCGCCGGCTGACTCCATCAACCCGGCCGTCCGCGACGCCCTACTCGAGGAGGGCATCGACATCTCCGCGGAGACCCCGAAGATCCTCACTGACGAGGCGGTCGTCGCGTCCGACGTCGTCATCACCATGGGATGCGGCGATACCTGCCCCTACTACCCCGGCAAGCGGTACCTGGACTGGACCCTCGAGGACCCGGCCGGGCAGGGAGTGGCATCGGTGCGGCCGATCCGCGACGAGATCAAGCGCCGCGTGCTGACCCTCCTGGGGGAGCTGGGGGTCGAGCCCGTCGAACTCCCGACACCTAAGCCCACGCTGCTCTTCGTGTGCGTGAAGAACGGCGGTAAGTCCCAGATGGCCGCCGCGTTGGCCCGCCGGTTCGGCGGCGACGCCGTCGAGGTCCACTCGGCCGGCACTCACCCGGGGTCGAAGCTCAACGAGGAATCTGCGCGCTCGGTCGAGGAGCTCGGCGCGACCTTCGACGGCGAAAGCCCCAAGCCCGTCGACCCCGACGTCCTGCGTCGGGCGGATCGCGTGGTCGTCATCGGCACCGAGGCTGACGTCCAGCCGGTTGAGGGGATGCGCGGCACCATCGAGGTCTGGGACACGGTCGAGCCCAGCAAGGACGGCATCGAGGGCGAGGAGCGTATGCGCCTGGTCCGAGACGACATCGCCGCCCGGGTGAAGGCACTCCTCGACGACCTCCAGTCACCGAACCTGGTTCGCTGAGCTTGTCGACCTGTTCCCTGAGCTTGTCGACCTGTTCCCTGAGCTTGTCGAAGGGTTAACGCCCGCGACTGTGGTCACCGCCCTGCCGGTCGGGGGCGGCGGCAGGTCACGAGGCCGCTACCCTTCGACGGACGCTCCTCGCGCAAAGCGCTCGTCACTGATCAGGGACCGATTCGACGGACGCGCCTCGCGCGAAGCGCTCGTCACTGCTCAGGGATCTGCCAGCAGCGCTCGCCAGGTAAGTTGAAGCCCATGAGCGAATCTCCGCACCCGGCCCTCCGGCTGGCCCGCCACGGCAAGAATGACGACGGCGACCGCTTCGTCGGCCTGTGGGTCGAGGTGATGGTCGCGGGGCGCCAAGGATCCGATGCCAGGCGGGTGGTCAAGCACTTCTTCCGCGGTGACGTGGCCGCTGCGCTCGACAGCGCGGGCCCGGGCGCCTTCGCCGTCGAACTCCGAGACGCAGCCCGCATCTATGTGGCCAGCTGCCTGACCGATCCCCAGTACACCTCCACCATGTTCGGCATGAAGCGCCTCGCCGACGACGACGTCCGCGCCAAGATCGCCAACGAGACCGCCCGGGCGCTGTCAGCGCTGGGCGTCGGCCAGGAGCCGTCCGGGGCCGAGCTGCTGCCGGTCGCGCTGGTCGGTGGGTACAGAGACGCGCTGGGCCCAGGCTCGGAGGAGGCGCTGCGAGCAGCCCTCGGGCAGACGGGCGCTCGCTACGGGCATCTGCTCACGTGACTGCTCGTACCGCCGAGAGCCAACCCCACGCGGAGGCCGATGTCGCCGTCGATGGCCTGTTCGCGCCCGTGGCCACCTGGTTCGCCGCCAACGCCCGCGATCTCCCCTGGCGCCGCGCGGAGACGACTCCCTGGGGAGTGCTCGTCAGCGAAGTGATGTGCCAGCAGACGCCGGCGCCGAGGGTAGCGCCGCTGTGGGAGGAATGGATGGAGCGCTGGCCCACGGCCGCCGCCCTGGCCGATGCCGCCACCGCGGATGTGTTGCGTGCCTGGGGTCGGCTCGGCTACCCACGGCGTGCGCTCCGCCTGCAGGAGACGGCACGCGCGGTGGACCAGCTCGGCGGCCTCCCGAAGGACGAGGCGGGGCTGCTGGCGCTCCCCGGCGTCGGTCGCTACACAGCTGCCGCCGTCGTCGCGTTCGCCTACGGGCGCCGCTCGCTGGTGCTCGACACCAACGTCCGCCGAGTGCTGGCACGCGCCGACGGCGGGGTCGAGTTCCCACACCGCCACGAGACCGCGGCGGAGCGGACGCGGGCCTGGCAGTTCGTCCCCGAGGACGACGCTGAGGCGGCGCTGTGGTCGGCGTCAGCCATGGAGCTGGGGGCACTGGTGTGCACCGCCAAGAATCCCCGCTGCGATCAGTGCCCCATCGCCGATCGTTGCGCCTGGCGCGCCGGTGGCTACCCGGCCTGGTCAGGACCCGAGCGCACCGCCCAACCGTGGGAGGGCACCGATCGCCAGTGCCGCGGTCGCATCATGGCGGCGCTGCGGGCGTCGTCGGGACCAGTGAGCCTGGCCGACGTCGCCTGGCCCGACCAGGACCAACTCGCCTCCTGCGCCGAATCCCTCGCGCGCGATGGGCTGGCAGTACGCGTCGACGGCGGTCTCGCCCTTCCCTGAACCCGGACCGATCCCGCGGGAGTCACGGGATGTCGGCCTCCGCGACCACCCAGACACCCGTTGCCTAGGATCGAGACATGATCCGTGCAGTTGTGTTCGACCTCGGGCAGGTCCTCGCCTCGCCCCCCAACCTCTACGTCGACGCCGCCGACCGGCTCGGGGTCAGCGCAGCCGACTACGAGGCCAACTACTGGGCCGATCGCCCCGCCTACGACGACGGCGCCTCGGACGCCGAGTACTGGGGTCCCTTGCTGCGGACGCTGGGGCTCACCCCCACGGACGACGACATCGCCGAGATGGCACGCCTCGACTCCGAGCTGTGGATCCAGGTACGCCCCGAGGCGCACGCCCTCCTGCGCGACACCCGCGCGGCCGGCCGCACCGTCGCCGTCTTGTCCAACGCGCCGCACGCGATCGCCGCCGCAGCGGAGCACTCCGCGTGGCGCGCCGACATCGACCGTCTCTTCATCTCCGCACCCATGGGCTACTCCAAGCCTGAACCTGCCTGCTTCCGCCAGGTGCAGCATGAGCTCGGGCTCGACGCCGATCAGATCGCGTTCATCGACGACCGCCACCCCAACGTCGACGGCGCACTGGCCGTCGGATGGCATGCCCACCTCTGGGCGGACGACGCCGATACGCGCGCCTGGCTGCAGGAGCTGGGCGTGCTGCAGTGAACATCTCCGACATCCGCGACGACGGGACCGACTACCTGGCCGGCGAGACCATCACCGGCCGCCTCGAACCCCGCGACGAGCTGCGCGGAGTGGTCTTCGAGGGATGCACCTTCACCGGGTGCGTGCTGGATGAGGCGGTGCTACGCAACTGCGACTTCATCGACTGCCGGTTCGACTCGTGCTCGCTCTCTCAGACCAAGCTGCCTGGGACGAGCTTCGCCGATTGTGTCTTGAAGGGCTGCCGGGCGCTGTCCGTGGCGTGGACGTCGGTGATCGCCGGGACCCTGTCCGTGGCGCCGCTGACCTTCGAAGGCTGCAAGCTCACGTACTCCAGCTTCGTCGGCAGCACGCTGCGCAGATGGTCGTTCATCGACTGCGACCTCAGCGAGGCCGACTTCTCCGATGCCGTCTTGGCCGCAACGTCGTTCGAGCACTGCAACCTCGCCAAAGCCCGGTTCGTCGGGGCCGACCTGCGCGGAGTGAGCCTCATCTCGTCGTACAACTACTACTTCGACCCACGCGAGGCGAAGGTCGCCGGGCTCCGGGTCACCCCCGACGGCGGCGCGCAGCTGCTGCGCGCGTTCGGGATTGAGGTCAGGGAGTAGCGGTCGGTACTTGGTCAGCGTCCAAGTTCGTTCGGCGAGGCGGACGGGTGACGGCCGGGAGCAGCACTCCGGCCAATGCCAGCAGCCCCATGACGGTGAACGCCACCGTGTAGCCGCCCGCTCCCGCCACCAGCGCCGACGACACCAGCGGACCCGCGACGCCCGCGAGGCTCCAGCCCACAAGCATCAGCCCGTAGATGGCGCCGGCATGCGTGAGGCCGAAGAAGGCCCCGGCGGTCGACGGCAGCGTCCCGAACGCACCCCCGTAACAGAGGTAGACGACGGCGGCCAGCGCCAGGAACGCGAAGCCGGTGGCGTGGGGCAGGGCGACCAGCGCCAGACCCTCCAGCGCGAGGATCGCGCCGAGCACTTTCAACCGGCCCACCCGCTGGGCCAGCGCCGCCCAGCCGATCCGTCCCGCGCCGTTGAACAGAGCCAACACGCCGACGGCGGCCGCCGCACCCGCAGCGTCGAGACCACCGACGTCGACCGCAGCGCCTGCCATCATCGAGATGAGCGAGATGCCGGCCGCCACAGCGACGGTGAGGATCGCGGTCAGCAGATACCACTGGCGGGTCCCCAGCGCCTCCCGGGGCGTGAAGTCCGACGACGCACCCTCGCGGGCGGCGGTTGCTGGCGGGCTGACGAGCATCGCGGCTGCCAGCGCGCCGACCACCAGGTAGGCGAGCCCGAGCGGCCTGAAGGCCAGCGCAGGCGACTCAGGGCTGAGACCGATGAGGTACTGGGCGGCCGGCGACGTGACGGTGGCGCCGAACCCGAACCCGCCGACGGCGAGCCCGGTGACCACGGCGCTGTGCCGCGGGAACCACTTCTGCAGCAGCGCGACGGGCACGATGTAGGCCATCCCAAGTCCGAACCCGCCGATGACGCCGTAGCCGACGACCAGCACCCAGAACCTCTCCGGGCTGGTGGCGAGGGAGGCCAGGAGGATGCCGGCGGCGTAGAGCAGGACGCCCAGCAGCGCGACGACCCGGGGGCTGGAGCGGTCCTGCAGCCTCCCGCCGATGGAGGCGCCGACGAAGATCATGCCGATGGCCACCTCGAAGGGCACGGCTGCCTGCACCGCCGTCAGTTCGGGCTGTAACGCGCGCCCGAACAGGCTCCACGCGTAGACGCCGCCGATGACGACCTGAACCAACACGCCCCCGACCAGGGCCAACCATCGCATGGCGAGCAAGCTTAGGGGTCGCCGTCGTGGGTCCGAGGGCGGGGGCGGCTCGACGCTCGTAGCCGAGCGTCGCGACGCGCAAGACGACGTCGTCGCGTTCATCCATCAGGCCAGAAATGGCGCGGGCCCCCCGGCACAACGCCGGGGGGCCCGCCTTCCTTGGGGGGGAAGGATCAGCGCAGAACCTGGTAGTTCGCGGTGATCACACCTGCGGAGGTGCCGCCGATGGCCTGCATCGCGGCACGGGAGAGATCCAGGCAGCGGCCGGCGATGAACGGCCCACGATCGTTGATGCGCACCACGACCTCCTTGCCGTTGGCCGGGTTCTGGACGCGGACGCGCGTGTTGAACGGCAGCGTCTTGTGAGCGGCGGTCAGACCGTTGGGGTCGTAGATCTCACCGTTGGCGGTGCGGTACCCCTGCCAGTAGTAGGACACCTTGCACGACTGCCACGCCAGAGGCGACTCCGGCTCCTTCTCCACCGGCACGCCGGCCAGCGGCGGGGCGGGCGCAGGGATCGTCGTCACCGGCGGGATGTCCGTCGTGGAGAACTGGATGATGTTGTTGAACTGCCACTGGTCACGCTGGACGAACTTGCCGTTCTCGTGCGCGACGACGGTGGTCCACGCCCAGGCGCGGCACCCGTTGGCGCCGGTCAGGTCGGTGTCGCACTCGGCCTTCCACAAGCGGCCGTCGGAGGCGGTCCACTCCCCGGTCGTGGCCAGGGGATTGCCCTCCCACTGGCTGCGCTCGGAGGGAAGGTACGTGAGGTTGTTGAAGGTCCACCCGTTGTGCACCACGTGGTGGCCGTCGACCTTGACAACCTTGGTGGCGAAGATGTCGGTGTTGCAGCGCACGACCGTGGGCGAGTAGTTCTCGCACGTGGTGCGCCAGTAGCGGCCGTTGACGAGGTGATCCCCCGGCTGGGTGTATTGGATGGTTTCCACCGCCTGCGCGGTCGGCGCAACGAGGCCGACGGTGGCCCCGGTGATCGCCGCCAGGCCGGCGAAGAGAAGGCGCTTAAACATGTATGTCTCCCAAGTCCGTTCACGAGAACGCGACGAACGTAACATCTCGCCCGCCAGAATCCAAGAAACTCTCAGGTTAGGTTCAGGGTTTGCGGGGCGATGATGCTACGACTAGCTCCTCGACGGCTGATGAACTGATCAACGACCTGAGAGACGGACCAAATTCGCTGTAGCCGACCCATATCGGTTCGGCCCGGCCACGGCTACCATCGAGTCACGCTTTCCGGAGGTTCGCATGCACATCCCTCGTACCTATGCCCTGATCTTGGCCGGTGGCGAGGGTTCCCGACTCGAGGGCCTCACCGACGCCAAGCCGAAGCCGGTCCTGCCCGTGGGCGGCACCTTCCGGCTCATCGACATCTCGCTGTCGAACCTCGCGCAGTCCCACCTCAGCGACATCGGGATCGTCGAGCAGTACCTACCCCACAGCCTGAACACGTATCTCTCGGCGGGCCGGCCCTGGGACCTGGACCGCAACCACGGGGGACTCGAGGTGCTGGCGCCGTTTGAGGGCGGCCCCGGCGAGGGATTCGCCAAGGGCAACGCCGACTCGATCTACCGCCAGCGCGAGGTGATCCGAGCTTTCGACCCCGAGTACGTGCTGGTGCTGAGCGCCGATCACCTCTACACGATGAACTTCCTCGACGTCCTGAGCACTCACATCGAGAAGGAAGCCGACCTCACCATCGTCACCACGCTCGTCGACGAGGACCCGTCCAGGTACGGGGTCGTGCAGGTCGACGACGCGGGCACCGTCACCCGCTTCGACTACAAGCCCGACGATCCAGAGGGTCGCCTCGTAGCGACCGAGGTCTTCGTCTACACCGCATCTCAGCTGCTGGCTGCGCTCGAGGAGCTGACTGCTGACGGCGGGGAGCTGGAGGACTACGGCGATCAGCTGATCCCCTGGTTCGTCGAGCACCGGAAGGTTGTTGAACACCGCCACGACGACTACTGGCTGGATCTGGGCACGCTGCAGTCCTACTGGACCGCCAACCTGCAGATCCTCGACGGAAACGGGGTGGTACTCGACGACCCACGCTGGCGCATCTACTCCGCGCTGCCCCAACTCCCGCCTGCGCGCGTCATGGGTGGGGCCGAGGTGCACGACTCTCTGCTGTCTTCCGGATCCGTCGTGGAGGGGGAAGTGCGGCACTCCGTCATCGGCTCGGCCGCCATCATCGAGGCGGGCGCCACCGTCGTGGACTCCGTGGTGCTCGACGGCGCCCGCATCGGCCCCGGCGTCTCGCTGGTCAACTGCATCGTCGACGAGGGCGCGCAGGTGACGGGCGGTTCCCAGCGCGGGACCGGCGACACCGTGACCCTCATCGGGGACGACGGACTGATCGACACCCGGCAGCCCCTCGACCCGGAGGCCGCCCTCCCCCGCGGTTTCCCGCGCTGACTTCCCATTCGGCCCGCTGACCAGTGACCGCGGACACTAGGGTGGCGGGATGAGGATCGGCGTACCCCGAGAGGTCAAGAACAGCGAGCACCGGGTCGGGATGACGCCGGTCGGGGTGCACGAGTTGGTGCAGCGCGGACATGAGCTCATCGTCGAGCACGACGCCGGGTTGGGCTCGTCGTTCACCGACGACGACTACCGCAAGGCGGGCGCCACCGTCGTCGACGACGCCCCCGAGGTCTGGGGCTCAGCCGAACTGGTGCTCAAGGTCAAGGAGCCCACACCCGACGAGTTCGGGCTGCTGCGCGAAGACCTGACGTTGTTCACGTACCTGCATCTGGCGGCGGACGAACCCCTGGTGGACGCGCTCCTCGACGCCGGCACGACGGCGATCGCCTACGAGACCGTGCAGCTCGACAGCGGGCAACTCCCGCTGCTGCACCCGATGAGTGAGGTGGCCGGCTGTCTGGCCACCCAGGCGGGTGCCAGTCACCTGCTCAAGCACCGTGGCGGCCGGGGCATCCTGCTCGGCGGTATCGGCGGGGTGGCCAACTCCGAGGTGCTGGTCCTGGGCGCGGGGGTGGCGGGACAGAGCGCCACGAACATCGCAGTCGGGTTGGGCGCGAATGTGACGCTGCTCGACACTGACCTCGGCAAGCTGCGCGCCGCCCTGGCCCGATGGGGCAACCGCGTTACCACGCTGGCGTCGTCGGAGATCGCCATCCGCGACCAACTCGCTGGAGCCGACCTCGTCATCGGCACCGTGCTGATTCCCGGTGCTCGCGCGCCGAAGCTGGTCAGCGACGAGATGATCGCCGGAATGAAGTCCGGCTCGGTGCTGGTGGATGTGGCGATCGACCAGGGCGGTTGCTTCGAGCCCAGCCGACCCACCACGCATGAGGACCCGACCTTCCGGGTGCACGACTCGCTGCTGTACTGCGTGACCAACATGCCGGCCGCCGTCCCCCATACGTCGACCTGGGCGCTGACCAACGCGACGTTGCCCTACGTCAACGCCTTGGCCGAGCACGGCTGGCGCGGCGCGATGGAGGCCGACGCGACGCTGCGTCGTGGGCTCTCGACCCACGCGGGCACGCTGACGTCGGTGCCGGTCGCGGAGTCCTTCGATCGCGAGTCGGTGCCGGCGGAGGACGTCTTGGGGATTGAATGCTGAGCTTGTCGACTGGTCCCTGAGCTTGTCGAAGGGTTACGACCCTCCAGCCAACCGTCGCCCCCGACCACAGGGCGGCGACCACCCTCGGGGCCGTAACCCTTCGACAAGCTCAGGGAGCACGGACGACAAGCTCAGGGAGCACGGACGACAAGCTCAGGGAACGACGACGACCTCAACCTCGTCCTGACGGCCGATGACGCCAGTTGAGCCACTGCTGCCTAGACTGAGGGACAGTTCGCCCTCGTGCCCGACCCAGCAGCCCAGGAGCCATTCCTCTATGCACCATCCCGGATCCACCCATCCCGACCTCGACGGCGGTGGCCATCGCGTCCGCAGGGCGGCGCCGCGGATGAGCGCGGGCCGCCGGGTGGCTGCCGTCATGGTCGCGGTGGTGCTGGCGCTCCTGGGATCCGTGTTGACGCCGCATCCGCCGGTGGCGTCGGCGGTCGACGTCTACAGCACTCCGGGCTATCACGAGATCAACGGGCGCAAGTGGTTCACGCGCTGTGAGTCGTACACCGCCCAGATCGAGCGCTGCTGGACCTACATCTGGATGACGCAGACCGTGATGGTCGACGGCAAGCCCACCCCGGTGACGGATTACCACTTCAACAACCTCACCTACCTCGCCGCACGCCGCGCCCTGTGGGGCAACAACCCTCTCGCGAAGACCGGGGAGTTCGAGTCCCAGGGCCGCAAGTGGAAGACGTCCTGCCAGGACGACTGGACCGGCCCCAACGGTTGCCGCTCGTTCATCTGGATGAAGTTCCTCGACTACCGGCAAGACGAGCAGGGCCGCGGCTACTTCGTCTCCGTGGAGCAGTGGGTCTTCAACAACGTCGTGCGGTTCACCAGGGAGCCGGACAACCCGCCCGATCCCACGCAGAACCCCAGCTGGACCCCGACCACGCCCGCCCCGAGCCCGAAGCCGACCCCATCACCGAGCTCGACCCCGACGACGCCTCCTCCCGTGTCTCCCTCGGCCGAGCCCTCACCGTCGATCGAGCCCTCACCGTCTGTCGATCCCAGTCCGTCCGTCGACCCCTCACCGTCAGTTGAGCCCAGCCCGGACCCGTCAGCGAGCCCCACCCCGACCGGCACCCCCGCGCACGAGTGCGGCGCCCCGATGCCCGCCGGCTACACCATCAACGATGAGGGTCGCCCGTACGTCATCAACAACCCGGGCTACACCCCGCACGACGCCTACAACCCCATCAGCATCGCCAACTACATCCAGGCCATCAACCGTGGTCCGGGTACCGCCGAGCAGAAGCGGTGCGCCATGGTGGCGGCGGGCGAGATCCTCGTCAACGGATCGGTGGTCGACACGTACAACGGCGAGGTCGTCCGCTGGTTGCCCTACCAGTTCTCCTTCTCCGCCAATCCGTCGACGCCGGTGCTCCCCCCTGGCTGGTACTCAGGCCTCGGCCAGGCCGGATCCATGAGCGCCCTGCGGATGCTCTACCAAGCGACCGGGGAGGAGCGCTGGCTCACCTACGCCCAGGAGTTGGCGAACGCTCTGGAGGTGCCCTACGACGAGGGCGGCATCAAGCATTACATCAACGTCGAGGGTCGACGGATGCTGCTCTGGTTCGAGGAGTATCCGACCGGCGACACCCCCACCACGGTCCTCAACGGCAACAATCTGGTGCTCATCGGCCTCGACATGTGGGCTGACTACACCGCCGAGCTCGCGGAGGATGGAATCTTCCCCTACGACGAGCGCTCGGCTGAACTGTTCGAGGAAGGGCTCACCGCGTACGAGCATGTGCTGCCCATGCTGGAGGTGCCAACCGGCGGCGGCATCATGAGCAGTTACGACCTCGTCCGCGGCTATCCCGCCGCCCCGTTGCGCGTGGTGAAGCTCGACGACGGGAAACTCGACCGGGTCTCGCTGAACGGCGATCTCATTTCGATGCCGGTGCTCGACCCCGCCCCCACCTTCCCCAACCGGTTCCTGGACCCAAGCTTCGAAACCTCGTGGCAGGTGATCGGTCCGCTCTCCAACACCTCCATCGCCGGTGGAGTGGTCACTACGACGACGACGGGCACCGGCTGGGTCGGTGTGGCTCAGAACATCCCCGCGGGCACTTTCCCGGCTGGGCGCCGGGTGGTTGTGCAGTTCGACGCTCGCCACGAGAAGGCGCAGGCGGGCGTCAGCGCTGCTCCGATGGCGTCGATCCAGGCGAACTGCGTGAGCGGCAACTACCAGCTCGCGCGCCACACGACGGTGCGCGGTGCCGAGTGGGCCACGTATTCCGTCGAGTTCCCCGCGCCCGCGGCCGACTGCCAGATCCGCGTGCAGTTCCTCCCGACCGTCTCGGTGGTGCCGGGCAGCACGTTGCAGTGGTCCAAGCCTGCGATCCGACTCGCGGAAGCGAAGGGGGCCGCCCACGACCCCGACTACGACATCCTGGTCTTCCGCACCCCCCGCCAGGAGCTGAAGCTCTTCGGCAGCGGGCTCTACACGGTCCAGGCGTTCGCCGACGGTCGCTGGCAGAGCATCGCCACCCTCAACGCGACGGCCTGGGGCCGGTCCGTGATCATCCCCGAGCGCTACACCGGCCGCAACCTCAACTACCGGTACCACGAGTCCCACATCGGCGAACTCCGCCAGTTGGCGAGCCGTTCCGGTTGGCCCGTCTTTGCGGAGTACGCCAACCGTTGGGTGAAGACGGCCCTCAACACCCCCGGCTGACGTCTCCGTCGCCCTGAGTAGGGAGCGAAGAACGAGCGACCGTATCCCCGTTGCCCTGAGTAGGGAGCGAGGAACGAGCGACCGTATCCCCGGTGCCCTGAGTAGGGAGCGAGGAACGAGCGACCGTATCGAAGGGCCCCCGACCAGGCACTGCGGAAATCTCACGAGCCCTTCGATATACGGCCGTTCGTCCCTCACGGCCGCTACTCAGGGAAACGTGAAGCGCCACGCCGTTCGTCCATCACGGCCGCCAATGGGGGGAAACATGACAACGAGTTGGTAACGAGTGGGTGCAACCGGGGCTCGGAGGGCGCACACTGGGTCATGCGTAGTTGGCTGATTGCCCTAGTCATGGTGCTGAGCGGAGTCACGCTCGCCGTCGTTCCCGCTGCCCCCGCCGTCGCGTGCAGCTGCGCCGTTTCGTCAACCGCCGAGTACGCCGAGCGAGCCGATCTCGTCGCCGTCGGCACGATCACCGGGCGGGAGGTCCCAGAGAACGCCACGAGCTCTGCGGACGACGCCACGTGGACCGTCGAGATCGACAAGGTCTACAAGGGCGACGCCACCCCGACGGTGCCCGTGCTGACCGCGCTGGAGGGCCCCAGCTGCGGGTGGGACCACGTGAGCAGCGGCCAGACCATCATCCTGTTCGCCAACCTCGACGGCGAAGACGTGCGGTCCGACCTGTGCAGTGGGACCGGCGCCTTCACGCCGGAGCTGGACGCGGAGTTGGCAACGCTCCTCGGCTCCCCCGCCGCCCCGACGGAGGCACCCGCAGCAGCGCCGGACGAGGGTGGACTGGAGACGCGCACCGTCGTCGGCTTGGCGCTGCTCATCGCGGCAGCGGTGGTCCTCGTGGCCGGCGCCGCCCGGCGCCACCATGGAGTGGGCGGCTAGGTCTGATCCACCGCGGACTGATTGAACTTCTGCCGCATCCACCGAACGCCTCGACGCACGCGGGAGCCGAGTTTGAAGGCGAGCCACAGCATGAAAGCGAGCAGGATCGCGGCAATGACGGCCGCGGCCACCGGGAAGAGGACCGCGAGCGTCGTGACACCGACCACGCCGACGTCTCCGGCCACCGAGGCGCCGATGTTGGTCACCGGCTCCGGGGAGGTGTTGACAGCAAGCCTGATTCCGGCCTTGGACAGGTGGCTGAGCAGCGCGGTCACGCCACCGACGGCGGCCAGCGTGATCGTCATCAGGTCGCCGTTCGCCCCAGCGATGAGCGCGCCGATGAGAGCGCCGGCGATGGGGCGGATGACGGTGGATGGCACGTCCCAGATGGAATCGAGGACGGGCACCTTGTCGGCCACCACCTCGATGAGGGCCAGGATCCCCATGACGATGAGCACATCCGTGCGCTGGAATCCCTCCGGCACCCCCCCGGTGTCGGCGAAGCGTCCCAACAGCCCGAGGATGAACACGGTGGCGTAGGCGTTGATGCCAGAGGCCCAACCCGAGGCGAATGTCATGGGCAGAAGTTCCATCGCCCCAGTATGGCGGCCGCGAGCCGCGTGAGGGATTGGTTGAGTGCCCCGGCACCCGAAACGCCAACAGATAATCGTCCGTGCCAGCGATACTCAGTGAAGCCAGCGATATTTCGCGGGCATCGCTGGTTTCCGTCGGCGAGGACCCTTCAGGGTTGGCGTTCGGCCCTCCCCGTTGGCGTTTGGCCCTCCCCGTTGGCGTCGGGCGCTCAACGTTGGCGTTTCCACCTCCCCGTTGGCGTTCGACCCTCGCCGTTGGCGTCGCGCGGCGACGGCGACGGCGACGGCAACCCTCGCCTCAGTCGGACGGCTCCCAGCCCTCCGGCATCATCACGTTCAGACCACCGTGCTCGACCGACACGCGCACCCGCGAGATCTCCCCCATGTGGTCGCCGTCGAGCTCGATCTCCTCGGGTGAGGCGAAGCGGATCTCGATCTGGCGCACCTGCTGGTAGTTGAGGTCGCGGGTGTCGTCGCTCTTGCGGCGGTCGGCGTCGCTCTTGAACCTCCGAAACAGCGCGTTGTCCACCAGCACCTTCCAGGCGAGTTTCGGCCAGCCCCACACGCCCTGGGGGCGCACGGCCACCACGTCGAGCAGTCCGTCGTCGACGGCGGCGTCGGGCAGCAGCATGACGTTGGCACCGATGGAGCCACAGTTACCGATCAGCACGGTGTGGATGCGCGCGCGCTGGGGCTGGTCGTCGTCGAGCTTGAACTGGATCCGCATCCTCCGGTTCTCGCGCAACGCCTCGATGCCCGCCTTGACGTAGGCAAGCATCCCCACCTTCTTCTTCAGCTTCTCGTCCGTGGTGGACATGATCTGAGCGTCGAGCCCGACGCCGGCCATGACGACGAAGGTCCGCTCCTCGGAGCTGCCGTCCGGGCGGGTGAAGTCGGCGACGGCGAGGTCGACGGGCCGCGACACGCCGTTGAACGCTGCGTCAACGGACTCCTCCAGATTGTCGAGCGTGAGCTTCAGGTTGCGGGCCAGCAGGTTGCCGGTCCCCTGCGGACACAGGGCGAGCGGCACGGACGCGCCGCGAAGACCCTCCGAGACAGCGCGGATCGTGCCGTCGCCCCCAACCCCGAGTACGACGTCGACCCCCTCCTCGACCGCGCGCCGGGCCATCCCGGTGCCCGGGTCATCTGCTTCGGTCTCCAGCCAGAGCGACTCCTCCCACCCCGCGTTCTGTTGCGCCTTGTCGACGACGGCGGCAAGGTCAGCCCGGTCGATCTTGGTCGGGTTGAAAATCACAGCGGCTCTCGGCATGGGCCCATTGTGGCCCCGTCCCGGTCCCCTCGCCAGCAGCTCCGGCGAAGTCCCGTCCGAATCCTGCGGTAGCTCACTTAGGCTGGAGGCATGGACGACGCCTCGGAGATCAACGACGACCTGCACCGTCGAGTACGCGCGCTCCGGCATCTGCGCACCGCCGCGCGAGTCGTCGCGGTGTTAGCCGCCCTCATCGCGGTTGCCTGGCTGGTGGCCGCGTTCGCGGCCTTGGCCGGCTCGCTCGACATCTCCCCCGAACTTGCCTTCGTAATGGCGGCGCTCAGCGCGCTGCTCACGGGCATGGCCGCGCACGTCGGGTGGGTCCTGGCGCCGCGGGGTGTGGCGACGTTGGAGTCTCGCCTCGATACCTGAGCCTGCCGGATGGTCACGAGACTGCCGCCTCCGCCGCCCCTGACCACGGGGGCGGTGATGGCAGTCGGGGCCGTAACCCTTCGACAAGCTCAGGATCGACGACGACAAGCTCAGGGATCGATGACGACAAGCTCAGGGATCGACGACGACAAGCCCAGGGATCAACAACGGGCGGAGCAGCATTACCCCGGACCGGCTGCAGACCGCGAGGGGACGGGTCTAGGCTTGTTCCACGAGGGGCACCAAGGTTGTTGCCCCGGTACCAGGAGGTGCAACTGTTATGGACACTGTCGCGGAGGAGCTGACAGACTCAAAAAGCGTGAAGGTGACGCACGTCGTCGCCCGACCGCTGGACAACGTATGGGGAGCCCTGATGAAACCGCAAGGTGCTGCGGCGCTCCTGGGCGAAGGCGGCGAACTGGGAAACAAGGGAGAGGATTGGCGCGCCAACGACGGCACCTACGGTGTCACGCGCAGCTTCCATCCCAAGGAACAGATTCGCTTCTCGTGGCACGCCTCGGAAGGCGCGCCGCGCACACTGGTGGATCTCCACCTGCGCCCCGCCGGTGATCAGACCGAGTTGGAGATCGCCCACGAGCATCTGCCCGAGGACGCGGATACCGAAGAGCTGAGGCGCCGCTGGCGCGAGGTGCTCACCCGCATCGAAGAGGCATCGGCGTAACCGAAATGTCAGGGCCCGAGACGTGCAGTCTCGGGCCCTTGTCCGTCCCCACTTCGTGGGGTTCCTGACCCCGTACCTAACCCCCCGTAAGCCAAAATACTACGGGGCGTAGGATGACCGAGACGGCGCCGACGCCGTCGCTATTCAAGGGAGAATGAGGCCGAAATGCTCGCATTAGCGCGCTCAGAACGGAAGGCCGCGCGGGTACTGCCGAGAGGGGCAGTTGCCGCGCTGGCGGGAATCACAGCACTCTGGCTATCGTCGTGTACCACCGAAGCCCCGGCGCCGGGCGACGAACCCCACATCGGTGGTGAAGCCAACCTCCAGCTGCCGGATCTCGGCAGCGTCTCCTTCCTGGGGCTCCCCGGCGACATCCTGCTCGGGCTCGGGCTGATCGTCTGCGCGCTGGGCCTCGGGTTCGGTCTGATGACCTACACCCAGCTCAAGCGCATGCCGGCCCACGCGGCGATGCGCGAGATCTCCGAGCTGATCTACACCACCTGCAAGACCTACCTCAAGCAGCAGGGCAAGTTCCTCCTGCTCCTGTGGGCCTTCATCGCGGCGATCATCATCGTCTACTACCTCTTCCTCGTCGGGTTCTCCGTCGGGAAGACTTCGATCGTCATCCTCTTCTCGCTCATCGGCATGGCCGGCTCCTACGGTGTGGCCTGGTACGGAATCCGCGTCAACACGTTCGCGAACTCCCGCACCGCTCACGCCGCGCTGTCCGGTAAGCCCTACTCCAGCCACGACATCCCGCTGCGCTCCGGCATGAGCATCGGCATGGTGCTCATCTCCGTCGAGCTCGCGATGATGCTGATCATCCTGGTCTTCCTGCCCGGTGAGATCGCTGGCGCCTGCTTCATCGGCTTCGCCATCGGCGAGTCCCTCGGCGCCTCGGCTCTGCGCATCGCCGGCGGCATCTTCACGAAGATCGCAGACATCGGCGCCGACCTCATGAAGATCGTCTTCAAGATCAAGGAAGACGACGCCCGCAATCCAGGCGTCATCGCGGACTGCGTCGGCGACAACGCCGGCGACTCGGTTGGCCCATCGGCTGACGGATTCGAGACCTACGGCGTCACCGGCGTCGCGCTCATCACGTTCATCCTCCTCGGCGTCCCCGAGGTGTCGATGCAGGTCACCCTTCTCGTGTGGTTGTTCGTCATCCGCGCCGTCATGGTGGTCGCCTCCGGCATCTCCTACTACGTCAACGCCGCGCTCGCCCGTGCCAAGTACCGCAACGCGATGGAGATGGACTTCGAAAAGCCGCTCACCTCGCTGGTCTGGATCACCTCGGCGGTCTGCATCGCCACCACGTTCCTGACCTCCGCACTGCTGCTCGGCAGCCTCGGCGACGGCCTGTGGTGGAAGCTCTCGCTCATCGTCAGCTGCGGCACGCTGGCCGGCGCGCTCATCCCGGAGTTGGTCAAGGTGTTCACCTCCACCAACGCGCGGCACACGCAGGAGGTCGTGGTGTCCGCCAACAAGGGCGGCGCCTCGCTCGGCATCCTGTCCGGCCTCGTCGCCGGAAACTTCTCCGCCTACTGGCTCGGCATCGCCATCGCGGGCCTCATGGCCATCGCCTACTGGATCTCGACGCTCGGCCTGGCCACGCTCATGCTGGCCCCCGCCGTGTTCGCGTTCGGCCTGGTTGCGTTCGGCTTCCTCGGCATGGGTCCCGTGACCATCGCCGTCGACTCCTACGGCCCCGTCACGGACAACGCCCAGTCGGTGTTCGAGCTCTCGACCATCGAGGAGATGCCCGGTGCCCGCGAGGAACTCGCGGCGGAGTTCGGGCATGAGCCCGACTTCGAGCGCGCCAAGTACTTCCTCGAGGCCAACGACGGTGCTGGCAATACGTTCAAGGCGACGGCGAAGCCGGTGCTCATCGGCACAGCGGTCGTCGGTGCCACCACGATGATCTTCTCGATCATGATGGGGCTGACCGGCGGTCTCGAGACCGACGTCGAGAAGCTGTCGCTGCTCCACGCCCCGTTCCTGCTCGGCCTGATCGTTGGCGGCGCAGTCATCTACTGGTTCACCGGCGCCTCCATCCAGGCCGTCACGACGGGCGCGTACCGCGCGGTCGAGTTCATCGGTGCCAACATCAAGCTCGACGGCGTGACCAAGGCGTCGGCCGAGGACTCGTCCAAGGTGGTGCAGATCTGCACCCAGTACGCCCAGCGGGGCATGCTGAACATCTTCCTGGGGATCTTCTTCGCCACGCTGGCCTTCGCGTTCGTGGAGCCGTTCTTCTTCATCGGCTACCTCATCGCGATGGCGCTGTTCGGCCTCTACCAGGCCATCTTCATGGCGAACGCGGGTGGAGCCTGGGACAACGCGAAGAAGATCGTGGAGGTCGACCTCGACGGCAAGGGCACTCCGCTGCACGACGCCACCATCGTGGGCGACACCGTCGGCGACCCGTACAAGGACACCTCCTCGGTTGCGCTCAACCCTGTGATCAAGTTCACCACGCTCTTCGGGCTGCTGGCCGTCGAGCTCGCGGTGCTCCTCGAGTACCAGAACGGTGCGCTGCTGACCGGCGTGCTGGCCGCGGTGTTCCTGGTGGCCTCGATGTACTTCGTCTACCGCTCCTTCTACGGCATGCGGATCAACGAGCCGCTGGACGTCATCAAGGGCGAGCTGGCGGCCCCGGATCCGGAGCACGCTCCCGTCTGAGTTCCTGCTGACCGAGCGGCGGGGCGCCACCGAAGAGGTGACGCCCCGCCGCTTTGTCGCTCGGTCCCTGAGCCCGCCACTAGGTCCCTGAGCTTGTCGAAGGGTTACACCCCGAGGCTCACCGCTCACGACTGTCCGCCTCCCCGCCCTGACGCCAACCGAGAACGGCCAACGCCAATCGCTATACCGTGACGCCCCCGAGGACCATCGACGCCCCCGAGATCTCGCGGGCGTCGCTGAATCTCGTTGGCGAGTTCCCTTGACAGTTGGCGTTTGCGGCTGCCGGTTGGCGTTTCTGCTGTCGCGGTGGCGTCTAGCCCCGTCGAGGCACACCACACCCCACCTCGTCTCTCAGGATTCCAAGGGCTCGCAACTGCCCGCTCGTCCGGATGAACCTGAACCGCGCAACTGCCACACTGGGACGAAACCAAGGTCGTGATCGAAGGAGAACCATGTCCAACCAGGACAACCCCGCCGGATACCCAGAGCGCCCCGAGGGCACCGGACCCGACTACTCCCCCAACCCGTACGGCTCCCCACAGCCGGGCGGACCCCAGTACCAGCCGAGTCCCTACGGCACTCCAAATTCGGACAACCAGTCGGCCGGACCCTACAGCTCCACCGAGGGTCCGGGCACCACTCAGCCCCAGCCTCCGTACGCAGCACCGCCGTCCGGCGGCTACTCGCCCTACCCCTACTCCGCGTCCGACTCGGGGGGCCCGTCGTACCCGTCCGGTACCTTCGGAGCCCCGGGTGGACGCCCGGAGCGCGGCTTCCTGGGCTCTCTGTTCGACGTCAGCTTCAGCTCGTTCATCACCCCGAGCGTCGTGAAGGTCGCCTACATCATCTCGATGGTGATCATCGGCATCTTCGTGCTGTTCGGTGTGATCGCCGCCCTCACCTCCGGAGACGGCCTGCTCGCGGTGTTCGGTCTCATCCTCGCCCCCGCCGTCGGCCTCTTCTACCTGGTGCTGGTGCGGATGACGCTGGAGTTCTACTACGCGACCATCCGGATGTCCGAAGACATCCACCGTCGACTCCCCGGCGGGCACTGACACGGAAAACGCGACGGGGCGCCGGCCACAACGGGAGAAATCCCGCGTGGCCGACGCCCCGTCGTCACGTCCGAAGGGTCAGTTGAGGCCCACGAGGTCGCAGACGAAGATGAGGGTCTCGCCTGGGGCGATGACGCCACCGGCCCCGCGGTCACCGTAGGCGAGGTGGGACGGGATGGTGAGCTGGCGACGTCCGCCGACCTTCATCCCCTGAAGGCCCTGGTCCCAGCCCTGGATGACGCGGCCAGCGCCGAGCGGGAACGACAGCGGCGCCCCGCGGTTCCAGGACGAGTCGAACTCCTCACCCGAGCTGAACGCAACCCCGACGTAGTGCACGTGGGCGGTGTCGCCGGCCTTGGCCTCCTGGCCGTCGCCTTCGACGATGTCCTTGATCTCGAGGTCTGCGGGCGGCTCGCCACCCGGGAAGTCGACCTCCGGCTTTTCATTCATTGCAGTCATGGGCCACCAGCCTACCCGCGGGTCTCCGACGGCGCCGATCTGCCGCCGGCGGCAGCCCGTGGGGCGGCGAACCAGGCCACGAGCAGGAGCCCGAAAGCCCACCACAGGTAGGCCGAACCCACCAGTTGCTGCCACCAGGACCAGTTGGGGTTCTGCTGAGGTGGTCGCGGGAACCACAGGTGGGGCGCCAGCAGGTAGACGGCCGCGCCTGCGACGGCGAACCCTGCCAACGCCCACCCGGTCCAATGCGGAAGGCACCGCCAGGCCCAAACGAGCACCACGACGACGGCCGGGGCGGACCACACCCAGTGGTGTCCCCACGAGACAGGCGAAGCCAGCAGGGCGTAGTGGCCCATCACCATGGCGGCCATGACGGCGTCGCCCTCGTTGAACAGTCGGCGAAGCAACGCCAGGCAAGCGAGCCCGACGATCGCACACACGACGAACCACAGGACGGTCTCCGCGCCGTCGAAGCCCAGGCGGTGGATTGCGCCGCTCAGGGACTGGTTGGTGGCAAATGCGTTGGCGCCGATTCGCTCTGGGCTGATGAGGGCTGACGTCCAGTACCGCCAGGAGTCGTCGGGGGCGAGCAGGAACCCGAGCCCCGTATAGAAGAGCGCTGATCCGATGCCCATGGCCAGCGCGCGCCAGTCACGTCGGATGAGGAAGTAGGCAAGGAAGACGGCCGGGGTGAGCTTGATCGACAGCGCCAGCCCCACCAACGACCCGCGCCACCAGCGCTGACGTCGGCCGAGGACGTCGCCGAGCACCAGCGCCATCAGAATGAGGTTGATCTGTCCGTGCTCCACGGTTTCGCGCACGGGGATCGTCCAGACGGCAAGGATCCCCGCCAGGACGGCAAGCCAGAAGGCGTCGCGCCCGTCTGCGCCGAGTGCCCTGATGACGAGCCACAGCGACAACACGAGCGAGGCTATCGACAGGCCGGTCAGGATGGCCGCTCCAGCGCCGAAGCTCACGAAGCTGAACAGCGAGAAGAGGATCGCTCCGATCGGCGGGTAGGTGAAGAACAACTCCGCGCCGGACCGGGTGCGGAACAGCTGCCCGTAGAGATCCTCACCGCCGAGGAACGCCTCACCGCCCATGCGGTAGACGTCGAAGTCGATCCGGTAGGTCGCCCACGGGTCTGTGCTGGGAAATGCGGTGACCAGCACGAAGACGAGCCAGGCGAACACCACCACAGCCACGCCCCTGAGCGCGCGGGAGCCGAGGTAGCGGTCCATCGCGGTGGCCGCGGCGTCGCGCGCCGGATGCGTCATGCGTCGCATCTTAGGCTCCCGGCCGCCGCCGGTGTTCCGGGGTCGGCTGGCTCAGCCCGTGCCAGCGACTCCTTGCCTCCGCGCGGCTGGGGTTGGCTGGAACTGAGTTGAGCAGATGAGATGGGTCAACGCTGCGACACGCCGAGGTAACATCGTTACTATTCGTTCACCCGTCTTATTTGCTCAACTCAGTCCCCGGCCCCACGCTTCCCACCGCCCCGTGCCCGAGTGGGTGGGAGCGGAAGCCGGTAGCCTGAGGGGGTGATCACCTGTCGACCAATCTCAGCCGAACAGCACCTGGCCCACATCGGCCAGCGGGGCTCAGCCTCGTTCCTCCAGACGCCCGCGTGGGCGAAGGTCAAGAGCGAGTGGCGGGGAGAGTCGGTCGGGTTCTTCGACGGCGACGACCTCGTCGGCGTCGCGCTCGTCCTCTACCGGCAACTCCCGAAGCTCAAGCGCTACCTCGCCTACCTCCCGGAGGGACCGGTGCTGGACTGGGCGCGGCCCGACGTCGCTGAGGCACTCCAGGCTTTCGTCACCTACGCGAAGAAGCGCAAGGCGTTCGCCGTCCGGATCGGCCCGACCCTGGTGCACCGACGCTGGCTCGCCCCCACCATCAAGGACGCGGTGGCCGACGACGACGTCACGCGTCTGTCCGACGTCACGCCCGACGAGACGACGCTGCTCGGCACCCGGGTTCGGAACCTCCTGCTCCACGGCGGCTGGGTGACCGACGAGACGGGTGAGGGCTTCGCCGCCGGTCAGCCGATGTTCAACTTCCAGCTGCCGCTGCGCCACGACGACGGCTCCCAGAAGTCCGAGGACGAACTACTCAAGGGCATGAACCAGCAGTGGCGGCGCAACATCAAGAAGGCCGCCAAGGAAGGTGTCGTCGTCCGCCAGGGGTCGCGCGAAGACCTGGCCGCCTTCCACCGCATCTACCTCGAAACCGCCGCCCGCGACGGCTTCACGGGGCGGGCGCTCAGTTACTTCGAGACGATGTGGGACGCCCTGCGCGCCGAGGATCCCGAGCGCATGAAGGTCTACCTGGCCGAGCACGACGGCGACCTTGTCGCAGCGACGACGATGGTGCAGGTGGGCGAGCACGCGTGGTACTCCTACGGCGCGTCCACCAACGCAAAGCGTGAGGTGCGCGGCTCGAACGCCGTCCAGTGGCAGATGATCCGTGACGCCAACGCGGCCGGTTGCGCCGTCTACGACCTGCGTGGCATCACGGAGGGCGTCGGCAAGGACGATCCCGAGATCGGGCTGATCCAGTTCAAGGTCGGCACCGGGGGCGAGGCCGTCGCCTACCTCGGCGAGTGGGATTACGCCATCAACAAGCCGCTCTACTTCGCGTTCACGCAGTACCTCAAGAGGCGGTGACCCCATGCCGCTGACGTTGACGATCAACACCGACGCCTGGCGCTCGCATCAGCGCTCGCTGCTGGCCGACGTCCCCGGGCTCGTGCCGGTGCTCAAGGGCAACGGCTACGGCTTCGGGCTCGACCTGCTCGCCCGCGAGGCCACCGCACTGGGCGTCGGTTCCATCTCCGTCGGCATCGCGCAGGAGGTGGCAGCGGTCAGAGCGGGCGGCTGGACCGGCGACGTCGTCGTCCTCAACCCGTGGCGACCCTTCGACGACGCCGCCACCGCCCTGCTCGACGACCCCGGCGTCATCGCCACGATCAGCCGAGCCGACGACCTCCGCGCCGTCGCTGCGGAGCACCCGACGGCGAGGGTCATCGTCGAGATCGAGACGGCCATGCACCGGCACGGCCTCGACCCGCGCAACCTCACGGCCGAAGACTTCGGCGAGCTCACCTTCGAGGGCTGGGCAGTCCACCTGCCGTCCAGCGGCCTCCTCGTCGAGGCCAGGCGCCTGGCGGCGACCGGTGTCTCGGTGCGGCCCGCGCCGGTGTGGGTCTCCCACCTCAGCGTCGCCGACTATGCCCAGTTCGCCCGCGAGTTCGACGCCCGCATGCGGGTGGGCACGCGGCTGTGGCTGGGCGACAAGGCGGCCTACCACACCACCGCGACCGTCCTCGACGTCCATCCCGTCAAACGCGGCCAGGAGCTCGGCTACCACAGCGTGAAGGCTCCGAAGGAGGGCCACCTCGTCATCGTGTCCGGCGGCACCGCGCACGGCGTCGCGATGGCCGCGCCCACACCGCAACGGTCGCTGCGGCAGCGGGGTGTGACCGCCGCCCAGGGGGTGCTGGACGCCCTCGGGCGGTCCCTGTCGCCGTTCACGATCGGCGGCAGGAAGCGCGCATTCGCCGAGCCCCCTCACATGCATTCGTCGATGGTGTTCGTCCCGGGCGCCACGCCGCCGGCACAGGTGGGCGATGTCGTGCCGGTGACCACCCGCATGACGACGGTCACCCCCGACGAGGTCCGCTTCAGCTGAGCTCCGCGCCCGTCGTCGCGGCCACCGGCTCGGCGTCCTGCGGGGAATCCTCGCTCCCCACGTGGGCTGCAAATTCGTCGTCGTTCAGCACGCCGCCGATGGGGTCGGGCTGATCGGGCGTGCGTAGCTCGTCGCGGCCGGGGCGGACGATGTCGCTGAGCGCCTCCCACGCCACGAGCCCCTGGATGCTGGCGCGCAGGATGATGGCCAGCCAGTACAGCCCGTAGGGTCCCTGCTGGGCCGAGGTCAGGCTGCCGGCGAGCCACCCCCAGATGGCCAGGTAGTAGCCGACCTCGGTGACGGTGACGGCGATCAGCTCCACCTTGTACGGGCGAGCCAGCATCACGGCCAGCAGCACCCACAGCGACGTCTGCGGTGGGTACGCGGGGCCCAGCAGCACGGTGAGCAGCACGATCACCGCGATGAGGGAACCAACCCGCGGCCGCTTCCGTGCGGTGTAGAGGTAGGCCACCAGGAGCCCTAGGACCAGCATCAGGATCGCGAAGGCCAGGGAGCCTGTGTGCCGCGTCTCCCACCCGCCGAGCGAGAACAGGTACCACAGCGAGCCGTACCCGGCCTCCTTGTTGATCTCCTGGTGGTAGTAGCCGTAGACCGCACCGACGTCGTCGAGGAGCAGCGGCGCATGCACGCCGACGACGGTGACGACGGCGGGGAGGAAGAACTTCAGCGCCGTGACCGCACCGCCGCGCAGCCCCGCCGCCACCAGGACAGCGAGGATGATCGCGATCGGCATCGTGCCCGCCGATGCCGCGAGCCCCAGCACGATGCCGGCCTCGAACAAACGACGCCGCGCGAACTGCACGAGCCCCAGCGCGGTCAAGGCGAGCGGCAGCAACTCCCAACTGATGAGGCCCGCCGCCAACACGATGGGCGAGCCCGCGATCAGCAGCGAGTCCCACGAACGACCGTCGCCCCGTCGGCCGAGCCACGCGAAGCTGGCCGCCGTGACGAGGAAGCAGAGGAACAGTCCGAGCGCCGTCCAGCCGAAGAAGGCCGTGCTCGTATCGATCTGTTGCTGCAGCGTCTGCCCTGGCCCGACGGACCCCATGAGCCTCGACGCCTGTGTCGCCATCGTGATCGCGACGGCGACCAGTGGAGAGAACAGCATCTGTTCCCCACCGAGGGCTGGGGTGCCGAGCGCGAATTCCTGCCCGAGGAACGACGACTGGATGTCCGAGTAGCACAGCCGGATGTAGGAGTTGATGGCGTTGTCGGCGTCGGTCTGGAGGCACGGCAGGTGCCTCAGGAAGAGCACGAGGAAGGTCAGCGTCGCGGCCAGCATCGCCCATGGCAGGGGGTTGAACCACAGCCCACGCGGCTTGGCGTGGCGGCCCATGGGGCCGCCGAACCGGGGCAGCAGCGCGTTATCCACGGCCACACAGTAGCCGACGGCCGCGCCGCCGCCGCGGTCCGTCGTCGGTCCCGCGCTTCCCTCTGGCGGCCGCGAGACCAGACGCCAATCGACGCGGCGTTACGCCAGCGAGAGTCGTCGTCGCCCGTGACACATCAGGGGCGACGATGGATGTCGGGGGCGTTCGGCGTTGTCAGTTGGCATTTGGCCGTGACCGTTGGCGTTTGGCCGTGACCGTTGGCGTTTGGCCCGCACCGTTGGCGTTCCGGCCGGTCGGTTGGCGTCGCGTCACTCCTCGACCGTGGCCGACGCCGTCGGTCGGGCGTTCGGCGGCTCGACGACCTGCGTGGCAGTCGCCGTCGGCGTCGGGACCGCGGTCGGCGAGGGCGCGAGGGTCGGCTCCGGCGCTTCCGTGGGCTCCGGAGGCTCGGTGGGCTCCGGCTCTTCCGTCGGGGTGGGTGTCGGCGTCGGCGTCTCGGTCGGCTCCTCGGAGGGGGTCTCGCTCGGAGTGGGCGACGGGCTCGGCGACGGCGACGGTTCCTCCGACGGGCTCTCGCTCGGCGACGGAGGCGGCGACGGGCTGGGCGTCAGCGTCTCGCCTCGCTCGGGCTCGATCTCGATCGGCTCGTCGAACTCCTCGATGGGCATGCCCTCGGTGGCCTGCATCATGTACTCGACCCAGGTCATGAGCGGGTACGACGAGCCGAAGAACGTCGGGTCCTGGGGCCGCTTGTAGTCCTCGAGGTCGGCCGTGCCGGCATCGCCGGCCACGTACATGACCGCGGTGGAGATCTGCTTGGTGTACCCGACGAACCACGCGGACGTGATGGTGTCCTCAACGCCGTTGGTGCCGGTCTTGCCAGCCACCGGGCGGCCGAGTTCGCTGGCCCGACGACCCGTGCCCTCCGTGACCACGGAGGTGAGGGAGTCCGTGACGTTGGCGGCGACGTTGCGGTCGATCGTCTCCTCGTCGGCCGACGCGGCCTCGTAGACGACGATGCCATTGCGGTCGATGACCTGCTTGACGATGTGCGTCTCGTTGCGCCGGCCGCCGTTGGCCAGCGTGGCGTACGACTTGGCCATGTTGACGGGGCTGACCTCCGCCGCGCCGAGCGAGATGCGGTTGCCCTGCGCCTCCCAGTTGGAGCCGGTCGGAGCTCCGGCATCGTTCGCCGCCCGGATGACCTCGTTCACCCCGTCGGGGATCTGCTCGGTCATGTCGACGAACGCCGTGTTGATGGACTCAGCGGTGGCGCGGCGCAGCGTCACCGGGCCGTACTGGTTGCTGAACTCGTTGCGGACGGTCCGCGTGTCGCCGCGCGGGGTGAACGTGTCGCCGTTGAAGACCGAGTCCAGCGAGAAGCCGTTCCGCAGGCCGGCGATGGTGGCGAAGGTCTTGAACGTCGACGCTGCGGGGCGCGGCGTCGTCGCCCAGTTGCGAGAGTTCTCCACGTAGTCCGGCCCGCCGTAGAGAGACAGCAGGGCGCCGGTGTCGGTGTCGACGGACGCGATTGCGACGTGGAGATCGGCTGGATCCGGAGAGCCCTCGGCGTCGGCCGCGGCCTGCGCGGTGTACTTCTGGGCGGTGGTCGTGGCCGCGCTCTGCATGGTCTTGTTCAGCGTCGTGACCACCTTGAGCCCGCCACCCTGGATCTCACCCTCGGTGAGGCCCGCGAGCTCGGTGAGCTCGTCCTCCACCATGGAGATGAGGAATCCCTTAGGGCCGCCATAGCGGTTGTTGATCGGGACCTCGGGGAAGGTCGGCAGCGCGGGTTGCGCACGGTCGAACTCGGCCTGGGTGATCGCCCCCATCTCGAGCATGCCCCGAAGGACGTACTGATAGCGGCCGAGCAGCTTCTCGAGCTTCTCCGGACCACCGGACGGGTTGAACCCTGCCGGATTGTTGAGGATGGCGGCCAGCGCGGCGGACTCCTCGACAGTCAGGTCCTTGGCGTCCTTGAGGAAGTAGGATTTGGCCGCGGCCTGGATGCCGTAGGCGCCGCGCCCGAAGTAGATCGTGTTGAGGTAGCCCTCAAGGATCTCTTCCTTGGGCAGCTCGCGGCCCATCTTCGTCGCCAGGATCAGTTCGTTGACCTTGCGGGAGAGCCGCTGACCAGAATCCAGGTAGAGGATCTTGATGTACTGCTGGGTGATCGTCGAGCCACCCTGCAGTTCGCCGCCGGTCGCGATGGAGTAGACCGAGCGCATGATGCCGCTCACGGAGAACCCCGGGTCCTCCCAGAACGTGCGGTTCTCGGCGGCCACGACGGCGTCCTTCATGAGCTGCGGCATCTCGGCGTACGGGATGGTGACGCGGTTCTGGACGGCGAGCGAACCCAACTGGTTGCGCCCGTCCTCGTAGTAGAGGAAGGTCGTGTTGGTTGTGAAGTCGCTGTTCGGGTCTGGGAGATCCGTCGTCGCGTAGAGGAACAGGAAGGTCCCGAGCCCAGCCAGGCTGCCCAGGAGGAACACGACGAGGGCGCCGATACCGAGCCGCCCCCAGATCTCGCGCGCCCTGGACTTCGCGCGCCGCTTTGCCTTAGCCATTCCTCCAGCGTAAGCGCCCGCGGCGGCTGCGCGAAAAAACCCGCGCCTCCGCGGCCGCGCCGCGCCTGCGTCAGGTGGCGCTCCCTGGTCCGTACGGTCCGGCCAGGATGGGCCCCCGGACCCCGGCGTCGGCGAGTGCCCGTTGCGCCCGCTCGCGGACCGCGCGGGTTGGCCCCCACTGCTGGTTGGGCCCCGTCTTGAGCAGCACCTGCATCGTCATGGTGCCCGCCGTGACCGAGCCCACGCCCAGCACCGACGGCTCCTCGAGCAACTGGTCGGAGAACTCGGGCTCCTTGTCCATGCCGGCGAGCGCCGCCCGCAGCACCTCCTGGACTCGGCTCGGATCCTCGTCGTTGGCCACCGGTACGTCGACGATCGCCGTCGAGTATCCCTGACTCACGTTGCCCAGCGTGAGCACCTCCCCGTTGCGGACGTACCAGACCGTGCCCGTGGTGTCGCGGAGCTTCGTCACGCGCAGCGTGACCTCCTGGACGGTGCCGGTGAGGTCGCCCACCTTGATGAGGTCGCCCACTCCGAACTGGTCCTCGGCGAGCATGAAGATGCCGGACAGGTAGTCCTTGACAAGGGACTGGGCGCCGAAACCGAGCGCCACCCCACCCACGCCGGCGGACGCGATGAGCGGCCCCATCGGCACGCCGAAGATCGCCAGGACGGTCAGCACGACCACCACGATCAGCGCCACATCCACCACGTTGCGCAGCAGGGAACCCAGCGTCTCGACGCGTTGTCGCTGCCTGTCCGCGGCCACGCCGCTGGCCTTGGCCAGCAGCACCCGGGCGCGGAAGCCGAGGTCGTCGTCGTTTCGGTCATGCACCCGGTCGGCCAGCACCCGCACCGTCCGTCGGATCACCAGCGCGAGGAACACCCGCAGCAAGAGGGCCACGGTGATGACGACGGCCGCGAGCATCAGATTCTCCCAGAGATCACCCATGGGCCCATTGTGTCCGATTCGCTATGGCGTCGACCGCCGCTGGACCACGGCGCGCGACCAGACGCCAACAGTCCCAGCCAAACGCCAACAGGAATCGCGCTTCGCCACCGGAATCCATCGAGGCCCCCGATACATCAGGGGCGGCGCTGATTGTCGTCGGCCTTCCGGCTTCGTCGTTGGCGTTCAGTCGGGACCGTTGGCGTTGCGGTCGCACGGTTGGCGTGGCCGCCCCCGGGCTCGGGTGGGGCCCGCCGGGGATGGGGACCGGGGAGGCCGACGGTAGACTCTCGGCTCGTGCCGACCCTCACCCAAGCGCAGACCAACGCCATGCAGCAGTTGCTGCGCATCGCCCCCGTCATCGACGACCTGGGCAACCTGTTCCGCGCCGAAGGCCACGAGCTCTTCCTCGTCGGCGGGTCGGTCCGCGACGCTCTGCTGGGGAGCCTCGGCCACGACCTGGACTTCACCACGTCGGCCACGCCTGACGAGACGCACGCGTTGCTGCGTCGGTTCACGCCGTCGACGTGGGACATCGGCAAGGACTTCGGCACCATCGGAGCACTCAAACGGGCCGACGGCCAGGAGTGGCAGATCGAGGTCACGACGTTTCGGGCCGACATCTACCGCAGCGAGTCACGCAAGCCCGAGGTGAGCTTCGGCGACTCGATCGACGGCGACCTCATCCGCCGCGACTTCACCGTCAACGCCATGGCGGTCGACGTCGCCACCCGCGCCTTCGTCGATCCCTACGGCGGCCTCGACGACCTCGCCGACGGCGTGATCCGGACCCCGTCGACCCCCGAGCGGAGCTTCAGCGACGACCCCCTGCGCATGATGCGTGCGGCCAGGTTCGCGTCGAGGCTCGGGTTCATCGTGGCCGACGAAGTCGTCAGAGCCATGACGGACATGGCTGAGCGCATCACGATCGTGTCGGCCGAACGGATCCAGGCCGAGCTCTCCGGGCTGCTGCTCACCGACTCACCGCGGGCCGGCCTGGACCTCCTCGTCCGCACGGGGATCGCCGACTACATCCTCCCCGAACTGCCGGCCCTCAAGCTGGAGCTGGACGAACACCACCGCCACAAAGACGTTTATCAGCACTCGCTGACCGTTCTCGACCAGGCCATCGCGCTGGAGAAGGATCGCGGGCACGAGCCGGACATCGTCAACCGCCTCGCGGCGCTGCTGCACGACATCGGCAAGCCGGTCACCCGCCGCTTCGAGGGCAGCAAGGTGACCTTCCACCACCACGACGTCGTGGGCGCGAAACTCGCGAAGAAGCGGCTCCGCGCCCTCAACTACCCGAGCGCCGTCGTGAAGTCCGTGGCCCGCCTCATCGACCTGCACCTGCGCTTCCACGGCTACTCCGACGGCGAGTGGAGCGACTCGGCCGTCCGCCGGTACGTGCGCGACGCCGGCGACGAACTCGAGCGCCTCCACATCCTGACGCGCGCCGACTGCACGACGAGGAACCAGCAGCGCGCCAACCGTCTGCGGCGCGCCTACGAGGAACTCGAGTGGCGCATCGACGAGCTCGCCTCGCAGGAGGAGATCGCCTCGCTGCGCCCCCACCTCAACGGCGACCAGATCATGGAGGTCCTCGGTATCGGCCCGGGCCGCGAGGTGGGCCAGGCCTATGCGTTCCTGCTCGAGCACCGCACGGAGCACGGCCCCCTCCCCGAGGACGAGGCCGTGGAACTGCTGCGCCAGTGGTGGGCCGACCGTTGACCCAGGCCTGCTCCGCCCCGTTCGACCTGAAGAAATGAGGTGCCAGGCCGCATACAGCGGCCGAGGCACGTTTTCCCAGGGTGAAGTGTCCTCGTCTGCGCTTTCTAGCCCAGAGAGTGCGGCAACTACCATGGGACAGTGATGGTCGGACGGTTGCTGCGCGCTGGGCTGGCGGCGCTGCTCCTGACGCTCGCTGTCGCCGTCGGCGCCCCGTCGGCTTCGGCGGTCGGAGACGAGTACATCGACGTCGATCTCGCGTCCGTCTCCGTCACCACCCTCGATGTCTCCGACCCCACCCAGACGGTCGTGCTCAGCGGCACGATCACCAACACCTCCACTGTCGACGTGACCTGGCTGAGCGTCGATATCTGGCGGCTCACCGAACCCGTCACCTCCACCGCGGAGCTCGAGACCGTGACGGACGACCCCGACTCACTTCCCCTCACCGGTCGCCTTCTCGAGGAGGAACTCGGCAACACCCTCGTGCTGAGGACCACCGACCCCTTCCGGCCCGGCGAACGCGCGCAGTTCACGGTGCGGGCGACCATCGAGCAGTTGGGCTTCACCCGCGACGACACCGCCTACCTCGTCGGGGTCCAGGCCCGCGGGCTGCCGACAGACGGCGACAAACGGACGCTCGGCCGCGACCAGGCCGTCCTTCCCGCCACCCAGACGCCGGCCGAGTCGAGCGCGCTGGTCATCCTCGACGCCGCACCGAGCTGGCTCCCCGACGGCACCTTCCTCGACGACTCTCTCCACACCGCCCTCGACCAGCGGCTGGAGACGCTGCTCGCGAGCGCCGAACGTCCCGGCGTGCAGGCCGCCATCGATCCTGCCCTCTACTCGGCCGTCGGGCGCCTCGCCGTCCCGCATCAGGTGGGCGACGACGAGCGTCCCGGCAGCGGGATCGCGGTGCGCTGGCTGGAGCGCGTCGACGCCCTGGGAGAGGAAGGCCGCCTCTGGCGCCTCCCCTACGGCAACCCGGACTTCTCCGCCGCCGAGGCTTCGGGCCGGTTGCAGCAGGTGCTCGCCTGGGCGCGCGCAGCCGCCCCCGCCGGGCTGGAGGAGGTGCCGAGCGTCACCGTGCTCGACGGCGACCCGAGCAACGATCTCATCGCACGGCTCAGTGAGTTCGACACCGTCGTCATCCGCAACGCAACCGGCGCCAGCCCCGGCCCTCCGCAGCTCATCGGAGCGGCGCGGGACCGCTATTCCGCGCTACCCGAGAGCCTCCGGCTGCCGCGTCGCATCGCGGAGGAACTCCTTGCCGAGAGCCCGCCGCTCTACCTCATCGACACCCCACAGGCGGCCGACGATGACCGCGAGCTCGGCGCCTGGCGCCGGCACGTCCCCATCGCCGTCGAGGAGCCACTGCCCCTGCGGTGGCCCGATGGCCCCGCAGCCACACCCCGAACGCAGGTGTCGGCGGCACTTGACGCCGCGGCTGCCAGGGCCGTCTTCCTCAGGGACCTGACCGGCACCGGGGAAGGGCTGCCCGACAGCAACAGGCTGGGCGCGCTCGCGTTTTCGAAGGGCTTCGTCGACGAGGGCGCCGCGGTTCGCTTCATCGAGGCGGCCATTCCCGCGGAGCAGGACACCGGCTCGGTCCAGCTGTCGGCTGCGCAGTCGTTCGTCATGGGTGCCCGCACCAACACGTTCCCGGCGACGCTCACCAACGAACTGGCCGTCCCCGTGGTGGTCCGGCTCGAGTTCACCTCCGAGTCTCCCCAACGCATCCGCGTCCCGGCGACGGAGTTCGTCACGGTCGGTCCCGGCGAGTCCCAGACCGTCGAGATCAGCCCTGAGGCGTCCAGCAACGGCGTCTCACTGGTGCGGGCCCGGATCGTGACGAGGGGCGGCGCGGTCATCGGCGCGCCCCAGACAATCGAAATCACCGCCACCGACCTTGGGCGCGTCGGCTGGATCATCATCGTCGTCTCGGGTGCAGTAGTCGTAGGGGGCACGGCCCTACGCATCCGCGGCGTGCGGAGGCAGCGTGCCAAGGAGGAACGTGAGTCAGGTCAGTAGTACGCGGAGGTTGGTCTCCGCCAGCGCCATCATGGCGTCGGGCACGCTGATTTCGCGCGCGCTCGGCGTCGGTCGAGTCATGTTGCTGGCGTTCATCCTCGGCAACGGCACGCGGCAGGCCGACATGTACGGCCTCGCGACCATGGTGCCCAACTCGCTGTACATCCTGTTCGCCGGCGGTGCGCTCAACACCGTCCTGGTGCCGCAGATCGTGCGCGCCATCAAGAACGACGACGACGGCGGCGAGGCGTACACCAACCGCATCATGACCGCATTCATGCTAATCGTCGCCTCCGTGGCGGTGCTCGTCACGGTGGCCGCCCCGGTGGTCACGGCCATCTACAGTTCGGGCGAGTGGCGCGAGCCGGCTCTGACGCAGCAGTACGCGTCGATGGTGGCGCTGACCTACCTCACGCTGCCGCAGATCTTCTTCTACGGAGCGTTCTTCCTCCTCGGCCAGGTGCTGAACGCCCGCGACAAGTTCGGCCCCATGATGTGGGCCCCCATCGCCAACAACGTCATCTCCATCCTGGTGCTCAGCACCTACCTCATCGTGTGGGGCAACGACGAGAACCACTCTGCGGCGTTCTCCACTCCGCAGATCCTGCTGCTCGGCATCGGCTCGACGTTGGGCATCGCGGTGCAGATGGCCGTGCTGCTTCCCTTCGTGAAGAAGGTCGGGTTCAAGATCCGCCCGCGGTTCGATCTCAAGGGCACGGGTCTCGGCAAGACCTTCTCGCTGACCAAGTGGACGATGGGTTTCGTCGCGGTCAACCAGCTGGCGCTCGTCGTGGTCAACCGCCTCGCCACGTCCGCGACGGCGACGGGTTCGGGCTCGGGCGTCGTCGTCTACGCCAACGCCCACCTCGTCTGGATCCTTCCCCATTCGCTCATCACCGTGTCGCTGGCCACGGCGATGCTTCCCAGCGCCTCCCGGCTGGCCGCGAGCGGCGACGACGAGGGGGTGGCGGCTGAGTTCACCAAGACGGTGCGGCTGGCGCTCATCGTCATCGTGCCGGCCACCGTCGGGTTCTTAGCTCTGGCGGGCCCGATCGCCACGCTGCTGTTCGGCAACGGCCAGGGCGCAGCGGACGCCGCGTGGGTGGCCTGGGCGCTGATGGCGTTCGCGGTGGGTCTCATCCCGTTCACCATCCAGTTCGTCTGCCTCCGCACGTTCTACGCGTTGGAGAACACCCGGACCCCCTTCTTCCTGCAGTGCCTGATCGCGGGGCTCAACATCGTCGGCGCCATCTCGCTGGTGTGGCTGGTCGATTCGCCCAACTGGGTGGCGGCCGCGCTCGCACTCGCCTACTCGGTGGCCTACCTCGTCGGTGTCTTCTTCTCGTGGCGCGCCCTGCGGCGGAGCATCCCGGGCCTCGACGGGCATTCCCTCCTCATGCACCTGGTGCGGCTCCTGCTGGGCACGGTCGTCGGCGGGGTGGCCGCCTACTACCTCTCCGGCTACCTGATCTCCGCCATCGACAACCGGGTCCTCGCGAACCTCGTGTCGATCCTGGCCGGATTGACGCTGATCGCCGCCTTCTACGTGGTCATCGGCAAGCTCCTGAAGGTGCGCGAGCTGAGCAGCCTCGGCCAGTTGGTCCGCACCCGGCTGGGTCGCCGCAGTGGCGGGCCCGCCGCCGAGACCAGCACCGACCTGACGCCGTCCACGATGGCCGCCTCGTCGCGCGAGGAGCTCCTGGTACGCGACCAGGCCCCCACCCGCGTCTCGCCGATGGTCGACGATCCAGGTCCGGCCACCGTCATCCGCAACCGTCCCGCCGTGACCGAACACACGTTCGGCCAGACGTCCCGCGCCGTCGCCGTCGACGATGATGCCGACGATGACGACGACCAGACCGACGAGCCGTCGGGAGGCGGCTGGGACGATCCCTCCCCCGCCTACGACGGCGGTGACGACGACACCACCGGCCCCATCGACATGGCTGGGATCTTCCGCGAGGAACCCCGTGGGCGCGTCGCGTCGGTGGGCACCCTGCTCAACACCCGTTACGAGCTGGTCCAGTCGCTGGCCGACCGGCACGGCACGGAGACGTGGCGCGCCCACGACTCGGTGCTCTCGCGCGACGTCGTCGTCCACGTGATCGCCCCTGGAGATCCCCGCATCCCCGAACTCATGCTCGCCGCCAGGAAGGGCGCCGCCGCCACCGACTCCCGCTTCCTGCGGGTCCTAGACGCCGACGAGCTCGGCCACGACCAGGGTCCGATCGGTGCCTACGTCGTCGCCGAGTACGCCGCCGGGCGCTCGCTGACCGACCTGCTGGCCCGAGGCCCGCTCAGCACGCTGGAGGCCGCCCATATCGTGCGGGAGCTGGCGGACGCGCTGGTCCCCGTCCACGCGCAGGGCCTGTTCCACGAGCAGCTGAACCCGGACAACGTGATCATCACCAACACCGGAGCGGTCCGCCTCGCCGGGTTCGGGGTGGAGGCCGCCCTGGCCGGGCGCGACGACCAGACGTGGGCCTCGCGGGAGCGCGCCGACGTCGTGGGGCTGGGCAACCTCCTCTACGCCGCTTTGGTCAGGCACTGGCCGGGCGGCCACGCGTACGGACTGCCTGCGGCGCCCGTCGTCGCCGGCGAACCAGCCTCACCGCACACGGTCCTCGGCGGCATCTCGCCCGCACTGGACCGGATCTGCAGCTCCACCATCACCCAGCGGGGCTCGCTGAGTGACCGGCGGATCACCTCGGCCTCCGACATGGCCGGTGCGCTGTCGGCGATCCTCGGCACGGCCGACGCGTCGCTCGATCTCGAGACCCGGGTCCGGACCTGGCAGCGCGACTCTGCAGCGCAGTCCTGGCCCGACGACGACCTCGGTGGTACCGGCCCGTTGGCCGCGCTCATGGTCGACGACGACGAGGACGACCTCGGCATCATCCCCGCCCGACGCGCGCACTCCACCCAGGTGATGCCAGCCGCACCGCCGGAGTCGCAGCCGGGGCCTCGAACGGGACTGCTCCTTCTCATCGGCCTGGCCATCGCCACACTGGTCATCTCGCTGATCCTCGTCGGCACCAACAACGCGTCGGACAACGCCGCCACCGAGGCCCCCACGACCCCCGGCGCGGTGAGCGCCGAACCTTCCCCGGAGGGATCGACGAGCGAGTCGCCCGGGCCACCGGCAGGGGCGCCGACGGTCGTGTCCGCCCGCGACTTCGACCCGGAAGCGGACGGAGGCAACGCGGAGGAGAACCCGGGCTCGGTCGCGAACGCCGTCGACGGCGATCCCGCCACCTCCTGGAGCACCCTGCAGTACCACAACCGGCCCGAGTTGGGCGGTCTCAAGCCCGGCGTCGGCGTGATCCTGGACCTGGGTGAAGAGCGGTCGGTGACCGAAGCCGAGCTCATCCTCACCGGCGGGGCCACGTCGGTCGAACTGCGGGTTCCCACGGGCGACACCGCCTCGGAGCGGAGCGAAGCCGACTGGGAGGTCGTCGCCGCCGACGACGAGGCCACGGGCACCGTCGTGCTGGCTCCCGAGGCGCCGGTGACGACGAGGTACCTGCTGGTGTATTTCACGCGGCTGCCGGAGGTCTCCGACAGCCGATACCTGGCGGAACTTAACGAGGTGACCATCCGCTGACTAGCCCCGCGGTCGCGTTCCACCCAACTCGCGTACCGTAGCCGCTTCTCAGCGTCAATTCTCCACCCCTGAGGGGGTGTCCGGTACGAGCCGACACAGGCAAAGGTAATAGGTGGGCGGACCCCGCCCACAACCGAACACGTACGGAGGAAACCATGGCGCGACCAGAAGACACGCCCCAGTTCTCAGAGCCCAGGTACGAACGGGTCGACTTCGAGCCGACATCCGACTCGACCAAGGATCAAGCTAAAGAGGTGGCCTCTCACACCGGCGATCGTGCGAAGGACGTGGCTGGCACCGCAGCGGCGGAGGCGGGTGCCGTGAAGGACACGGCCACTGCCGCTGGCGCCCAGGTTGCCGAGACCGCCAAGCAGCAGGCCGGCAACGTCGCAGCGGAGGCCAAGTTCCAGACCCGTCGGCTTGTCGACGAGAGCGTCGCCGAGCTGAAGACCCAGGCTGGCACCGGCCAGCACCACCTCGCCGAGCTGATCCGCTCGCTGAGCGGGGAACTCCAGTCCATGGCCAACGGGACCAACGAATCCGGTCCGATGGTCGACCTCGTGAGCCGCGCCGAGCGCTTCGGCAACGACGCGGCCTCCTGGCTCGACTCCAAGCAGCCCGACGACGTGATGGCCGAGGTGCGCCGCTACGCCGCGCGCAACCCCTGGAAGTTCCTGGCGATCTCCGCGGGCGTGGGCTTCGTCGGGGCCAGGTTGGCCCGCGGCCTGCAGGGCGCCAAGGCCGACGAGAACGACTCCCGCTCCAACCGCGACCTGACCTACGTTGCGCCTGAGCACCGCCCCTACGACCCGACCGGGGCGAGCTACCCGGCCGGCGGACAGCCCACCTCCACCGGGGCCTACCCCACCACGCCCGTCGTCGGAGACCAGTACGCGGAGAACTCGCCGACGGCGCACCCCGGCGTCGGTGCCGAGTACCCCGGCACGGAGCGTCCGTTCGACGAGACCCCCCGCCGTGAGGATCCCTGGGACCAGCAGGGGCTGCGATGACAACGCCTCACAACGATCCGCTCAGGGCAGGCGGGGAAGTGCCCATGCGCGGGCAGGCGGGCTATGACCCGGCGTCCGGGGCCTCCCGGGCCGTCCCGCCCAGCGCACACGATCGCGATTTCGCAGCGACTGACCGCGGGCTGAACGAGGAGGAAGCGAGCTACCTGCGCTACCGCGAGGAAGACCGCTCGCTGGGTGAAATCGCCTCCGACCTCCTGGACAACGCCACGACGCTGATCCGCCAGGAGGTGGAGCTCGCCAAGGTCGAGGCCAAGGAGTCGGCGACCAAGGCTGGCAAGGGTGTGGGGATGCTGGCAGGCGCTGGCGTCGCCGGGCTGCTGGCGCTGATCGCCCTCACGCTCACAGCCTGGTGGGGCATGGCCGTCCTCATCGGTTCCTCCGACGATCCCGCCCTCGGGTGGGGCGGCCTGATCGTCACCATCATCTGGCTCGTCATCGCCGGCATCCTCGCGGCCGTCGGCAAGGGCGAGCTCAACAAGGTCCGCGGTCTCAAGCAGACCCAGGAAACAGTCAAGAAGATCCCGAACGCCGCCACCGGACATGAGGAGAAGAACCGATGAGCAACCCTGATGAGATTCGCGCTGATATTGCCCGCACGCGTGCGGAGCTGAGCGAGAACGTCAACGCACTGGGCGACTCGACGAAGCCGGGCAACATCGTCCGCAGCCAGGTCGACGACGTCAAGGAGGGCGCGCGCAACCTCAAGGAGCGGATCTTCGGCAGCAACGACGATCCCTACGACCAGTACGCGACCTCCAACACCGGCCCAGGCGTCCGCGACAAGGCGTCTGCGCTGATGGACGATGCTGGTCAGGCGGTCTCGGACGCCCCGATGAAGGTCAAGTCCAGCACCCGCGGGAATCCGCTGGCTGCCGGTCTCGTGGCAGCCGGGATCGGCGCGCTGATCGGCGGGCTCATCCCGCCCACGCGCTTCGAGAAGGAGAAGGCCAGCGAGATCGCCGATCAGGCGCAGCCCCTGGTCGACGAGGTCAAGCAGTTGGCGACGGAGGCCAAGGACAACCTGGCCCCGCTCGCCAGCGAGGCGGCAGAATCCGTGAAGGGCACTGCCCAGACCGCGGCCGACGAGGTCAAGACCGAGGCCACCTCTGCCAAGGACGAGGTGGCCGACCAGGCCAAGTCGTCCGCGGACAACGTCAAGGCCGACGCCCAGTCGGCGGTCGACGAGACCAAGAGCGAGGTAGACGAGAAGCGCGACAGCAGCTTCTGACCGCAACTCCGACGCCCCGCCCCGACCCTCGGGGCGGGGCGTCGCTGTTGCCAGCCGCCAGGCTGCAACCCTTCGACAAGCTCAGGGACCTTGGTTGATCCCTGAGCAGCTCGCGAGGAACGAGCGAGCGTCCGTCGAAGGGCGGTCCCTGAGCAGTGATGAGCGCTTGCGCGAGGAACGTCCGTCGAAGGGCGGTCCCTGAGCAGTGACGAGCGCTTGCGCGAGGAACGTCCGTCGTAGGGTGGTCCCTGAGCAGTGACGAGCGCTTGCGCGAGGAACGTCCGTCGAAGGGTAACGACCTCACCGTTGACCACCGCCCCCAACCACAAGGACGGCGACCACAATCCAGGCCGCAACCCTTCGACAAGCTCAGGGACCTTGGTTGATCCCCGAGCGTCCGTCGAAGGGCGGTCCCTGAGCAGTGACGAGCGCTTGCGCGAGGAACGTCCGTCGAAGGGTAACGGCCTCGTCGTTGACCACCGCCCCCGACCACAAGGGCGGCGACCACAATCCAGGCCGCAACCCTTCGACAAGCTCAGGGACCAAAGACGACAAGCTCAGACGTCTGGGCCGCGGAGGACCTCCGTCAGGTCGTAGCTGACCGGCTCCTCGAGCTGGTCATAGGTGCACGACTCGGGATCGCGGTCCTCGCGCCAGCCGACCCACTGGGCGGTGTGGCGGAACCGGTCGCCTTCCATGTGGTCGTAGCGGACCTCGACCACCCGCTCGGGCCGCAGCGGGACGAACGACAGGTCCTTCTTGGCGTTCCACCGGGAGTGGGCTGCGGAGGTCGGCGTCCGAGGGGTCGACTGATCCCGGTTGTCCGGCGTCGTCTCCTCCGGCTGCGCCCAGGCCCATGGATGGTCGTCGAACGTCGTCACCAGCGGCTGGAGCTCCTCGAACAACTCCTTGCGGCGGGCCATGGGCAGCGCCCCGATGACACCGACCGAGTTCAGCTGGCCGTCGTCGGTGTAGAGCCCCAGCAGCAGCGAGCCGATCGCGTCCGCCTCATCCTTGTAGAGACGGTAACCGGCGACGACGCAGTCGGCGGTGCGCTCATGCTTGAGCTTGTACATCACCCGCTTGTCCTCGACGTAGGGCTCGTCGAGCGACTTCGCGATTACCCCGTCGAGGCCCGCCCCCTCGAACTCCTCGAACCATTCCCGCGCCACGTCCGGATCATCGGTGGCGCGCGTGAGGTAGATGGGGGGCTCTGCGTGCGCCAGCGCTTCTTCGAGTGCCGCCCGGCGCTCCCGGAACGGCTTTTCGACGAAGTTGTTCTGGCCCAGCGCCAGGAGGTCGAAGGCGACGAAGCTCGCAGGCGTTTCCCTGGCGAGCTTCTCTATGCGGGAGGCCGCCGGGTGAATCCGCTGTTGGAGCGTGTCGAAGTTGAGCCGGTCGCCGGTGGTGGGGTCGACCATGATGATCTCGCCGTCGATCGCCGAATGGTCGGGGAAGTTGTCGATGATCGCCTCGACGAGCTCCGGGAAGTAGCGCGTCATGGGGCGGGAGTTACGGCTGCCGATCTCCACCTGGTCGCCCGACCGCCAGATGATCGACCTGAACCCATCCCACTTCGGTTCGTACAGGAAGTCCCCCTCGGGAAGCTTCTTGACGGGCTTAGCGAGCATGGGCCCGTAGGGCGGCGCGATCGCCGTGCCCCATCCGGCGTCCCGCTCCGCCTTGGGCGCGAGGTACTCGTCGTCGGCGCGATCGGTCCGGCGTTTCGACGGCGGCACCCTCGGGGGTTCGCCGGGCATCTTGGGGTAGTCGGGCGGGAAGTTGAGCTCCCCCAGACCGCGCTGCAGGTCGGCCTCCCAGAGCGCGAGTGCCCCGGTGACGTCTCCGGGGTCGTCGTCGATGTCAGACCACGGGCATGGTCGCTGCTCGAGGAGTGGGGGCACCGTCAGCACCGTGAAATCGGACGGCTGGGCCTCGACAAGTTCATCCCACGTCAGGGGGGTGGAGACCGGTGCCCCCGGGAGCGGCCGGGGCGAATAGGCGGCGGCGATGGTCCGGTCCCGGTTGGCCTGGTTGAAGTCGACGAACACCCTCTCGCCGCGCTCCTCTTTCCACCACGAGCTGGTCACCAGATCGGGCAACCGGCGCTCCAGTTCGCGGGCGATGCCGATGACCCCGTGGCGGACGTCCTGGAACTCGTGCGTGGGCTTGATCCTCGCGTACACGTGCACGCCGCGATTGCCCGATGTCTTCGCGTATGCCTTGAGCCCCACCTCCGCCATGAGTTCCCGCAGGGCGACAGCAGCCTCGACGGCGTCCTTGAAGTCGCGGCCCGGCTGCGGGTCGAGGTCGATCCGCAGCTCGTCCGGGTTGTCCAGGTTGGCGGTTCGGACGGGCCAGGGATGGAAGGTGATGGTGCCCATCTGTGCCGCCCACGCGAGGTCGGCGGGTTCGTCGAAGACGAGCTGCAGGTGCCGACGCCTGGACGGGTACGTGCACATGACGGTCTCGAGGAAGTCCGGCGCGCCTCGGGGCGGGCGCTTGGAGAAGAACTCCTCCCCGTCGATGCCCTCCGGGAACCGCTGCAGTGTCATCGGGCGGTCCCCGTTCAGGTGCAGGAAGGGCTCCGCGACCGTGAGCAGATACTCCACCAGCCCGCGTTTCGTGACGCCCCGGTCGGGCCAGAGCACCTTGAGCGCGCTCGTGAGCTTCACGTCCCGGATGCCGTCGGGGCCGTCGATCTTGAGCACTTCTGTCTCAGTCATAGAGCAACACTAGTTGTCACCGGGCTCTGGCAGACACGATAAGGCCACCCGCTATGGGCTGCTCCGGGCAGCGAGCGGTTACCCTGCTTACCTGTCGGGGAGTGAGTTGAGCAAATGAGATGGGTCAACCCCGCGACACGCCGCGATAACAGCGTTTCGATTCGTCGACACATCTCATTTGCTCAACTCGCCGTCCGGACCACAGAGCCCGTGAAGCCATCGCGCAGCCGCGCCAAGGGGACACAGGAAAGGGCCCGGCCGAAGCCGGGCCCCCTGTCGAAGTGGGTTACTCCTTGACGTCCTCGTCGACCCAGTCGAAGGTCCGCGTGACGGCCTTCTTCCAGTTGCGGTACAGACGCTCGCGCTCGTCCTCGTCCATGGACGGGGTCCAGCGCTTATCCTCTGCCCAGTTGTCGATGACGTCCTGCTCGCCCTGCCAGTAGCCAACGGCGATGCCGGCGGCGTAGGCGGCGCCGAGCGCGGTGGTTTCCGCGACGACGGGGCGGACGACGTCCACGCCGAGCATGTCGGCCTGGAACTGCATCAGGGTCTCGTTGGCGGTCATGCCGCCGTCGACCTTGAGTTCAGCGAGTTCGACGCCCGAGTCGGCTTCCATGGCGTCCAGCACCTCGCGGGTCTGGAAGGCGGTGGCCTCCAGGACGGCGCGGGCGATGTGGCCACGGTTGACGTAGCGGGTCAGGCCGACGAGCGCACCGCGTGCGTCCGCCTTCCAGTAGGGGGCGAAGAGGCCGGAGAAAGCCGGCACGAAGTACGCGCCGCCGTTGTCCTCGACCGTCGCTGCCAGCTGCTCGACCTCGGGGGCGGAGTCGAACATCTTCAGGTTGTCGCGCAGCCACTGCACCAGTGAACCGGTGACGGCGATCGAGCCCTCGAGGGCGTAGATGGCCGGCTTGTCGCCGATCTTGTAGCAGACCGTGGTGAGCAGGCCGTTCTCCGAGGGAACAACCTCCTCGCCGGTGTTGATCAGCATGAAGTTGCCGGTGCCGTAGGTGTTCTTCGCCATGCCGACCTCGAAGCAGGCCTGGCCGAAGGTGGCCGCCTGCTGGTCGCCCAGGATGCCGGCGATCGGAACGCCCGGGAGCATGCCCTGCGGGCGGCCGTCGCCGTAGACCTCGGCCGAGCTCTTGATCTCGGGAAGCATGGACATGGGGATGGTCATGTCCTTGGCGATCTCTTCGTCCCAGTCAAGGGTCTTGAGGTCCATCAGCATGGTGCGCGACGCGTTGGTGACGTCGGTGACGTGGATGCCGCCGTTCGTCCCGCCGGTCATGTTCCACAGTACCCAGGTGTCCATGGTGCCCATGACGAGGTCGCCGGCTTCCGCCTTTTCGCGGGCGCCGTCGACGTTGTCGAGGATCCACTTGACCTTCGGGCCACAGAAGTACGTGGCGAGCGGGAGTCCCACGCGGTCCTTGTACTTGTTCTGGTCGCCGCCGCCGAGTTCTTCGACGATCTTGGCGGTACGGGTGTCCTGCCAGACGATGGCGTTGTAGACGGGCTCACCGGTGTTCTTGTCCCACACCACGGTGGTCTCGCGCTGGTTGGTGATGCCAACCGCTGCGATGTTGCCCGAGTTCAGCTCTGCCTTGCTCAGCGCGTCGGCGACGACGGAGCGGACGTTGGCCCAGATCTCCTTGGGGTCGTGCTCGACCCATCCCGCGCGGGGGAAGATCTGCTCGTGCTCCTTCTGGCCGACCGAGACGATCGTGCCCTTGTGGTCGAAGACGATGGCTCGGGAGCTCGTCGTCCCCTGGTCGATTGCGAGTACGTACTTGTCGTTCATGTAGTCACTAATTCCTTACTCGAGGTGTGGTCACGCGGGGAGGAGTGCGCCGGACAGCAGGCCTGCCAGCACACCACCGATGAGGGGGCCGACGATCGGGATCCAGGAGTAGCCCCAGTCGGAGCTTCCCTTGCCCTTGATCGGGAGGATGGCGTGCATGATGCGCGGCCCGAGGTCACGGGTGGGGTTGATGGCGTAGCCGGTGGGGCCGCCGAGGCTGGCACCGATACCGACGACGAGGAGTGCGACGCCAAGCGCGCCCAGCCAGCCGAGGCCGGCGGGAGTTGCGGTGTCCGCGTCGCCCCAGTTGCCAGCGGCCAGCACGACGAACACCAGCACGAAGGTGCCGATGATTTCAGTGATGACGTTCCACATGGGGTTGCGGATCTCAGCACCGGTCGAGAACACGCCGAGCTTCTTGCCCGGGTCGGGCTCAGCGTCGAAGTGCTGCTTGTAGGCCACCCACGTGAGGAGGGCGCCGATCATGGCACCCAGCAACTGGGCCACAACGTAGACAACCGTCGAGGCGGCGGTGATCGCCACGCCGGCGGCGTAGCTATCCGCGCCCGAGGCGAGGATGCCGAACGTCACGGCCGGGTTGATGTGGCCGCCCGACTTGTAGGACACCAGGACACCCGCGAAAACCGCGAGACCCCAGCCAAAGTTGATGAGGAGCCAGCCGCCGCCGAGCCCCTTGGTCTTTGCGAGGATGGCGTTGGCGACGACGCCACCACCAAGCAGCAGCAGCATCGCTGAGCCGACGACCTCCGATAGGAAAACGACTCCTAGCGAGACTTCTTCCATGGTCTTGCTCTCCGTTCCTGACAGCTATGTCAGCTAGGCGTCATCAATGACGCGACTTAAGGAGGCGGACGTTTGTGCCGCCTCCAGATAGAACACCGCCCCTTGCACGTCGGTGCAAGGGCCATGCACGTTTGTGCATGAGGTGAGAAAGTGACTGCACTTTGTGGTTTTTGTATCGGGGATCCGCGGGCCTCGTGCCATGGCGCGACGCCTCTTCGGGTCGGCCACGGAGGGTGTGAGCGTGGTCGCTACTCCCCCGCTGCGCCGTCCGACGCCGTATGTCATGGTTGACCCCCTCGGCTCCCTGGTGGAAAGGTACCGCGCGCTGCTCCGCGTCGTGTGCAAAACATGAAGACCCGTCAGTGCTCCTGCAGGGGCGATCTCGGCTCCCTGAGCTTGTCGCCTCTGCTCCCTGAGCTTGTCGAAGGGTTGCGACCGTGACTGTGGGCGCCATCCTGAACGCCAACGCGAGGTGGAGACGCCAACGCGAAGGTGGAAACGCCAACCAACAAGTCCCCACGCCGCCGAGACTCAGCGAGGCCTGTGAGATCTCGCGGGCGTCGCTGAGTCTCGCGGGCGTCTCGGGATTTCGATTGGCGTTCCGCCTCGTCTGTTGGCGTTCGCTCTTGCCGGTTGGCGTTGAATCCTGTCCGTTGGCGTTCCGCGTTTCCGGTTGGCGTTCAGTCCTGCCGGTTGGCGTCAGGCGGCCCGTCGGTACTGCTCGACGGTCAGACGACGGCGGGAGGCGACCGCGAGGATCGACGCCAGCGCGGCGATGGAGGCCATCAGCAGCGCCACCCCGGCCAGGCCGATCTCTCCGGTCCCTCCGGCGAGCCATGTCCGCACGAGCAGCAGGCCGTTCTGCAGCGGCGACACCGCGCCGAGCGGCGACAGCCAGCTGGCGGCCGACGACAGCCCGAGGGCCAGCGTCACGGCCAGGAGCAGCACCGAGATCCCGCGGCCGACGTTGCCGAGCCAGCCCGCGAGGGCATGGTTGGCGAAGACGAACGAGATGCCCAGCGCAAGCAGGAGCACCATCAGGCCCACCGTCGTGCCGATGCCTAGCCCGAGCGCCACACCTCCGATGATCCCGAGCAGCAGGCCCTGGGCGGCCACGATGACCAGCGGCACCCACAGGGTCCTCGCCCACAGCAGCAGGCTCGGGGCTCTCGACGACACGACGTCGCGCGGGATGGGCCGGGCAGCGACGAAGCTCGCCAGCGCACCCAGCCACAGACCGGCCACCAGCAGGAGCGAGACCAGCGGCACCTCGCCGCGGGTCATCAGGTCGGCGTCGCGATCAACCGGTGAGGCCACGACGGTCGCCAGACGCTCCCGATCCTGCGCCGAGTACGTCGGCACCTCGTCGGCGCCCTTGGCCAGCTCCGTGGCGAACGTGTCCACACCGTCGTCGAGCTGCTCGGCGCCATCGGCCAGTTGGAGGAGACCGTCCGTCAGTCCGGTGGTGCCGTCGGCGGCCGACGTCACCCCGCGCGTGTACTGCGCGACCCCCAACACGTAGTCGCCCGCGCCCACCTCGAGTTGGTCGACGCCGTCGGCGAGCTGCACGACACCGTCGCGTAGCTGCCTGACTCCCCCGGCCAACTCGGTGACCTGGCTCATCTCACCGATGCCGGAGTTCAGTTCAGCCACGCCGCCCGCGAGCTGACCGACGCCGTCGCCGTACTGGTCGAGACCGTCGGCGAGCTCCCGGGAGCCGTCGGCGAGCTGCCCGATCCCGGCCGTGAGCTGGGGCAGCCCGGTGGCGAGCTCCTGGATGCCTTCGTTGAGCTCGGTCGCGCCGTCGGCGAGTTGCTCTCCGCCGTCGACCAGAGGCTGGGCCTCGGTGACGAGCGTCGCGGCGCCGTCACGCAGCTGCGTGACGCCCTCGATAAGCTGTCCGGTCTGCGCGGCGAGCTCGCCGCCCAACTGCCCCACACCCTGGGAGAGCGCTTCCGCCCCCTGCGCGAACTCGGCGGCACCGGCGGCGTACGTGCCGGTGCCGACGGCGAGCCCTTCGGCACCGGTCAGGAGGGAGGCACCGGTCTGCGGGTCGGGCGTGTTGAGGATCGCCGACGCGGTCCCCGTGCCGGCGCGGAAGCCCGCTGTGAATCCCGCTTCGGCGCCCGCCCGGAACGTGGCCTCGAGCATCGCGCAGGTGGCGGGGTCCGGCACCGGGCACTCGAAGGCCTGGATCACCTGACCGACGGCCGCCGCCGCCTCGGCGGGCGGAGCGACCGCACCGGAGGAGAAGCCCTGGAGCGCCTGGTCGGCCTGCGCGAGCCCGCCGCTGAGGCCAGCCGCCCCGTCGGCGATGCCGCTGGCACCGTCGGCGAGTTCCTGGGCACCGGCGGAGAGGTCCGCCGCGCCCCCGACGAGCTGATCGAGACCCTGCGTGTCCTGCGGTTGGGTGAGCCCGGCGAGGAGCTGATCGAGGCCGCCGCGGAGCTGGTCGACGCCGTCGATCGCCGCCGCGGTGCCGTCGGTGTAGGCAGGGATCTGCGAGAGCAGCTGGTCCGCCCCTGTGCCGAGCTCGCCCAGCGTCTCGGCGGTGGGAAGCTGCGCCTCCACCTGCGCCAGGCCGTCGGCCAGCCCGTCCGCACCCGCGACGAGCGGATCGGCGCCGGCCGCGAGCTGCGCCGCGCCGTCGTTCAGCTCGCCGACGCCCGCGATCAGTTCGGGGATGCCGGCGGCGAACTGGTCCACGCCCGTGGACAGCTGCGTCACGCCATCGACGAGCTCAGGCATGGAGCTGTTGAGGGTGGCGATGCCGTCGACGAGCTGGTCGCCGCCGTCCACCAGGAGGGGTCCGTTCTCGCTGAGCTGGACCATGCCGTCGCTCAGCTGGGTCGAGCCCTGGGCGGCTTCCCGGACCCCGTCGGCCAGCTGTGCCGACCCGTCGCTCAGCTGGGCGGCGCCGTCGACGATGGTGCTGAACTGCTCGCCGACCGTGTTGAACCCGACGTAGATGCCGTCGAGATAGCCCTCGGTCAGCGTCTCGTTGATGGTGTCGGTGGCGAGGCGGGCGATCTCCTGGGCCAGGGACGCGTCGGTGACGGGCGCGTTCTCGCTCACGTCGACATCGATGGTGGCCTGCTGCGCGGCGTCGGCGTCGTTGGCCGAGAAGGACGTGGCCGACGCAGAGAACTCCCGTGGGATCGTCACGACGGCGGAGTACTCGCCGGTCTTCAGGCCAGCCGACGCGCTGGGAGCGTCGGCCAGCGTCCACGAGATGTTGTCGCCGTCGCGCTCCAGCATGGCCGCCGCGAGCTGACGGCCGAGCGGGACGGGCTGGCCGTCGATGGTGACGGCCTCGTCGAGGTTGACGACGGCCGCCTGGATGTCGTCGTCAGCGCCGGCGTTCGCCGCTCCGATCAGCGACACAACGACCAGCAGCGGCACCAACGCGAGCGCGATCAGGCCTGGCCATCCGAGGCGCCGTCCGGTCATGGTCTCGGGGTTCATACCCTGCTCTCCTCGCGGGTGCTGGCCGGGGCGGCGAACGTGCCGTCGACGGCGAAATCTCTCAAATGGTCTTCACTGGCGGCGCCGAGCACGACGGCGCCCTCGACGCGCGTGCGTTCGACGAGCGCCATCAGGGCCGCCTTTTCGCGCTTCGTGCCCACCAGGTCCACCGAATCCACGATGACGACGGAACCCGCCGGGACCGCCTCGAGCGACTCGGCGACGTCGTGGACGTGGGTGAGGTCGAGGTACGTGACGCGGCGACGAACGCGGCCGGCGGTCTCCGGCAGCAGCGCACCGGCCACGCGGGCGCGACCGCCCGTCGTCTGCAGGCGGCCGGACAGCGCCAGGGCGGCGCCGGTGCGCGGCCCGACCGGTCCCACGAGCCCCACCACGTTGCCCGGCACCAGCTTCAGGCTGAGCGGGTCGAGCACGCCGTCGACCGCAAGGTCCTCGGCGTAGAGCACCGAATCGTCGCCCGGCCAGCTCTTGAGCGCCATCTCCTTGCTCAAGACCTCACCCTCGACGTCGAAGACGGGCAGCAGCTTGTCGAGCCACGCCGGCAGCCACCACGCGCGCTCGCCCAGCAGCGTCATCACGGCCGGCACCAGCGTCATCCGCACCAGGAAGGCGTCGACCGCGACGCCGATCGCCAACGCGAAGGCGATCGACTTGATCGGGCCCATGCCCTCGGGCACGAAGAACGCGAACACGGCGATCATGATGACCGCCGCGGCCGCGACGACCGGCCCGGAGGCGACGAAGCCGTCGCGGATGGCGTCGACCGGCTTCTTGCCGTGCACATACTCCTCGCGCATGCGGCTGACGAGGAACACCTCGTAGTCCATCGCCAGGCCGAACAGGATGCCCATGAGCAGGATCGGCAGGAAGGAGATGATCGGCATCCCGCGTTCGAGGTTGACGACCTCCTTGAACCAGCCGTGGTTGAAGACGAGCGTCGTCGCGCCGAACGCGGCCCCGACGCTCAGCAGGTAGCCGAGCGTGGCCTTGATCGGGACCCAGACGGAGCGGAACACGGCCGCGAGCAGCACCAGCGAGAGCCCGACCACGAGCACACCGAACGGCAGGAGCGCGGCGGTCAGCTTCTCGCTGATGTCGATCTGGACGGCGGTCATGCCCGTGACGTTGGTCTCCACCCCGTACCGCTCGAGCCAGACGTCGTGTCTGTCCACGAGCGCGCGGACGAGCTCGGTCGTCGCGGGGTCATCGGGCCCGGTCTCGGGCACGATCTGGATGAGGCCGGTGTCGGCGTTGGGGTTCGGCGTGGCGAGCGGCACGCTGGCGACACCGTCGATCTGCTCGATGTCGGCCTTCAGGCCGGCCATGAGTCCGAGCGGGTCGGTGGAGCCGATGATGTCGGCGGTGACGATGAGGGGCCCGTTGACGCCCTCGCCGAAGTGCTCGGCGGCGAGGTCGTAGGCGATGCGGGCGGGCTGGTCCGGGCGCTGCTGGCCGGCGTTGGGCAGGGAGACCTGCAGTCCGACGGTGGGCACGGCCAGCGCGACGAGCGATGCCACCACGATCGCGATCGTCGCGACGGGGTGCTTGGTCGTGACGCCGACCCACCACGCGAACAGACCGGGACGGTCGCGCTTCTTCTTCTGTTTGGTGGTCTTCGGCTTGGGGCGCATCCGCTCGCCCATGACGCCCATGAGGGCCGGCAGGAAGGTCAGGGCGATGGCGACGGCGAACGCGACCGTCACCGCGGCGAAGACGCCCATCACCGTGAGGAACGGGATGTTGGCGACGCCGAGTCCCAGCAGCGCGATGAACACCGTCATGCCGGCGAAGACGACGGCGGACCCGGCGGTGCCGACCGCGCGCCCCGCGGACTCCTCCGGCTCGAGGCCGGCACGGAGCTGGTCGCGGTGGCGCGAGAGGATGAACAGCGCGTAGTCGATGCCGACGGCCAGGCCGAGCATCACCGAGAGCAGCGGCGTCGTCGAGTTGATGTCGGTGATGCGGGTGAGCAGCAGCATGATGGCCATGGCGATGCCGACGCCGGTGACGGCGGTGACCAGCGGGAGGCCTGCGGCCACGAGCGATCCCAGCAGCAGCGTCAGCACCACCAGCGCGACGACGAGGCCGATCGCTTCGATGATGCTGAGGTGAGGCAGCTCGATGTTGAACGCCTCGCCGCCCATGCTTACCTGGCTCCCGGCCGGGAGGGCGGCCTCCAGGTCGGCCGCGACGTCGCTCATTCCGGACAGGTCGTCCTCGGTCGGCGTCTCGCCGCCGAAATCGAGGCTGAGCTGCATGATGGCGGCGCGGCCCGAGTCCGAGACCAGTCCGTCGACGTACTCGTTCCAGGGGCTCGTGGCCTCGACCACCTCGTCGAGCGCCTCGAAGTCCGCCAGGGCGGCCTCGATCTCGGGGCGCAGGTCGTCGACCTGCTCTCCCTCGGGCGCGACGATGATCGCGAGCGCGGAGAGCGCCGCGCCCTGGGGAAACGTCATGCGGAGCTTGTCCAGCGCCTCCTGGGAGCGGGACGACGGGATCTCGAAGGCGTTGTTGAAGGAGCCGGAGAAGGCGAGCGCCGCGCCGCCGAGGGCGACGAGGGCACCTAGCCAGATCGCGATGACGGTGAGTCGCTTGCGGTAGCACCAGCGTCCGACGGCATAGAGCCATGCTGACATGAAGGGGAGTCCTTGGGATCGAGGTGGATATCCTCAGGGTACCTGCGAAATCGCGGAGAATACATTTCTGTATCGCCGACCCGAAGGGGCCCCATGACCGAGCCGAACACCAGCCGTCGCGAGGCCACCAAGGCGCGTCTGGTCAGCGCGGGGATCGCGGAGTTCGCCAGGCGGGGCATCGACGCGACGTCGGTCGAGCAGCTCTGCGAGGCGGCCGGTTTCACGCGCGGCGCCTTCTACTCCAACTTCGACTCCAAGGACGATCTCTGCATCGAGATCACCCGACGCATCGCGACCGGCACGGCCGAGGCGCTCCAGCAGGCGCTGGACGAGATGCCCGCCGCGATGGAGCGCGGTGAGATGGTGCGCTACCTGCTGGCGTCGCGCTCCCCCAGCCCTGAGGTGCGCACCACGCTGATGGAGATGGAGTTGCGCGCCCATCGCGATCCGGCCTTCGGCGTCAGGTTCCAGGAGGCCAGGTCTGACCTCTGGCCCGCCCACATCGAGATGGCGCGGCTCGCCGCCGAGCGCGCCGGCGTCGACTACACCATCGACGTCCGCGACTTCATGTTCATCAGCGAGGCCACCTACTACTACCCGGGCGGCAGCGACGATCCGGAGCGCCCGGCGCGTCTGATCGGCCTGCTGGCCGAGGCGTTTTCACACCCCAAGGAGTCATGATGACAGCACGGATCGAGCACCTGGCGACCGCCGGTAACCACGACCCGCAGGGCCCCCCGGTGCACGAGAACAACGTGTGGCTGGTGGGCGACGACACCGAGGTGATCATCGTCGATCCCGCCCACGATGCGTCCGCCGTCGAGCGCGCTGTGGGCGGACGGCGGGTGGTCGCAGCGCTGCTGACCCACGGCCACTGGGACCACATCCGCGCCGCCCGCGACTTCGCCGCGCGCGTGGACTGCCAGTTGCACCTCCACCCGGCCGACGCGTTCCTCTGGGAGGCGGAGCACGGCGACGCCCCCTTCGAGCCGATCGCCGACGGCGAGCGCTTCGCCGTCGCCGGGACGGAGCTGGAGGCCCGGCGCACGCCGGGTCACACCCCCGGGTCGACGTCGTTCGCCGTCGCCGATCTGCGTGCCGTGCTCACCGGCGACACGCTCTTCGAGGGAGGACCGGGCGCCACCCGCTGGGACTACGCGAGCTTCGAGACGATCCTGGACTCCATCCAGCGACGACTCTTCGTCCTGCCCGACGACACCGTCGTCCACACTGGCCACGGCCCGTCCACCACGATCGGCGCCGAGCGCCCCGCCCTCCCCGACTGGATCGCCCGCGGCTGGTAGCCCCCACCCTCCCCACGGCCGACCCCGGCCACTCAGGCGGCCGGGAGGGGGAGTTGAGCAAATGATACAGGTGGACGAATCGTAACGACGTTGCACCGGCGTGTCGCGGCGTCGACCCATCTCATTTGCTCAACTTGCTCCCCCGGCAGACCGCCCGCCCCCGCCCCTAGCCAACTAAAGTTGCTCTCCACAACGAAATATCCCGAAACCCCTTGACCCGAGCCGCCTCCATCGGTAATGTCCAATTAGTTTCACGACTACACCATTAGTTGACAAGCAGCTCGGTCGAAGACGACCGGGCTTCCCGGCCCTGCCGGGGCGCGGAGAGTGACGACGGAAGACACCCTCTGTGGCGAGTCGACCCTTCGAGACTCCCGTCCGGGAGCCGAGCCGAAAGGAAGACATGCAGATTCCCTCTCGAGGACGCACGTCCCGCCTCATAGCGGCGGGACTGGCCGCAGGACTGGCCCTGGTGGGCCAGCTCGCCACCCCCGCCCAGGCGGACCACACCCCCGACATCGCCGCCGATGCCGAGGTCCAGCCGCTCAAAGACGTCTACGCCGACCACTTCGACATCGGCAACATCTACTCCGGCGCGCAGACGTACGCCGAGGATTCCCCGAACTGGGCCCAGGTGGAGCGTCACTACAACGTCATGACCGGTGAGAACCTCATGAAGCCCGACCAGTTGCTGCCCAACAACAACATCGATCCCGACACCGGCGAGTTCACGTTCAACTTCGACGCCGCCGACTACTTCGTCGACGAGACACTCGACCGCGGGATGAAAGTGCACGGCCACGTCCTGGTGTGGCACAGCCAGTCACCCGCCCGCCTGAACAGCGGCGACACCGGGGGCACCCGGGCCCTGGCGAAGGCCAACATGGAGCGCTACATCGAGGCCGTCCTCACCCACTTCCAGGATCGCATCGCCTCCTGGGACGTCGTCAACGAGGCGTTCGTCGACGGCCTCGGCACGTTCGACCCCGAGACGCAGAACTGGGAGGACTTCCTCCGCGGCGGCCCGAACGGCGGATGGTCCAACTGGTACGCCGCCTACAACAACGGCGCCGACGCCGAGGCCGGCGATCGCCCTGGCGACTTCATCTACGACGCCTTCGTGTTCGCCCGCCAGTACGGCCCCGAGACGAGGCTTGAGTACAACGACTTCAACGTGTTCCAGTCCGAGGGCAAGGCCAAGGCGATCCTCGCCATGGCCACCGAGCTCAACGAACGCTACGCGGACGAGTACCCGGACGACCCGCGTCAGCTGATCGAGGCGATCGGTATGCAGTCGCACAACTACATCAACCAGACCCCGGCCTTCGCCTGCTCCGACCTGACCGAGCTCCCCGCGCTGTCCGACGACGACGCCGCGGAGTGGCGCCCCGGCGCCTGCTCGAACGACGCATCGGTGGAGCGCTCGATCCAGCTCATCATCGACGCCGGTTTCGTCGTCAACGTGAGCGAGCTCGACCTGCAGGTGTGGGAGGCGTGGAACGCGGAGCCCGAGGGCACGAACCGCGACAACTACGCCGACCTCAACGACGAATCCGTGGCCGATCGCATCTCGAAGGAGGGCTTCACCTACTGGGAGGACAAGATCGAGAGCCGTACCGAGCTGGAGGCCATCCAGGCGCACCGCTACGCCGAGTACTTCGCCGTGTTCAAGAAGTACTCCGACCACATGGACCGGGTGACCTTCTGGGGCCTGACCGACTACCTCAACTGGCGAGCCACCCACAACCCGCAGCTGTTCAACCGCGACTGGTCGCCCAAGCTCTCGGCCTACGCCGTGGCTGACCCCGACGGCTGGCTCGGCGTGACACCACCGGCTCCCCGGCCCAAGTACGTCGGCGTGGTGCCCTACACCAAGGCAGGGCTGCACGACCACAACGGGCGCAAGTGGTCGACGACGTGCGAGGTCTACTCGCAGACCGAGCGGTGCCGCACCGAGATCTGGGCGACGACGGTCAAGCGGGTGGGCGACTCCTACGTCCGCGAAACGGGCTGGGCGTTCAACAACCTCACCTACCTGCCCTACATGACCCGCGCGCAGTGGGCGGGCAACCCGCTCGGCCACACGGGCCAGTGGACCGGGACCGACGGCGCCCTCTGGCGCACCGAGTGCGACACCCCGCTGACCGGCGGCAACGCCTGCCGGACGTTCCGGTGGACCACCGTCTACGACGCCACGCGGAACCCGAGCGGCGGCTACACCTTCTCGCAGGAGAACACCTGGGTGTTCAACAACCAGGTCCTCTTCGGAAGTTACAGCCGCTGAGCCGGCCCGGATTCTTAGCTCAGCACGGATCCGGTGACTGACAAACGGGGGCCCCGACGCACGCGCGTCGGGGCCCCGGCGTCGGATGGAATGGGTCAGCGAGGATCGGTGGCCTCGGCCCACAGTTCACGACGCCGTTCCGCCTGACGACGGTCCGCGATCCCCGTGAACGTGCCGATGAGGGCCAGGATGGTGATCAACCAGAACAACTTGCGCAGCATGGCCCCCAATCTACGCCGACGGCGTCGCACACGGGCCCCGGACAAACCCCTGCGCAACCCCGACTCGCACCCCGGGAACACACGCCCGCTCCCCGTTGTCTAAAGTTTGTTCAACCCCTAGGCTGAGCACGATGGATGACGCACTTCACACTCCGCTCCGGCTGCGCGTGGACCGGCCGTGAGCGCGACCTCGGATGCCTTCGACCGGGGGGCAGGCCGCTACGACCTCATGGTGAGCCTCAACCCGGGGTACCACCACGAGCTTGGGCGTGCGTCGCGCGAACTGAGCGCACGGCTGAAGGGCCGCGAAGGCCTGAGCCTCATCGACCTTGCCTGCGGCTCCGGTGCCTCGACGCGGACGCTGGTCGAAGCCACCCCTCCCGGCACCCGCATCACGGGGATCGACGCTTCCGCCGGCATGCTCGCAGAGGCCCGCAGCAAGCCCTGGCCGCCAGAGGTCCGGTTCACCCAGGCGAGCGCCGGCCGGCTCGACGTCTCCGCCTTCGGCGAGCACGACGGGGTGCAGGCCTGCTACCTGCTGCGCAACGTCCCCGAGCAGGAACGCGACCGCGCCGTTGACGAGATCTTCTCCCTCCTGAGGCCGGGGGGATGGGCGGTGTTCCAGGAGTACTCCGTCCGGGGCAATGCCCGCGCCACCGCAGTGTGGTCGGCGGTGGCCTCGGCGATCATCATCCCGCTGGGCTGGATCATCGACCGCAACCCCGATCTATACCGCTACCTGCACCGCAGCGTCCTCGAGTTCGACGACGTCGCGACGGTGGCCGACCGGCTCACGCGCGCCGGCTTCGTCGACGTGGCTCACCGCACCGCGTCGGGATGGCAGCGCGGAATCTTGCACACATTCGTCTGCCGCAAGCCAAAGGAGACCTGATGCAGCACACCCTGCCCGGGCGCGATAAGCGCGCCGTCCGCCACGAAGGCCCGAAGGGGTCGCCACGGGTTCAGGCGACTGCGGGGGTGGTCGGCGGCGGCATCGCCGGCATCGCCGCAGCCGTGGGCCTGGCCGAGCGCGGCGTGAAGGTGACGCTCTTCGAGACCGGCGACCGGCTCGGCGGGCGCGTGGCGGCCTGGCCGCTCGACGACGAGCGCACGATGAGCCGCGGGTTCCACGCGTTCTTCCGTCAGTATTACAACCTCCGCAACCTGCTGAAGCGGATCGACCCCGAACTCAGCGTCCTCGTCCCGATCGAGGACTACCCGCTGCAGCGGCCCGACGGGATGAAGGACTCCTTCACGGGGCTGAACCCCAATCCGCCGTGGTCGGTCATGCAGTTCGTGCTGCGCAGCCCTGCCTTCACGCCGAAGACGTTCGTCAAGGTGAACGTGCCGGCTGCGCTCGAGCTGATGCGCGTGCGCTTCCCCGAGACCTACTCGAAGTACGACGGCGAGTCCGCCGCGGCTTTCCTCGACCGCCTGCGGTTCCCCGACGCGGCGCGCGATCTGGCCCTCGAAGTGTTCGCGCGCTCGTTCTTCGCCGACCCGTCGGAGTTCGCCGCCGGCGAGCTCATCGCCATGTTCCACACCTACTTCATCGGCTCGGCCGAGGGTCTGCTGTTCGACGTGCCGAACGACGACTACGACGCGGTGCTCTGGGCCCCTCTGGCGGACTACCTCCGCGGCCTGGGCGTTGAGATCCGGACCGGGACGACGGTCGACAGCGTCGAGCCGGGCGACGACGGTGCCGCGGTGGTCGTCGATGGCGTCAGGCTGCACTACGACGGCGTGGTCATCGCCGCCGATCCGCGGCGGGCGCGCGCGCTCCTCGCCGACACGGACCTGCCCGAGCAGTGGCGTCGGCAGGTGGCGGACACGGTCAACGCCCCGCCGTTCGTCGTGGTTCGGCTCTGGCTCGACCGGCTCGTCAACGCCGACCGCCCGGCCTTCCTGGGCACCTCCGGGTACGGGCCGCTGGACAACGTGAGCGTGCTGGAGCGCTTCGAGGCCGGCGCTGCCCGCTGGTCGAAGGAGAACGGCGGATCGGTCGTCGAACTTCACGCCTACGCGGCGCCCGACGACACCGCGTCCTCGAGCGAGGCGGCCGACGCCGTCGTGGCGCAGTTGGAGGACGAGCTGTACCGGGTGTTCCCGGAGACCCGCGACGCGGGCGTCGTGCACCGGGAGGTCCTCGTCGAGGACGACTGCACGCTCATCCGCCCGACCGGCTGGGACCAGCGGCCGACCATCAGCACCCCGTCACCGTCGGTCAAGCTGGCCGGCGACTGGGTGCGCTGCGACTACCCCGTGGCGCTCATGGAGCGGGCCGCCACGACGGGTTTCATCGCCGCCAACGAGTTGCTCGCCCGCTGGAACGGCCAGGGTCACGATCTCTGGACAGTCCCGATGCGCGGCCTCCTCGCCGGTCGCCGCTGACCAGGATCCCTGAGCAGCTCGCGAGGAACGAGCGAGCGTCCGTCGAAGGGTCACGACCTCATTGTTTACCACCGCCCCCGACCACGAGGGCGGCGACCACGGTCCAGGCCGTAACCCTTCGACAAGCTCAGGGACCTGGATTGATCCCTGAGCAGCTCGCGAGGAACGAGCGAGCGTCCGTCGAAGGGTCACGACCTCGCGGCCTACCGCCGCCCCCAACCACAAGGGCGGCGACCACACTCACGGCCGTAACCCTTCGACAAGCTCAGGGATCAAGAACCGACAAGCTAGGGGATCAAGAACCGACAAGCTCAGGGATCACAGACAACTGCTCAGGTGAAGCTGAGCTTGGGGACGCCGAGGGTGAGGGCCCGGGCGGTGAGCGCGACCTTCTCCCGGTCCGGCACCCGGATGCGGCCGGAGAAGACGTCGTAGTCAGCAGCCTCAATACGGTCGAGGATCCGGCTGTAGAGCACAAGCGCCGTGCCGACACAGAGGCGTGAGCGTCTGGGAAGCATCGCCAGACCGCGCTCGCCCTCCGCGTAGAGCTCGCGGTTCCGCGCGACCTGCTCCGCCATCATCGAGCGCCACTCAGGCGTCACCCGTCGGAGCGACGGGTCGGCGCCGTGCCGGGCGAGATCCTCCTGTGGCAGGTAGACCCGCCCCCGGTCGAGGTCCTCCTCGACGTCGCGCAAAAAGTTCGTCAGCTGGAAGGCGTTGCCCAACGCACGGGCCGGCCCCATGGCCTTGTCGGTGAACGGTTCGAGGACCGGCAGCATCATCTCGCCGATGACTGCGGCCGAGCCCTCCATATAGCCGTCGCGCAGTTCCTCCCAGGTGGCCCAGCTGGTCTTCGTCAGATCGGCAGCCATCGCGTCGAAGAAGCGGTCGAAGCACTCCGGGTCGGTGCCACGACGGCTGATCGAGTCGACGATCGCCGCCATCACCGGCGGATGGTCACCCGTCGGGTTCGCCAGAGCATCGAAGAACGTGGCGCGGAACGCCGCCAGCCGCTCCTCCGGCGTTCCGTTGGGCGGCACGGCGGTATCCGCCGGGGCGACCGTCTCGGGCTCGTCGACGATGTCGTCGGCCAGCCTGCAGAGAGCGTAGACGGCGAAGACATCGCGCCTCTGACTCTCGGGCAACAGCCTGGCCCCCCAGTAGTACGTGGTGCCGTGAAGCTTCGTCAGCTCGGCCGCGCGCTGGTAGCCGGCGTCGAGCGCCGTCACAGTTCAGCCACCCTCTCCGCGGCGAGCTTCCCCGAGATCAGCACCATCGGGATGCCGACGCCGGGCGTCGTGCCGGAACCGGCGAAGACGAGCCCCGGCACCCGCTTGTCGATGTTCTTTGGACGGAACGGGCCGGTCTGCGAGAACTTGTGGGACAGCGCGAACGGGGTGCCCGCGGCCATGCCCTGGGCAAGCCAGTCCTCGGGGGTGACCAGTTCCTCCGTGACGATGTCAGTCGGGTAGCCGTTGGCCTCGAGGAAGGCCAGCATGCGCTCCCGCAGGCGGGGCCCCTCGATGGCCCAGTCGATCTTGCCCACCTGCAGGTTCGGGACCGGCTCCAGCACGTACAGCGTGTGGCAGCCCTCCGGCGCCGCCGTCGGATCGGTGATCGACGGGATGGCCACGTACCGCGAGGGGTCGGCCATCGGGACTCCACGGTCGAGGAGGTCCTTGAACGCGTCGTCCCACGCCTCTCCGAAGTGGATGTTGTGGTGGCCCTTGTCCTCGGGGATCTCGCCGCGCACCCCGAGGTGCCAGACGACGGCGCTGGGCGAGTACTGGCCCTTGCGCGCCACCCGCGGCGGGGTGAGTTCGGGCAGCATCTTCTCGTAGGCCACCGGCAGGTCGGCCGTCACGACCACCGCGTCGGCGGTGACGATCTCGCCATCGGTGAGCCGCACGCCCGTGGCCGCGCCGTCGGCACCGCGAACGACCCGCTCCACCGAGGTCGACCAGCGGAAGTCGACGCCGGCCTCGGCGGCCGCCCACGCCATGGCCTTCGGCACCGCGCCCATCCCGCCGTCGGGGAACCAGACGCCCTCGATCGAGTCCATGTAGGTGATGACCGCGTAGAGCGCCAGGGCCTTCGCGGGGGCGAGGCCCGCGTACATGGCCTGGAAGCTGAACACCCGGTGCAGCCGCTCATCCTCGAAACGCCTCCCCACCGCGCGCCCGAGGCGGCCGAAGCCGCCGAGCGCCACGAGCTTGAGCGCAGCCACCGGCGACCGGAACAGGCTGAGGGGGGAATTGAAGTTGGCGTCGATGAAGTGGGGCAGCTCGACGTCGTTGAGTTTCGTCAGCCAGGCCACGAACTTGTCGAACGCCACGGCGTCGCGCTCGCCGCACATCGCGGCGATCTCCTTGCGCATCTTCCTGTGACCGGGGCGCACCAGCAGCCTGGAGCCATCGGCGAAGAACGTGTGGTAGGCGGGGTCCAGGAGTTTCATGTCGACGTAGTCGCGCCAGGTGGCCCCGACGGCTTCGAAGGCCTCCTCGAGCAGCGAGACCATGGTGAAGACGACCGGGCCGGTATCGAACCGGAACCCGTCGCGTTCCAGGACTCCGCTGCGCCCACCGGGGATGGCCTCGCGCTCGATGACCGTCACCCGGTGACCGGCCCCCGCCAGATGCATGGCGGCCGCCAGGCCGGACAGGCCCGCCCCGACCACGACGACGTGCTTGCTCATGCGTCCCTCCAAGCGACAGCGCGGGCCGCGGTTCGCAGCCCCTCAACACCCTCGCCGACCAGCGGTCGGGTGTGCAGTTCCACGAGCGCCGCGTCGACCGCCTCGGTGATCATCCGTTCGACGTCCTCGTGGACGCCGGCCCGGCGCATGGCCGCCGCCAGGCTGGCGACGTCGGCCCGGGAGAAACCCGGCGTGCCGACCCGCTGGAGCAGCGCCGCGGCGTCGCCCTGGAGGCGCTGCCCCGCGAGCGAGAGCAGCACGGTCGCCTTGGCCTCGTAGAGGTCGTCCCCGGCCGGTTTCCCGGTGACTGCTGGGTCCCCCCAGACACCCAGCACGTCGTCGCGCAGGGCGAACGCGCGTCCGATGTGGTCCCCGAACGCCATCAGTGTGTCGACGACCCCGGCGGGTGCCATCGCGGCCGCCGCGCCGAGCTGCATGGGCCTGGCCACCGTGTAGCGGCCCGACTTCACCTGCGCGACGTGCTTGGCGTGGGCGAGGTCGCGGCGCCCGGCGGCGGCCCCGGTGAGGTCCGCGCGCTGTCCGGCGATGAGTTCCACCGACAGCGCATACCAGACTTCGCGCATCTCCTCGGGGAGGCCGTCGATCAGCCGGTCCGCCAGCACGTGGGCGAGGTCTCCGAGCAGGATCGCGACGTTGCGGCCGAACAGCTCTCCGTTGCCGTACGCGCCGGTGGCACGGTGCCGGGCGGCCGCCTCGACATGTGCCGCGGGGCGCCCGCGCCGCGACGACGACTCGTCCATGACGTCGTCGTGGATGAGCGCGAAGAGGTGCAGGAGCTCAAGGGCGGCGGCGGCGCGCACAAGGTTGCGGTAGCCCGGGCTGCCGGTGCGTCCGCCGGCAGCGATGAACGCCCAGTACGCCATGGTCACCCGGAAGCGCTTGCCCCGACCGATGAGCAGGTCGGCGGCCCACTTCGGGAGGTCGGCCGCGAGCACGTCCAGCCCGACGTTGCCGGCATACCGGGTCCACTCGTCGGCGAGGCCGGCCATCTCGTTCTTGAGCAGCGCCTCGACGTCGGTCAGCGCCCGCTCGACGTCGACAGAGGCGGAGACCCCCATCGAGGCCGACGGGTGGGCGCGGCCGATGAGCGGCACCTGGCGCACGGCCCACGGGCTGTAGACGGCGGGGGTGGCGCTGATCGCGGCGACGAAGCTCTCCCAGGGCACCCACGCCCACTCGGCCACCTCGTCGGGGTCCGGCCGCGGGGTCGGGTCGCCTTCGACGACGGCACCGAACACCGGACAGATCTCGTTCTCGACGATGCCCGAGGCGTCGACGGCGCGGTAGCGGAAGTTGGGCACCAGCGGCGTGAGAGGCCCGATCGTGAGCCCGAGCTCCTCCTCGACCCGCCGGTGGGCGGCGTCGTCGAAGCTCTCCTCCGGCTTGGGGTGACCGCAGCAGGAATTGGTCCACACCCCGCCCCAGGTCTTCTTGCTCAGCGCCCGCCGGGTGAGCAGCACCTCGCCTCGTTCGTTGAACAGGTACGTCGAGAACGCGAGGTGGAGCGGAGTGTCGGCGGTGTGCACCTGGGTGCGATCGGCGCGCCCGATGGGCTGTCCGTCGTCACTGAGGAGAATCACTTCGTCGGCGGTCACGGTGGTGGTCATGTTGGAGTGTCCCATGCTTGGCTGATGGCCAGAGCCTATCCGGGCTATTGCCATGCTGCAAGAGTTTGTCTAAGGTTTGTCGAAGATGGCCAGCGTGGCCGGAGGGAGGCTGACGACATCTACACCGTCAAACAGGCGTCCCAGCTCACCGGCATACCCGAGGCGACTCTTCGCATGTGGGAGCGCCGCTACCGCATCGTCTTCCCGCATCGATCGGCCTCCGGTTTCCGCCTCTACGACGACGGCCAGCTCGACCGTCTCCGCGAAATGGCTGCGCAGGTCAACGGCGGCGTGCCGGCCTCGCGAGCCGCGCAGGCGATCCTCGACGCGGCCGCGTCCTGGCCTCGGCCGGAAGCGGGCGGGCATACCGGCGACGACCTCGTCGCCGCGGCCGCGACCCTCGACCCACTCACCCTCGATAACGTCATCGGCCGCGCCTTCGCGCGGGCGGACTTCGACGAGGTTGCCACCGGCTGGCTCCAGCCCCAGATCACCGCGCTCGGCGACGCGTGGGCCGACGGCAGGCTGACGGTGGCCCAGGAGCACTTCGCCAGCGCGGGCCTGATGCGCGCTATCGGTGCCGTCTTCGACGCCGCCCCACCCGCCAGCGGCGCGGCGGTGCTGGTGGGGCTGCCGCCGCGCGAGCGGCACGAGCTCGCCCTCTACGCGTTCGCCGCCTGCCTCCGGCGCCGGGGTGTCAATGTGATCTACCTCGGGGCCGACGTGCCCGCGACCGACTGGGTCAGCGCGGCGGTCGAGAGCCACGCCCGCGCCGCCGTCATCGGGGTGAGCGCCCGTCGGGCAGGTCCGAAGGCGCAGGAGGTCGCGGACCAGCTCGGGGCACTCACTCCGCCGGTGTCGGTGTGGGCCGGCGGCTCGCACCGTGACCTCGTCGAGGGGGTCCATCAGCTGCCCGACCCCGTGTCCGAGGCGGCGGCCGTCCTGCACCTGAGTCTCACCACGGGCCGCGCCTGACTCACGGGGCGCACGCGTACGCCCGGCTTCGTACACTGGCCCCAACAGATCAGGAGCTTCCGTGCAGCAACGCAAGGCCATCAGACGAGACGATCCTCAGGGACCACGGCTGGAGCGGACGGGGTCGGTCGTGCGCATCCGCTCTCTGGCGGCGGGCCGCCAGTTGCTGCGCGAGCGTCACCGCACGACGCAGGCCGGTTTCACGGCGGAGAAGATCCCGAAGGGTTTCCTCAAGCACCACCCGATCCTGATCTCCGACGGCCCACTGCACGACGAGCAGCGGACGAAGGTCGGCCGCTTCTTCGCGCCGAAGGTGGTCGCCGAGCGCTACCCCGGACTCATGGCGGACTCGGCCGACCGGCTGCTGGCCGGCGTCGAGGGGGAACTGCTGCTCGACGACCTGGCCCTGCTGTACTCGGTCGAGGTGACCGCCAAGGTCGTGGGGCTGACGGAGTCGCCGGTCGAGAAGATGGCCGGTCGGCTGACGACGTTCTTCAACCAGCCACCCTTCGATATCACCAAGCCGGATCTCGGGCGGACCGGCAAGCAGTGGGCGGCTGCCGCCGTCAACGGCCTCGTGCCGGTGGCGAGGTTCTACGTCCGCGACGTCCGCCCGGCGGTCCGGGCCCGGCGCAAGGAGCCGCGCGGCGACGTCATCAGCCACCTCATCGCCGAGGGCTACACCAACGCCGACATCCTCATCGAGTGCGTGACCTACGGCACCGCCGGCATGGTGACCACGCGTGAGTTCATCTGCATGGCCGCCTGGCACTTGCTGACCGACGAGGACCTGCGGTCCCGCTACGAGGCGGGCGAGGAGCGCGACCGCATCGCGGTGCTGAACGAGATCATCCGCCTGGAACCGGTCGTCGGGCACCTCTACCGGCGGGTGCAGGAGTCCTTCTCGATCGAGGACGGCTCGGACTCCATGAACCTCGAGCCGGGCGACCTCGTGGACGTGTGCGTCCGTGACGCCAACGTCGACCCGGAGGCTGTGGGCTCCGACGCTCTGTCGCTCTGCCCTGCCCGCAACCTTCCGCGCGGGGTGGATGCCGCCGCGCTCACGTTCGGCGACGGAGCCCACCGGTGCCCCGGTCAGCCGCTGGCCCTTCTGGAAGCCGACGCGCTGCTCACCCGCCTGCTGGCGCTGAACCCCAGGATCGTGAGCGAGCCGGAGCTGGGCTGGGACGACCTCATCGCCGGCTACACGCTGCGCGGCTTCCGCCTGGCACTTGCCCTCAACGGCTGACCGTCGCCCTGCGTAGCGGCCGCGTATCGAGGGGCCCGTGATTCCTCATACTCATTCACCCTGAGAAAACGTGCCGCCGCGGCTGTATAGGCCATGGCAGGTCATTTCTTCAGGACGAACGTAGCGAACCCTGGGTGAGGTCCTCGGTGCCGCGCTCGAGGGTGGTGTTGCCGAGGCGGGCGGCGACCACCCAGAGGACCACGGCACACAGGGCGTAGCCCAGCGCGATGAGGAGGAAGGCCGGAGCGGACAGACCGGTGGGCGGCAGGGTCAGGGCGGCGACGACGCCGGCCAGCACGAAGGCGCTGTTGAAGATCATGTCGTAGAACGTGAACGCGCGGCCCTTGTACCGCTCATCGACGTGCGACTGCACGATCGTGTCGACGCAGATCTTGAAGGACTGGACGGCAAGGCCGAGGAAGAAGCTCGCGACGAAGAGGACCCACTTGTCCGTGCTGAGGGCGGTCAGCGCCGACACCACGGCCGCGCCGATGAGCAGCAGCAGAGCGGTGCGACGAAGCCCCATGGCGCGCACGAGCAGCGGAACGAACGGGGCCGAGAGGACGAAACCGACGCCCGTCAGTCCGCCCCAGATGGCGAGATCGGCCAGCGCGGCATCCGGCTGATCGACCGAGTGCCAGAGGTTGCGCGCGGCAAGGATGACCGCGACGCTTAGCAGGCCGAAGAGCAGGCGCGTGGCGCCCATCAGGATCAGCGCAAGGGCGGCGGGGGTCTGCTGCCGCACGTGACGGGCGGCCTCGACCAGTCCGACGGCCACCGTCACCCACGAGGTGCGTTCCGCCGGCACCGTCGGTCCGAGCGCCCGCCGCGAGAACCCCTTGCACACGAGGACCGAGCCCAGGAACCCGAGGGCAGCTATCCCGAAGACGACGGCGTCGGCCTGGTGGCTGGGCATGAACCCGCCTAGCCCGAACCGGGCGGCGAACGCCAGTGCCGCCCCGAACACGACGCCCAGCGGACCCACCGTCGGAACGATGGAGCTGGCAGTGAGGAACTCGTCCTCCTCCACCGTGTGCTGCAGCCCGGCGGACAGGCCGGCGAGCATGAAGCGGTTGATGCTCATGGCGACCAGCAGCGCCCCGAAGAGGACCACCGCCCAGGCACCCGTCGTCGCGCCGCTGAAGATGACCGCTCCGATGATGAGGCTCAGCACTGTCCTGGCGAGGTCGCTGTAGAGGGCGACGTCGCGGCGCGACCAGCGGTCGAGCAGCGGGGACACGAACGGCCCGATGACCGTGAAGGGCATCAACGTCAGCGCAAGCACGCCGGCGATCGCCCACGCGTTCGGCTGGCTCTGCGGGGAGAACAGGATGTACGACGCCATGCCCACCTGCAGAGTGCCGTCAGCGGCCTGGCTGAGCAGGCGCAGCGTCATGAGTCGACGAAACGCCGCGTGCCTCCACAGACGCGCGAGCGCCCCGAGAACTCCCATGCCGTCGCGTTACCCGTGGCGCAGGCTGGCGCGCAACGCGTGCGCCTTCTGCACCACCTCGTACGTGCCGGTCTCGTCCATCATCTGTTCGACCCGCTCGGGGTCGAGACCCTTGAGCCGCTCGGCGGCCTTCAGCATGTCCTGGTAGGTCGACTCGTGATCGCTCTCCGTCCCGTGGTACTCGGTGTGCAGGTAGCTGATCGCGTGCCGCTCGACGTTACGGACGGCCGTCTTCACCTTGCCCATGGGGCTAGCCAGCGACGCGACGACCGTGACGAGGAGCGATACGAGGATGACGATGAGCGAGTGGGAGATCTCGATCTCGAACACGGGCACCGGCTCGCCGCCGTTGATGAACGGGAGCTGGTTCTCGTGCAGGGCGTGCAGCACCAGCTTGACGCCGATGAAGCCGAGGATGAACGCCAGCCCGTAGTTGAGGTAGACGAGCCGGTCCAGCAGTCCGTCGATGAGGAAGTACAGCTGGCGGAGCCCCATCAGGGAGAACGCGGTGGCGGTGAAGACGATGTAGACGTTGGTGGTCAGGCCGTAGATCGCGGGGATCGAGTCCAGCGCGAAGAGGATGTCGGTGCCGCCGATCGCCACCATGACGAGCAGCATCGGCGTGAGCACGCGCTTGCCGTTCTCGTAGGTGAAGAGCTTGTCGCCGTCGTAGTGGTCGGTGGTGTGCAGGTACTTCTTCGCAAGCCGGATGATGAAGTTGTTCGCTTCGTCGTCGCCTTCCTTCTCCGGCGCCAGCAGCTTGCCTGCGGTCACGATGAGGATGAGGCCGAACAGATAGAACGCCCAGGAGAAGTTGTCGATGATCGCCTTGCCGGCGAAGATGAAGGCCGTCCGGGCGATGAGCGCGAAGACGATGCCGAACAGCAGGACCTTCTGCTGGTCCTCGCGCGGCACGGCGAAGCTCGAGATGATGATGAGGAAGACGAAGAGGTTGTCCACGCTCAGCGCCTTCTCGGTGATGTAACCGCCGAAATACTCCGCGCCCATCTGCGCGCCGCCGAACGCCCACACCAGGATGCCGAAGACGATCGCCAAACCGACGTAGATGGCCGACCAGATGGCGGCCTCCCTCAGCGTCGGGACGTGGGCCTTGCGCACGTGGAAGATGAAGTCGAAGGCGAGCAGTCCGAGGATCACGACGATGGTGATCCCCCATATCCACAGGGGGACGTTGGTCATTGGCAAACTCCTGGCCAGTAAAACGGGGGCTGACTTTGCCACCGGTACCCTTCAGGGCCAACGTCGATGACTCGCCTCAGGATACCCGCCGTCGTCGAACACCCGAAATGATCGACATTCTTCCGACAAGCGCCTGCGCGCGAACGGCCGGGTAGGGCCTCCTGGGATTGTCCGCGGCCGCCGGTACTCTGGGCAGGGTTCGACAGGGAGGTCACATGCGACGACGGCTACTCGCAGCGCTGCTGGCGCTGGCGACCCTCGGCTTCGGCTGCGCCCCCAGCGCCAACGACCCGACGCCGTCGCCCACCACCGCGACCGAGCGGCCGGCGGAAGTGCCGTCGGCTGAGGATGCAGCGGCGGCCCTGGTGACCGCGCTCAACTCGCGCGACGTCTCAGGGCTCCCGATGGTCCGCTCCGCCACCGCCGCACAGCAGGAGTTCGAGACGATCTTCGCGGGCATGGACGAGATCTACCCCGCCGTGGAGCTGGGCCGCATCGCGTATGCCGACACCGACGGCTGGATCGCCGAGGCGCAGCTGACCCACACCTACAACCTCGGCGAACAGGGCTGGACCTTCGAGGCGCCCGCCCGCTTCCGTCTGTCCAGCGGTCAGTGGCGCGTCGATTGGCAGCCGACGATCATCCATCCCGACCTCACGTCGCAGACCAGGCTCCGGCACACCCTGTCCGAGGCCAGGCGGGCACCGATCAACGACAACGAAGGCATCGCCATCGTCGAGGAGCGGTCGCTGTACCAGGTGGGCATCGACAAGACGCAGGTGCAGCAGGCCGAGTGGGCGCAGGCTGCGACCGACCTCGCCACGGCGCTCGGCGTGGACGCACCTGCCTTCACGGCAAGGGTGACCGGCGGTGGGCCGCGGGCGTACGTGGTGGCAGCGACGCTCCGCCAGGAGGAGATCCCGCCGGAGGTCACCAACGTGCCGGGTCTGCTGGTGCGCGAGGTGACCGGCGTCGTCGGTCCGGCGTCGGGCTTCGCACCGCACCTCATCGGTACGGTCGGCGAGCCGACGGCCGAGATGATCGAGCAGTCCGGCGGCGCGCTCACCGTCCTCGACCGGGTGGGTCTGAGCGGCCTCCAGGCCCGGTACGACGACCAGTTGCGCGGCGTCCCGCTGGTGCGGATCGACATCGTGGCGAGAGCCGACGCCGGAGGCGACGCTTCCGCCAGCCCCCAGCCGACCATCGAGCCAACACCCGTGTTCCAGCAGGACGAGAGCGTCAGCACCGGGCTGAACACTTCGCTGGATCGCGACCTCCAGACGCGGGCCGAGGAGGTGCTCAGCACTCAGGAGGGCATGGCGGCGCTCGTGGTGATCGACGTGAAGACGGGCGGGCTGCTGGTGGCCGCGCAGTCGCCGTCGGCCGGCACCTACCCCTACGTCACGTTCGGCAAGTACGCGCCGGGCTCCACCTTCAAGACGGTCTCTGCGCTGGCGATGCTTCGCTCCGGCCTCACTCCCGTGTCGACGGTCCAGTGCCCGTCGAGCCTGCAGGTCAGCAGCTACACCTTCGGCAACTATCCCGGCTACCCGTCGAGCGCTCTGGGTTCGATCCCGCTGACGACGGCGTTCGCGCAGTCGTGCAACACGGCGTTTGCGGGCGCGGCCAGCAGTGTGACGGGGGAGCAGCTCCAGGCCGCTGCCGGGTCGCTCGGAGTGGGCATCGACTACGACGCCGGGTTCACATCGAACTTCGGCACCGTCGAGCCGGGCAACAACATCGACCGGGCGGCGTCGATGATCGGCCAGGGTCAGGTGACGATGTCGCCGCTGGGGATGGCTGCGGTCGCCGCCTCCATCGCCTCGGGCAAGACGGTCATCCCATGGCTGGTCGAGGGGGTACAGGCCACCTCGACGGCGGCCCCACTGACGCCCAACGAGGCCGCGCAACTGCAGACGCTCATGAAGGCGACGGTCGACTCGGGCACCGCGTCGTCGCTCAAAGGACTGATGACGGGGGCCAAGACGGGCACCGCCCAGTGGGGACCGTCCAACGCGCTCCAGACGAGCGCGTGGATGATCGCCTACAACGACAACTACGCCGTGGCGTCGTTCGTCGAGGTCGGTGACTCCGGCGGCACGACCGCCGCGCCGTTGATCACCCAGCTGTTCACGCCTGCGGGGTAGCGACCGCCAGGAACGAGCGGCGACCCCCACGTCTCCCCGAGTAGCGCCCGCCAGGAACGAGCGGCGACCCCCACGTCTCCCCGAGTAGCGCCCGCGATGAACCAGCCGCGACCCCACGTCTCCCCGAGTAACGCCCGCGAGGAACCAGCCGCGACCCCACGTCTCCCCGAGTAGCGCCCGCGAGGAACCAGCCGCGACCCCACGTCTCCCCGAGTAGCGCCCGCGAGGAACGAGCGGCGACCCCACGTCTCCCCGAGTAGCGCCCGCGAGGAACGAGCGGCGACCCCCACGTCTCCCCGAGTAGCGCCCGCGAGGAACGAGCCGCGACCCCACGTCTCCCCGAGTAGCGCCCGCGAGGAACCAGCCGCGACCCCACGTCTCCCCGAGTAGCGCCCGCGAGGAACGAGCCGCGACCCCACGTCTCCCCGAGTAGCGCCCGCGAGGAACGAGCCGCAACCCCACGTCTCCCCGAGTAGCGCCCGCGAGGAACGAGCGGACGCGTATCGAGGGGCTCGCGAGGTGACCGCTCACCCCTGTCGTCGTCGTCCCGTGACGTCTGCACCTGCCGGCGTACTGGCGTCGAGCCGCTTGAGCCCGACGACACAGGCGACGATCCCGGCCAGGAACAGCGCCTTCAGCCAGCTGATCTCTTCCGCCCCGATGGCCACGGAGTAGGCGACCGTCAGCACGGTCCCGACGCTGGTCCAGACCGCGTACGCGGTGCCGGTGGGGATGTGCTTCATGGCGAGTCCGAGACCCACCACGGACAGCACCGTTGCGACGAGGAAGACGACCGTCGGGACGACGTTGGCGAAGCCGTCGGACGCCGAGAGAGCGTTGGCCCAGACGGCCTCGAGCACAGCGCTGACCAGGAGCAGCGGCCAGGCGAACCGGCTGGTCATGCGATCACCTTCAGCCCGATGACGCACGCGATGATTCCGGTGAGCAGCAGTACCTTCTTCACGCTGGCAGGCTCCACGCGGGTGAGCATGGCCCACACCACCGTCAGCGACGCACCGGTGGCTGTCCAGACGGCGTAGGCGGTACCGGTCGGCAGTGTCTGCAGCGCGATCCCGAGGCCGCCGAGGCTGAGGATCGACGCGACGACGAACACCGCCGTCGGGAGCGGGCGTCGGAGCCCGTTCGAGCGGCCCAGCGCTGTGGCCCACACCGCTTCCAGCACCCCCGACGCGATCAGAATGACCCAATCCATGAAGACTCCTTGTTCAGCGCTGGCCAGTCTTGTCTTCACCGGGTACTGATCCGTCGTCCGGGGCGGGTCGCCAGCATCCAGGCTAGCAAGCCGCGCCGTCGGGAAGGAATCTGCGACGATCGCAGACCGACGGCGACGCTAACGGAGCGAAGAGAACGCCAACGGAGCGTTGGAAACGCCAACGGGGAGACCGAAACGCCAATACAGACACCCCAACGCCAACGCAGATCGGAACTCGCCGACGATAACCGTCGACGCTGGCGAGATATCGGGGGCGAAGCTGGGTTTCGGGGGCGAGTCCGGGTTGCTGTTGGCGTTCTCCTCTGCGCGTTGGCGTTTCGGCCTGACTGACCAGGGTCAGCGATGACGTTACGGGCCCTTCGATACGCGACCGCTCGTTCCTCGCGGTAGCTACTCAGGGAGACGTGGGGGGCCCCTACAATCCCCGCGGCAGCTACCCAGGGAGACGTGGGGGGGCGCCGCACAACCCCCGCGGCAGCCACTCAAGGAGACGTGGGGGGCGCCGCACAACCCCCGCGGCAGCCACTCAAGGAGACGTGGGGGGCGCCGCACAACCCCCGCGGCAGCCACTCAAGGAGACGTGGGGGTCACCGCACAACCCCCGCGGCAGCCACCCAGCCTTCATGCCGGTGCGGGCGACGGGTGGGCGGCGGGTCTAGGCTGGCGGCGTGCTGGACCTGCTCGCCGACAACCCACTCCTGACGGTCTTCCTGGTCGTCGGGCTGGGCACGCTGGTCGGATCCATCCCGTTCGGCCCGATCCGCTTCGGGCCGGCCGGCGGCCTCTTCGTAGGACTCGCCGTCGGGGCCCTCGATCCACGGCTTGGCGAGAACCTCTCGCTCCTCCAGACGATCGGTTTGGCCCTGTTCGTCTACACCGTCGGGCTCGCCGGCGGTTACCAACTCGTGGCGACCTTTCGACGGCAGCTACCGACGTTGCTCGCCGGACTCGCGATCCTCGCGGCCACGGCTGGCGTCGCCGTCGGAGGCGGGATGCTCCTCGGCCTCAGCGCCCCCATGACAGCCGGCACGTTCTCCGGGTCGCTCACCGCCACCCCGGCCCTCGCCGCAGCGACGGACGCCTCGGGCGGGTCGGGCGAGCCCGCCGTCGGCTACTCGCTCGGTTACCCCGTGGGAGTCACGCTCAGCATCATCATCATCTCCGCCCTCGTCAACCGAACGTGGCCGGGCCGCCGCGACACCGCCCCACGCTCCGCCGGGGCGCTGGTCGCCCGCAGCGTCGACGTCAAGGTCGAGTCTCCCCTGACGTCGGTGCCGGGGTGGCGCGAGCAGACCATCACGATGAGCTACCTCGTCCGCGACGGCAGGGGTCGCGTCATCGGCGACGACGAGACGCTGAGGCCCGGCGACCATGTCCTCGTCATCGGCGACAAGGACGCCAGCGCCACCGCGGCTGAGCATCTCGGCGTCGAGTTGGCCGAAGCCCTCACCGATGACCGCACCGACGTCGACCACCGACGCTTCACCGTCTCCAACCACGACGTGGCTGGGCGCACCGTCGCCGACCTCGACCTCCCCCGCCGTCACGGCGGCCGCGCCACCCGTGTCTACCGCGGCGACACCGAGCTTCTCGCCCGCGACGATCTCGTCCTCGAGCTGGGCGACCGCGTGCTGGCCGTGTTCCCCAAGGGACGCCTGGATGCCGGGTTCTCGATCTTCGGCGACTCGCAGCGCCGGGTGTCCGAGATCGACGCGTTGACGCTCGCGATCGGCCTGGCCCTCGGGCTGCTGCTGGGCATCGTCCCGATCCCGCTCGGCGGCAACACGCTGCAGCTGGGTGCGGCGGCCGGGCCGCTCATCGTCGGGCTGGCGCTGGGCAGGCTCGTGCGGACCGGACCGCTCGTCTGGACCCTCCCCAACTCCGCGAACCTCACGCTCCGCCAGCTCGGTCTGTTCCTGTTCCTCGCTTGCGTCGGACTCGCCTCCGGTCCGGCCTTCGCCTCCACCGCGCTGACCGGGACCGGCCTCAAGGCGGGCCTTCTCGGCGGCGCCGTGACGCTGGCTGCGTGCGCGTTCACGTGGTTCGCCGGGCGCGCACTGCAGCTCTCCGCGCAGCGGACGGTCGGGATCATGAGCGGCGTCATCGGTCAGCCGGCGATCCTCGCCTTCGCCCAGTCCAAGAGCGACGACGAGCGGATCGAGGCCTCCTACACGTCGCTCTTCGCCGTCAGCACGGTGATCAAGATCGTCATGGCCTATCTGCTGGCCCTCCTCTGGTGATCCGCCCCCCGTTTAGTTGAATGCTAAACTGTTCGCCATGAGCTTTGAATTCGGCATTGACACCTTCGGCGACGTGACGGAGGGGCCCGACGGCAACCTCCTCCCCCACGACCAGGTGGTGCGCAACGTCGTCGACGAGGGCGTGCTGGCCGACGAGGTCGGGCTGGACGCCATCGGCATCGGCGAGCACCACCGCGACGACTTTGCCGTCTCCGCCCCCGACATGCTGCTGGCTGCCATCGCCGCCCGGACCGGGCGGATCAAGCTGGCGTCTGCCGTGACCGTTCTCTCCTCCGACGACCCCGTGCGCGTGTTCGAGCGCTTCTCCACCCTCGACGCGATCTCCGCCGGCCGGGCCGAGGTGGTCGTCGGCCGCGGGTCCTTCACCGAGTCGTTCCCGCTCTTCGGTTACAACCTGGGCGACTACGAGGACCTCTTCGAGGAGAAGATGGCCATGTTCGCGCAGCTGCGCCACGGCGGACGCCAGAGCTGGGAGGGCCAGCTCACCCAGAGCCTCGACGACGTCGAGCTCTACCCGACGCTGGCCAACGGTCCCCTGAAGACCTGGGTAGCGGTGGGTGGAAGCCCACAGTCCGTGCTGCGGGCAGCCCATTACGGCCTCCCGCTCATGCTCGCGATCATCGGTGGCCCGGTCGACCGGTTCGCGCCCTTCGCGGACCTGCACCGTCGAGCCCTCGACGAGATGGGCAAGGCTCCGCAACCGATCGGCTACCACTCCTACGGGTTCATCGGCCGCACCGACCAGGAGGCGCGGGAAACCCTGTACCAGCCGTGGCTCGCCCAGACCTCACGGATCGGCGCGGAACGCGGCTGGGGTCGCATCGACCGCGCCCACTTCAACAACGAAGCCGACCACGGCGCCATGGCCGTTGGGTCACCGGAGACGGTGGCGCGGAAGATCGCGCACGGGCTTCGCGCCCTCGGTGCGACGCGCTTCCAGTTGAAGGTGTCGACGGGTCGGCTCAGCCACGAGGCGATCCTCGACACCATCGGGCTCTATGGCACCGAGGTGGTCCCGCTGGTGCGCGACATGCTCGCCTGATCAGTCGGGCACGTACTCCAGCAGGTCGCCTGGCTGGCAGTCGAGCGCCGCGCAGATGGCCTCCAGCGTCGTGAACCGAACGGCCTTGGCGCGACCGTTCTTGAGGATGGAGATGTTGGGTAACGCCACTCCGACGCGTTCGGAGAGCTCCGTCACCGACATCTTGCGCTTGGCGAGCATGATGTCGAGGTTGACGACGATGGGCATCAGACCACCTCCGCCAGCTCATCGCGCATCTCCGTGGCTTTGACGAGCAGGCCGCGCATGAGCGCCATCAGGGTTGCTCCGGCGAGCGAACCCACCGACGCCACCATCCCGAGCATGCCGATCGGCGGCCCGCCGACGTCGACGAACCCGACGATCCACACGAGCGTGAACCCGGAGATCGCCGCCGCGACGAGGAACGCCACGATGATCGCGTCGACGTACCGCCACGCGCGGGCGGTGAAGACCTGGTCGCGGCCCACCATGCCCACCAGCACCCACATGCTGCCCAGCACCACAAGGGCGGCCACCATGAAGGTCTCCGTCAGGACGAGGGTGGGCCAGAACAGGTAGGACACTTCCGGGAACTCCTCCACCGCGCTCAGCCCGAACATGGGCAGCAGGCCGCCCATGATTGCCAGGGCTCCCAGGGTCATCACGACAATCAGGGCCCGCACGGCCCACACCAACCACTTACGCATGGTGGTTAGTCTACATCATGATAGTCGTTAAATGCATATCGTCATTCGTGAGACGCCTTTAACGTCTCCCCGAGTCGGGAGCGAGGAACAGCGAGGGTAACGGCCTCGTTGTTTACCGCCGTCCCCGACCACAAGGGCGGCGACCACAGTCACGGCCGTAACCCTTCGACAAGCTCAGGGACCAGGGGCGACAAGCTCAGGGACCTGATCCCTGAGCAGCTCGCGAGGAACGAGCGAGCGTCCGTCGAAGGGTAACGACCCCGTTCCCTACCGCCGCCCCCGACCACAAGGGCGGCGACCACCAAACACGGCCGTAACCCTTCGACAAGCTCAGGGATCAGAGGCAGCCGCAGGAGGAGCGCAGGACCAGGTCGGGGCGGAAGGCCTCAGCGGGACGACCCGGCGCGAACAGGCCCTCCACAGCGGCCCGCGCCAGCACCGCCATCGGGACCCCAGCGGTGGTGAGCGGCGGCACGGTGAACTTGGCCTCGGGCGAGCCGTCGAAGGAGGCGATCGCCATGTCCGCTGGGATGGACCGACCGAGGCCATGCAGCCCGGAGATCAACCCGATCGCCTGCTGGTCGGAGCCCGCGAACACCGCGGTGCAGTCCGGAAAGTCGGTCACCAGCCGCGTCGCAGCATCGCGCCCACCTGCGAGCGACCACGGGGCCCGGATCACGGCGTCGGTCGGCAGCCCGGCTGCGGCCAGCGCGTCCCGCCAGCCTCGGAAGCGGTCGTCGGTCAGCCCTCCGACCGGCCCCTCACCCCCGAGCACAAGGGCGACGCGGCGATGCCCGTGCACCTCGATGAGGTGACGGGTGGCGTCGAGGGCCCCGGAGTAGAAGTCGGGCAATACGGCCCCGTCGCCGGTCTCAGACGGCGCGAGGCTGAGCCGAACCATCGCAATCCCGTCACGGCGGAGGATCTCCTCCGCCGCCGCCTCCGGCACGGCCGCTGTGATGATCCCCGCCACGAGATGTCCGCTCAACGATTCGACGAGGGGCGCCAGTTGGCCCGCCCGCCCCTGGACCAGCACAAGGTTGACCCCTCTGGCCCGCGCCTCGGTCTCCACCGCCTGCGCCAACGCCGCGAAATACGGATTCCCCACATCCGGGACGATGAGGCCGACCAGGTCCGAGCGTCCCGTCGTCAACGAACGAGCGGCCGCGTTGGGCCGATAGCCGAGCCTGTCGATGGCGTCGAGCACCCGGGCCCGAGTGGCCTCAGCTACGGGCCTCGGGCCGTTGTTGACGACGTAACTGACCACCGCGACGCTCACGCCCGCCAGCCGTGCGACGTCGTCCCGCGTCACCCCTCGAGACGACCGCTCGCCGGCCTCGGCCATCGTCAGCGGCCCACGTCGTCGGACATCAGTCGACCGCCTCGACGAGGTAGAGCAGGGCGTGGTCGGGGAACATCAGCGACTCCATGACCCCGACGGAGCCCAGGACGCGGCCCGGCAGCACCACGCCCGCCTCCTCGGCGACCGGCACCAATCGCGGAGGGCGGCCGGCGGTCAGATCCACCGTCTCGGTGGACAGGTCACGCTCGACCCCCCACCACTTCGCTGGACGCAGACCCGACGGCACGCGCCCGACGAGGACCGGGGAGACGCGGTAACGACGATCGGGGTCAAGCCCGGGCATCCTGAGCCGACCGCGGAGGCCTGTCACATGCGTCGACACGGAGGCGAAGCTGTACAGGGCACTCGAGCGGTCCGGCGACACGACACCCGACGCCACCAGGGAGTCGTCGGGGAAGTCGACGCGCACGAGGTCGCCGCCGTGCAGCAGGTCGCGGTGCTCCTTGTGGAACTCCACCCACTCGGCGAGTTCGTCCAGTTCCCCGTCCGACGCGTTGCGCAGGTCCCATTCGATGCCGAGGTGTCCGAACAGCGCCGTCGCGCCGCGGAAGTTGAGCTCGTGGGTGCGGCCGGTGGTGTGGGACGTGCCGGAGGCGATGTGGGAGCCGAGCAGCTCCGGCGGCAGCAGTTGCTGCGTCCACCGCATCATCTGCTGGCGCTCCAGCGGATCGATGCAGTCGGAGACCCAGACCCGGTCGGTGCGCTGCAGGATGCCGAGGTCCACGCGGGCGCCGCCCGAGGAGCACGACTCGATCTCGAGGCCGGGATGCGCCGCCTTCAACTCGTCGATCAGCCGGTACACCGCTTCGGTCTGCGCGTGGACGCCCGCTCGGCCGGTGGTCCGGTTGCCGGCGTCGATGAGGTCACGGTTGTGGTCCCACTTGATGTAGCCGATGTCGTACTCGTCGAGGATCGCGAGCATCTGGTCGCGCACGTGGGCGTAGCACTCGGGGATGCCGAGGTTGATGACCTGCTGGTGCCGCGACTCCACGGGCAGCCGGTCGCCGGTGGCCATGATCCATTCGGGGTGGGCGCGGGCGACGTCGGAGTCCTCGTTGATCATCTCGGGCTCGAACCAGAGCCCGAACTGCATCCCGAGTTCTTTGACCCGGTCGACGAGCGGGTGCAGGCCGTCGGGCCAGACGTCGTCGGCGACGACCCAGTCGCCCAGGCCGGCGAAGTCGTCGCGGCGTGCCCCGAACCAGCCGTCGTCGAGCACGTAGCGCTCGACGCCGACCGCGGCCGCCTTCTCGGCGAGGTCGAGCAGCGGCTGGAGCGTGTGATCGAAGTAGACGGCCTCCCAGACGTTGATCGTCACCGGCCGCACCGACGTCGGATGGTTCGGCCGCGAGCGGAGGTAGCGGTGGAAGCGGCGCGCGACCTCGTCCAGGCCCCGGCCGTACGAGCCGTAGAGCCACGGGCTGGTGTAGTCGCCACCGGGCGCGAGCACGACTTCCCCTGGCAGCAGCAATTCGCCGCCGCCGATGACCTGCTCGCCGGTGTAGATGCGCTCGGCGTAGTGCGTGTGGTTGCCGCTCCAGCCAACGTGGACGCCCCAGACCTCACCGTCGGCGAAGCTGAACGACGGCGTGCCCGCGTGCAGCACGGTCGCGGCGTCGGCGCCCGTGCGGCCGTGGCGACCCTCGCGGACGTGCGCACCGACGCTGAAGTCGCGCCGTTGTGGCACGCGCTCCTTGGCCCAGCGGCCGGCCTGGTCCTGGAGTTCGGACGCGACGGTGGGGACTGGGTAGGCGATGACGAGGTCGTCGAGGCGGTAGTCGTCGTCGCCGACGTTCGTCAGGCGGGCCTGGGTGCGCAGGACGCCGCCCGCGGTCAGTTCGAGCGTCAGGGCCAGTTCCAGCCCGGCTTCCTCGTCGCGCGCCAGCACCTCGATCGCGGCGGTGCCGAGGGTGATGAGCTCAGCGTCGGTTTGCTGCTCGCCGTCGACGAGGAGGGTGTGCGTGACGAACTTCGGCGACCATCCCGACCCGTCGGCCCGCGCCCCGCTGAGCCCGGGGCGGCCGGTCCACCCGGCCCAGTGCTCCGGCAGCAGGGCAAGCCGGCTCGGCTCGTCGACGGTGCTGGGCGCGGCGGGCATCGCGGCGGTCAGCGCCATGGCGCGGACGTCGTCGATGGTCAGCTCACCGAGGTCGGGGCCCCAGTGGAGCAGCGCCGGAAGTCGACCGTCCGTCAGGTCGACGACGACGCTCACTCCGTCGGTGTTCAGGGTGACGAAGGCGTTGAGGCTCATGGGATCCCTTCCTTGGGGTGCGACGTCCGGGTTGTCTACTCGCGTAGATATAGGATGCACTGCGGCCGTGGCGAATGCAAACGCCCCGGATATGCGGCAGAGAGCGTCGCCCACCCGCCAACGGAGATTCGATCATGCCACCGATAATCAGCGACGCCCGCGAGATGTCGCGGGCGTCGCTGGATGTCGTCGGCGTCCGGTCCAGCCGGTTGGCGTTGGGTCGGGACCGTTGGCGTTGGGTCGGGACCGTTGGCGTTCGGTCCTACCCGTTGGCGTTCGGCCCAGACCGTTGGCGTTGCGTCGAAACCGTTGGCGTCAGGTCAAGACGGTTGGCGTCGGGCAGGTCCGACGACAGGGGCGTCGTCAGTCGGCGGTGATGAGCGTGCCGGGGAGCTCGTAGTTCTTCTGGTCAGGGGCGGTGCCGTTGGTCACCTGGTCCTCGACGAGTTCCGCGACCTTCGCGGCGATCGCCGGCCAATCCTGCTTGACGGTGGCGACGAACGGGCCGCCCTCCTCGATCGCGGCCAGCGCGAAGTCCTGACCGTCGACGCCGACGACGGGCACGCCGTCGACGCCGGCCGCCTCGAGCGCCTGGGTGGCCCCGAGGGCGGGCTCGTCCCAGCCGCCCCAGATGCCGGTCACCTCGCCGCCCCGGGCGGACAAGATGTCCTGCACGGAGGTGCGGGCGTCGTCGACGGGGCCGGGCACGTTGACGTGCTTCTCCTCCAGCACCGTGATGCCGGCCGCTTCGAACGCCTGGCGGGCGCCCTCGGCGCGGGCACGGACGCCGGGGTGGGGGTCGTGGGTCATCATCACCACCTGTCCCTCACCGCCCATCGCCTCGATGAGCGCCTTGGCGCTCTGGTCGCCGAGGTCGGCGTTGTCGCTGGTGACGTTGGCCGCGAAACCCTCCGCCTCGCCGGCGTCGATGGCGAACACCGGCACCTCCGCGTCGGCGGCGGCCTTGAGGCCGAGCGAGATCTGGGTCGGGTCACCCGTGCCGAGCACGATCGCATCGGGCTGCTGCGCGGCGGCGTCCTGGAAGGCGCTGTTGAGCTTGTTCATGTCGCCGGCGGTGTCGACGACGCTGACCTCCCAGCCGCGCTCCTCACCCTCGGCCGTGAAGAGGTCGATGACCTCCTTCGTGGCTGCGTTCGCGAGGTAGGGGGTGACGACGGTGACCGTCACGTCACCGCCCGCCGTGGTCTCCGCGGGATCGGGGGTGGTGGCCTCACCACCGCACGCGGTCAGGGTCAGGGCGCCGACGACGGCGACCCCGAGGGCAGAGAGAGAACGTCGTAGTTTCATGAGGTTGCCTTTCGGGAGGGATCCGCAACGCGGACCCGGTGGAGGTTGTGGAATGTCTGCGCCAGGGCCGGATAGACCTGGCGGTGGATCGAGATGAGCGGACCGTAGTTGGCCGATGATGGCACGGTCTCCTCGACCGCAGCGCCCTCACCAAGGAGCGGACGCAGCGAGTGCGCCAGCCCGAGCGCGCCGGCGGCCGAGCGTGCGGCCGAATGCGGACCCGGTTCCCCGGGCACGCCCGTGACGATCGTGGCGTCGAAGACGTCGGCCAGGATCTGCCGCCAGGCCGGGCTGGACGCCGCGCCACCGACGAGCGGGATGCGCCGCTGGTGGATGCCGAGCTCGTCAGCCGCGTGCCGGAGGCCGAGCGCGACGCCGGTCAGCACCGCGAGGTAGAAGTCGACGGCGCCCGTCGCCTCACTGGCCCCGACGAACGCTCCGCGGAACGCACCGTCGCGCACCGGGGTGCGCTCCCCCGCGATGCCGGGGAGGCACAGCGGCCGCCGGTCCAGCACGCCGACGGAGTCGGCCACCTCCCGCTCCGCGTCGTCGAACCTCCGCCCGGGCAGGAACGTCGCGAGCGCCCAGGCAGCGGCCGACCCCGCCGACTGCACCGAGCCGATCCGCAGCCGGCGCCGCCACCCCGGTAGAGCGAGCGAGTGAATGGGCGACGGCTCGTCCGGCGGGGTGTCGGTCACCCCGGCGAGCCATCCGGTGCTGCCCAGGTAGAGGTACGAGTCGCCTGGCTCGATGCCGACGATCCCGTCGGTGGTGGCCCCGGCGTCTCCCATCCCGAGCACGATTGGGACGCCCTCGCGCAGACCGAGGTCCGCGGCCGCCTCCCTGGAGACCTTGCCGATGACGGCGTCGGCCTCGCCGCCGAGCAATCGCGGCAGCTGGTCCGGGCGCGCCCCGGCGGCGGTGACGCCGTCGGTCAGCCAGTCCCGGGCCTGGACGTCCAGCAGACTGGTGGTCGACGCCGTCGTCAGGTCGCACGCCGCGCGTCCGCCGAGGCGGTACCCGACGTAGGCGCCGGCCCCGAACAGCAGACTCTCGGCCCGACGCAGCGTGTCGGGCTCGTGGTCGGCCAACCACGCGATCTTGGCCGCCACGTTCGTCACGTCGAGATGGTTCTCGACGCGCCGCTCCCAGTCCCCGACCTCCGCGGCCAGCCGGTCCTGCTGCGCTGACGCCCTCGTGTCGGAGTACAGCAGCGCGGGGCGCAGCTCGCGGCCCCCGGCCACGACGATGAGGTCCTGCATCTGCCCGGTGAGGCCGACGGCGTCGATCCGGTCCGCGATCCCGCACTCGGCGAGCGCGTCGCGGGCGGCCCGCCACCAGTCGGCCGGGTCCTGCTCGACCTCGCCGGAACGGCCGTGCGACGTGGGATAGGCGGCCTGGGAGCGTGCGACGACGGTGCCGTCGAGATCGACGACCACCAGCTTGAGGCCGGAGGACCCGAAGTCGAGGCCTGCAATGAGCGTCACGTCAGCGCCTCCGTCTGCTCAGCCGGCTGAGGCTCACCGCGAGCACGATGATGACGCCGGTGAGGATCTGCTGCACGTAGCTGTTGACCTGCATGATGTTGAGGCCGTTGTTGAGCACCCCGACGATGCCGAGGCCCACCAGCGTCCCGGCCACCAGTGGCTGGCCGGCGCGCGAGAGGGTGATGCCGAGGAACACCGCGGCGATCGACGAGAGCATGAGCGGGTCTCCGGCCGTCGGGTGCCCGCTCGCGAGCCGCGCCGTCAGCACGACGCCCGCCAGTCCGGACCCCAGCCCCGAGACCAGGAACGCGGAGAACCGGACGAGCCTGGTGTTGACGCCGGACAGCCGGGCGGCCTCCGCGTTGCCGCCGACGGCGTACCAGCTGCGGCCCAGAACGGTGGCCGACAGCAGGAACCACACCGCCGCGACGACGAGCGCGGCCACCACCACCGGCATCGGCAGCGGACCCAGCCGACCCTGGCCCAGCCAGACGAAGCCGTCGGGCAGGCCGAACACGGTGGCCCCGTTGGACAGGAGCAGCGCCAGCCCGGTGAAGGAGGTCATCGTCGCCAGGGTCGCGATGAACGCCGACAGACCGAGGTACGCCACGAGGAAGCCGTTGACCGCACCCGCCAGGAGGCCGACCAGCAGCGCGAGCAGCACCGCGGGCACGGGAGACATGCCCTGCACGAGCAGTTGGGCGACGATGACCCCGACCAGGCTGGCCAGGGCACCGACGGACAGGTCGAAGTCGCCCACCACCATGACCACCGTCTGCACGGCCGAGACCATCGCGAGGATGGCTATCTGCTCCAGGACGTTGGTGAAGTTGAGCGGGGTCAGAAACACCGCCGGCTTCAGCACCGAGAACAGCACGATCAGCCCCAGGAACCCCAGCAGGGTGCCGTAGGGGGCCAGCCGGGCGAGCCCGAGCCCGGGCCTCGCGAGGTGAGAGATCATCGGTCGGACTTCCTGTAGCAGAGGTGGGTGATGGACTCTTCCGTGGCTGTGGCGGCGTCGACGACGCCCGTGAGCCTGCCGTCGTGGAGCACGGCGATCTCGTCGGCGACCCCCAACAGCTCGGGGATCTCGCTGGAGACGACCGCGACCGCCACCCCCTCGTCGGCCAGCCGCCGGATGAGGTGGTAGATCTCCGCCTTCGTGCCGACGTCGATGCCGCGGGTGGGCTCGTCGAGCAGGAGCACGCTGGGCCGCCGTTCAAGGTAGCGGGCCAGCACCACCTTCTGCTGGTTGCCGCCGGACAGCTCGTTGACCCTCTGGCGGATGGACCTGGCGCGGATCTGGAGGTCGTCGACCAACCGCGACGCGGTGGCCGCCTCCCGCGACGGGCTGGCGACCCCGGCTGTGCTGAGCGAGGGATAGTTGCCGAGCGCGATGTTCGAGGCGATCGAGTGCGTCATCACCAGCCCTTGACTACGGCGCTCCTCCGGCACCAGCACCACTCCGGCCGACATCCGGGCCGCGATGCTGCGGCCGGTGAGGTCGTCGTCGCCGAGCAGCACGCGCCCGCGCTGGGCGCGCTCGGCCCCGGACAGGATGCGCAGCAGTTCGCTTCTGCCCGAGCCGGCGAGCCCCGCGATCCCGAGGACCCTCCCCCGGCGGAGCGTGAGGCTGACGTCGTCGACGGTGTAGCCCGCAACGCCGTCCGCGTGCAGCACCGGGTCACCCCCGCCGGTCGCGCGGTCCGGGAACAGCTGCCCCTGGGCGCGCCCGATCATGGCGCTGATGACCTGATCCTGATCGAGCTCGGCGATCGGTCGGGTCCAGACGTGTCGGCCGTTGCGCATCACGGTGGCCTCGTCGGCCAGCGCGAACACTTCCTCGAGCCGGTGCGACACGTAGATGATCGTCGTGCCCTGCTCCCGGAGCGACCGCAGGACGGCGAACAGCTGCTCCGTCTCGGAGTCGGTCAGCGACGCCGTGGGCTCGTCAAGGATCAGCACCCGCGCGTCGCGCACCAGGGCCCGGGCGAGCGCGACCATCGTCTGCTGCACGGCGGACAGTTCGCGGACGGGGACCCCCATCGGTAGCTTCTGGCCGAGCCGGTCGAGCTGGGCCCTGGCGTCGCGGCTCAGCACCCTGGGTTGGTGGAGCACTCTGCGGCCGGGGCGCTTCATTCCGAGGAAGATGTTCTCGGCGACCGACAGCGTCGGCACGAGGGTGAGCTCCTGCGGGAGCGCGATGATCCCGCTGGCCTGGCCTTCGCGCACGTTGCTCAGCTCCAGCGGGCTGCCGTCGAGCAGGACCTCGCCCTCGGTGGGTTGGATGACCCCGGACAGCATCTTGACGACGGTCGACTTGCCCGCTCCGTTCTCCCCCAGCAGCGCATGGATGGTGCCGGCGTGGAACTGCAGCGAAACGTCGTCGACGACGCGGACCGGGCCGTAGTCGCGGCTCAGCCCACGGGTGGAGAGGCGGGGTGGGGGCGTCCGCGTCACCGGCCGGCCTGACGGTGGTCGCCGGTGCCGCGGACGAAGGGAGTCGTCTCGTGGAGTGAGGTGTCCTGGGTGAACAGTTGCAGGGACAGTGGGGAATCGCCCGCCTCGCGCTCGGCCGCGATCACGACACGGTTGCCCGCCGTGAGCGCGCGGTCGTCAATCACTGCGTTGTTCTCCTCGCTGAAGGTGAGCCGCGCCGAGAGGAGCGCCGCCTCCCCCACCGTTCGGCGCAGGAGTCCGGCCGACTCCGCGTCGAGCTGGGTGGCCTGGACGGTCTCCGTGGCGCGTTTGATCCGGATGCCCAATTCTGAGTGAAGAACGTCGTACAGGGAGCGCGTCTCAAGCTCCGACGGCGTGATGCCGGCGGCGACGGCCGGCGGTAGGAGCGAGGTCTGCAGGACCAGAGGTTCGCCGTCGACGATCCGCAACCGCACCAGCTCGAAGGCCTTGGCCGTGGGCAGGCCCATCCGCTTCTGCTCGAGGGGGGAGATCTCGATCGGCCCGAAGCCGAGCACCTCGGTGCGTAGCGACATGCCGGCGGCGCTCATCTGCGCCGCGAAGCTGGCCAGCGGTCCCATCGGAAGCCGGTAGGAGCGGCTCTGGACGTAGGTGCCCTTGCCCTGCTCGGCGCTGAGTTTGCCCTGGTCGATGAGCAGCTGAATGGCCTGCCGGACCGTCATCACCGTCACCCCGAAGCTCTCGGCGAGTTCTTTCTGCGACGGCAGGTACTCCCCCGGCTTCAGCTCCTCCTCGGTGATCGCCTGCCCGATTGCGCGAGCGATGGCGATGTACTTGGGCAGCCCGTCGTCGCGGCTGAAGGAGAGGTGCTGGGGGCTCCAGACGGCGGGCTCACGGCGCATCGGGATGCTCCCCCAGCTCGGCGCGGCGCACGAGGACCGGGGCCACCTCGTCGACGATCGCCCCGACGTCGGCGGGGCGTTCGCCCGCCGCGGCCACCAGGCGGGTGCCGATGATGGCGCCGTCGGCACCGCCCGCCATGAGCGCGGCGACGTCTTCGCGGCCCCGCACCCCGAAGCCGACGCACACGGAGTAGGGCCGCCCGTCGAAGGCCTCGGCCAGTTCGCGGAGACGCTCCTGGGCTTTGTCGGGGTTGAACTGCCCGCCGGTGCGCAGCGCCGCGGACTGCAGATAGATGATGGGGTCGTCCGAGGTGGCGACGAGGACCGGCAGGTCCTCCTCCAGGTGGAGGAACACGACGACGTCGATCCCCAGCCGCGCCGCGCGGCGCGAGATGTCGAGCTGGTCAGCGACGCTTGCCTGGGGCAACAGGACGGCGTCGACGTCGGCGTCCTTGACGAGTTGGAGGAAGTCGTCGACGCTGACCCGCTCGAAGAGCGAGCCGTAGGCCAGCGCGATGATGCTGTCGTCGTCGTCACGCCGTGCGGACGCGGCGAGCTGGAGCGCGTCGCGCACCGTCGGCACGTGCCGGCTGCCCTCGGCGATGGCGGCCTTGATGAGCGGGCCGTCGAGGTCCGGCACCGGGGAGGGCAGACCGACCTCGAGCGCGTCGAGCCCGGCGTCGAACGCGGCGGCAGCGCTGGCCAGGAAGTCGTCCGGGGTCGGGTAGCCCGCCGGGAGGTACCCGAACAGGACGCCGCGTCGCTCCGCCTTGGATTGCGCGAACCTGCGCCTCAGTCGTGACGGCATCGCATCCTCTCCGCGGACGCCTCGTCGCGACCACTCACCTAGAAGACTAGAAGCCAACTGTCGCCTCGGTCAACCTCTGCGCATGGGCGCCGCCACCCGAAACCCCTGCTCAGAAGCCCTTGCGCATTGTTTCTGTTCGAGACGTGCTGTAGTTTCGCACTGGAAGATTACGCGCCCGCATTCAGCGGTTACGCGCAAATAAGGGGGATCATGAAAATCCGTAAGTCATTCATCGCGGCGCTCGCCGCCGCCGTCGGCACCTTCGGGCTCGTGGCCGTGAACTCGGCCAGCGCCGATCCGATCACCGTTGAGCACAGCCCGGAGGCCAACCAGGCCAGCTTCTGGGAGGACTACTTCGACGACGTCGAGGACATCGAGTGCGACAAGAAAGAGCCGGTCGATACGCCGTTCGAGGTACCGGCCGCGCCCGAGGATCGCGAGTGGCACGCCGTCATCGTGAAGGCGGGCGCTGGCGAGGACGCCAACGAGGTTTACCTCGATGTCGAGCAGGGCGACGAGATCAGCCACTTCAGCGGCAAGTCCAACTCGCACATCATCCTGTGCCACGTCCCCATGGACGAGACGACCCCGACGACCCCGGCTCCGACCACCCCGGCTCCGACCACCCCGGCTCCGACCACCCCGGCTCCGACGACCACCACCCCGGCTCCGACCACCCCGGCTCCGACCACCCCGGCTCCGACCACCCCGGCTCCGACCACCCCGGCTCCGACCACCCCGGCTCCGACCACCCCGGCTCCGACGACCAGCACCCCGGCTCCGACCGATACCCCGAAGCCCGGTCAGCCGACCAAGCCGACCCCGGTGAAGCCCGGGCCGCCCAAGACCGGTAACTGACCCACCACACACGAGAGCCCCAGCCGTCGGCTGGGGCTCTCGTCTGTGTGCGGGGCGTGTCCCGCGGGGATGGGAATCGAGTTGAGCAAATGAGATGGGTCAACACTGCGACACGCCGGTGTAACAGCGTTCCCGTTCGTTGACCCATCTCACTTGCTCAAGTTATCCACAGCCCAGGAACAACTCAGGCCGACGAGCGGACCACAAGGTGCATGGGCAGAAGGACGGGGTCGGGGTCGAGGCCGGAGAGCTTCGCCTCGAGCATCTCGACGAGCGCCTCGGCCAGCGCGACGAAGTCCTGCGCCATCGTCGTCAGGGGTGGCGATGTGGTGCTGGCCGCAGGAAGGTCGTCCATCCCGATCACGCGGACCTGCGACGGCACGTCGACGCCGCGCTCGCGCAGCGCGTCGAGGGCGGCGAAGGCGCTGAAGTCGTTGGCCGCGACGATGCCGTCAACGGCCGCCCGGGCGAGCAGCTCTTCGACGACGACGCGCGCCGTGCCGTAGGTGTAGTCGCCCTGCACAACCAGGTCGGGGTCGAACGCCTCACCCAGCGCCGCCTCGAATCCCTCCAGCCTGGGGTTCCGTCCCCCGGCGGGGGTCGGGCCGGCAATGTGGGCGATCCGCCTGCATCCCGCGTCCATCAGAAGGCGGGTTGCCCGCTCCGACGCCTCCCGGTCGTCCGCGCTGACGCAGCCAACCCGCGGCCCCAGCATCCCCGGGTACGCAGCCGCCGCCACGGGCACGCTCAGGGCGAGTTCCTCGACGAGCGCCGCCCCGTCGCCCAGCACGTTGAGCGCCAGCACACCGTCGACGTGCCCGCCGCGGACGAAGTCGCGGGCCCGGGCGTGTTCCTCCGCGTCGTCGGCCATCAGTAGCACCATCGTCGAGTTGAGCCTCCGGAGCGCGCGGCTGCACTCCTTGGCCATGATCGCGAAGACGGGATCGGCGAACAGCGACTCGACCGACGCCGGCAGCAGGAGCGCCACCGCGCCGGTTCGGCTCCCCCTCAGGCGCCTGGCGTGTGGATTGGCGGAGTAGCCGGTGGCGACGATCGCGCTCTCCACGGCCAGGGACGCGCGGGGGCTCACGTCCTTACCGCCGTTGAGGTATCTCGACACCGTGCCACGGGACAAGCCTGCCGCCCTGGCCACATCGTCGATCGTCGGCTTCACTGCGCTCCTCCTCCGACGCGCTTCCGGTCGGGTTGGGCTGATCCTAACGCTCGCCACATCCGCCGACGCAAAGTGGACAGCCCAGCTGATGGTCCCCCCGTCGACGTGCGATAGCGTCGCGCTATGACCGACCGCACCCCCACGCCGCTCGACGCAGTCGCCGACGCCTACGTCGACACCATCGCCCGCCTCTCGCCGATGACGGCGACCAGCATCGGCGTCCCCGGCGACAACCGCGCCCTCGACGACTTCTCCCCCGCCGGCCACAGCGCGCGCGCTGAGGCGGCCCGCGAGGCGCTGCGCCAGGTCGACGCCACGCCCGCCACCGACGACGTGGACCGCGTGACCGCCGCGGCCATGCGCGAGCGGCTCGGCCTCGAGCTGGAGCTCCACGAGGCCGGCGAGGATCTCGGCGATCTCAACAACATCGCCTCACCCTTGCAGGGGATCCGCGACGTCTTCGACCTCATGCCCACCGACACCGACGAGCAGTGGGCCGACATCGCCGCCCGCATGCAGGCCGTGCCCGCGGCGATCGACGGCTACCTCGAATCGCTGCGGCTCGCCGCCGACCGCGGAGGCCCCTTCCCCGCGCAGCGACAGGTGCGCCTCGGCATCACCCAGGCCGAGGAACTCGCCGGGACCAACTCGTTCTGGACCACGTTCGCGGAGTCGGCCGTCGTCGAGGAACCCCTCACGTCCGAACTCCTCGACGGCGCGGCCGCGGCACGCGGCGCCTACCGCACCCTCGCCGACGGTCTCCGCGACCTCGCCCACCACGCGCCCGCCGACGACGCCGTCGGGCGCGAGCGGTATCAGCGCTTCTCGCGCGCCTTCCTCGGCGCGACCGTCGACCTCGACGAGACCTACGAGTGGGGCCTCGCCGAGCTGGCCCGGATCGTCGCGGAGCAGGAGGACGTGGCTGTCCAGCTCTACGGCGAGGGCACGTCGGTGGAGGAGGCGATGCGGCGCCTGAACGACGATCCGACCCGCCAGTTGCACGGCACCGCCGCCCTGCAGCGCTGGATGCAGGAGACCTCCGACGCGGCGGTCGCGGACCTGGCCGACGTCCACTTCGACATCCCGGAGCCCATCCGCACCCTCGAATGCCGCATCGCGCCGACGCAGAACGGCGGCATCTACTACACCGGGCCGTCGGCCGACTTCTCCCGGCCCGGCCGGATGTGGTGGTCGGTCCCACCGGGCGTGGAGCGCTTCTCGACCTGGACGGAGAAGACCACCGTCTACCACGAGGGTGTGCCGGGGCATCACCTGCAGATCGCGCAGACCGTCTACCGGTCGTCGCTGCTCAACAAGTGGCGCCGGCTCGCCTGCTGGGTGTCGGGCCACGGCGAGGGGTGGGCGCTTTACGCGGAGCGGCTCATGGCCGACCTCGGCTACCTCGACGACCCCGGCGACCGCATGGGCATGCTCGACTCCCAACGTCTCCGCGCCTCTCGCGTGGTGGTCGACATCGGCGTGCACCTGGCGAAGGACTGCCCCGAGCAGTGGGGCGGTGGCACCTGGGACGAGGCGAAGGCCTGGCAGTTCCTGAAGGCCAACGTGGCCATGGACGAATCGTTCCTCCGGTTCGAGCTGGACCGCTACCTCGGCTGGCCGGGGCAGGCGCCGTCGTACAAGGTGGGCCAGCGCCTATGGGAGCAAGCCCGCGACGCCGCTGCCGAGCGCGACGGAGAGGGCTTCGACCTCAAGGCGTTCCATCGTCGGGCACTCGACCTCGGCTCGGTCGGCCTCGACGTCATGCGTGAGGCTCTCTGACCCGGCAGGCGACCACCAGCCCCGCTTCGTCCGCTCGTTACCCTTGAGGCATGGTCTCCAGGCGCGCGCTACTGCTGGGCGCGGCTACGGTGCCGCTCGCCGGTTGCTCACGACTCGCGAGCACCGAGCCTGGCCCTGACTGGATGCCAGACCGTATCGGGGGCTGCCGCACGCCCGACGCGCTGACGTCGTTCTCGACGGTGGGCGGCGCGCCGCTCGTCTATGAAGTCACCGGCGTGGCCCAGTCCTTCCGCGCCGATCCGCGCTTCGTCGAGCTGCTCGACGCCTGGGCCGCCGACTGGGTCAGCCTCTCCGGGCTCGGGCCCCTGCGCCGCATCACGACCTACGGCGCGTTCGTCGACAAGTGCGACTCCTGGCACGCGGCCGGGCGCGCGTTCGACTTCGGGGTGCTTGAGCACGACGGCGGCACCGTCTCGTGCCGCTACGACCAGTTCGGGGAGGATCCCGCCCAACTGCGCCGCTACTGGCAGCTCTCGGCGTCCCTGGCGAAGTGGTTCACCTACACGCTCACCTACCGCTACAACGAGCAGCACCACAACCACATCCACGTCGACAACGGCATCTCCGGCTACGACGAGACCGGCTTCGCCCAGCGCTCGCGCGTGCAGGTGATGGTGGTGCAGGGAGTGGTCCGGCACGTGTTCGGTCTGGACGCGCCGTTCTCCGGCAGCTACGACGGCGCCACCCGCGACGCCGTGCGCGAGATCCAGCGCAGCCTCGGCATCACGGATCCCCTGCGCCGGGCACCCGGCTGGCAGGCGTTCCTCGACGCGGCGGTCCGCGGCTGACGCGCCGTCGCGAAGGTCAGAGTTGGGCCAGCAGCCCCTGTGCCCAGGCCCGGACGCGATCGAGATCCAGATGATCTTGGGGTTGCTGCTGCATGGTCTTGAGGAAGACCCGGCGGAACCATCCGACGCGGTGCGGGACGTACCGCCCGGCGAAGGCCTCGCTGGAGACGGCTCCCACGCGGTCGACGCCCACCTTGTTGTAGGCCAGCGAATCCTCGCGCTTCGCCGGATCTGCGGCGTTGAGGCAGGCGTTGAACAGCGCCACCTTCGTGCCCCGCAACGTGTCGGTGTGCCGCGCCAGCCACGCCACGGCCTCGGGGTACCAGGACCCGGCATTGACGCCGGAGCCGACGACGACGAGGTCGGCCCGGGCGTGGGGCTTGTCGCGCAGGTCGGCCACGGTCACGTCGTGCCCCGCGTCCCTGGCGACGTCTGCGACCGCCTCCGCGATGTCGTGGGCGGTGCCCCCTCGGGTGGCGTACGCGACGAGAACTGTGGCCATGAGGTCACGCTACTCGCGCGCCTCCGCCGTCCCCCCGCGGGGTCGCCCTTCGTTCTCAGGGGAGAAGAGCCGCCGCCTTACGTCTCCCCGAGTAGGGAACCAGCCACGAGCCGCCGCCCTACGTCTCCCCGAGTAGGGAACCAGCCACGAGCCGCCGCCCTACGTCTTCCCGAGTAGGGAACCAGCCACGAGCCGCCGCCCTACGTCTGCCCGAGTAGGGAACCAGCCACGAGCCGCCGCCCTACGTCTCCCCGAGTAGGGAGCGAGGAACGAGCGACCGTATCGAGGGGCATCCCGCGACGCAGCGCGGAACCATGGTGAGCGGGAATGTCCAGGAGCCCTTCGATAGGCGGCCACTCGTTCCTCGCGGGCCGCTACTCAGGGAGACGTGGAGGGCGATCACCGCCCCTGGTCTGCGGCCGGCCTCGGGGTTGTCACCCTTCGACAAGCCCAGGGAGCAAGAAGGTTCAGTCGAAGATGGGGCCGACGGTGCGGGAGCGCTTCAGCTCGAAGAAACCCGGGTAGGCCGTGACCTTGGCGACGCCGTCGAACAGATCGCCGGCCTCTTCGCCCTTCGGGGCCGGGGAGATGACGGGGCCGAAGAGGCTCATGCCGTTGATCCGGATCACCGGGGTGCCCACCTCGTCGCCGACTGGCTCCATGCCCTCGTTGTGCGAACGGCGCAGGTCGTCGTCGATCGTGTCGGTCTGCGCGACGTCGATGATGTCGGCATCCGCCCCGACGGCAGCCAGCGCGGCCGCGACAGTCTCGGGCGTGTTGGCCTCGCCGCCCGGATGGAACCGCGTGCCGATCTCGGTGTAGAACTCCCGGAGCTTCTCGGATCCGTGGCGCTGCTCCACCAGCAGAGCGGCGCGCGCAGGCACCCACGCGCCGTCGAGCATGCGGCGGTAGTCCTCGGGCAGGTCGCGACCCTCGTTCAGTACGGAGAGGCTCATCACGTGGAAGACGGTCTGCACGTCGCGGACCTTCTCCACCTCGAGCATCCACCGCGAGGTCATCCAAGCGAACGGGCAGGTGGGGTCGAACCAGAAATCAACAACTGTCGTCATGGCTCAATCTCAGCACATCCGCCAAGCCCGGACGGTCAGGCGGCCACCTCCGCGGTCTGCGCCCGCCCGGCGTCCCGGCGGGATGTCCGCGAGATGAGCCGGTCGACGACGGTGGCGATCGCGCCGTCGCCGGTCACGTTGGTGGCGGTGCCGAACGAGTCGATCGCGATGTAGGTGGCGATCATGAGACCGACCTGCGGGTCGGTGAAGCCCAGCATCGACGTCAGCAGGCCCGCCGCCGTCATGATCGCGCCACCGGGCACGCCCGGCGCGGCCACCATCATGATGCCGAGCATCAGGACGAAACCGATCATGGTCGCTGGGTCGATCGGGATCCCGAACAGCAGCATGACGGCGATGGAGAAGCTGGTGATCTTCAGCGTCGAGCCGGCCAGATGGATGGTGGCGCAGAGCGGCACGGTGAACGACGCGACGGCCGGCGTGACGCCGAGCTTGATCGCTTGGCGCAGCGTGACGGGGATCGTCGCCGCCGACGACGACGTGCCAAGCGCGGTCATGTAGGCCGGGAGCATCGTGACGAGCATCCGCAGCGGGTTCTTTCCCGCCACGGCACCGGCGACGGAGAACTGCAGCAGCAAAACCACCACGGTGAGGATGAAGACGAACACGATGACGCCGAGAAACGTCGTGATGACGGTGAACACCTGTCCCGCACGCGTCATGTTGAGGAAGATGCCGAAGATGTAGATCGGCAGCAGCGGGATGATCATCTTGGAGATGACGAGACCGATGATCTCGCGGAACTCGTCGAAGCCCCTGCGCATGACATCGCCGGGCACCGCGGTGATCCCGATGCCGACGATGAACGCGAGCACGAGCGCGGACATGACCCCGAACAGCGGGGTGATCTGCAGCTCGAAGAACGGCGCCAGCAGCGCATCCTCCGGGTTGGTCAGCGACTCAGCAGCCTGCCCGTCCAGCACCCTCGGGAGCACGAGCATCGACGCGCCGAACGCGATGAGCCCCGCGGTGAGCGTGGACCCGTACGCGATGCCGGCCGTCACCGCGAGCCACTTCCCGGCCCCCCGACCAAGGTCGGCGATCGCGGGCGCGATGAGACCGACGATGATCAGCGGGATCACGAAGTTGAGGAGTTGCCCGAAGACGTGGTTGAACGTCACGAAGATCCGCACCACGGCGTCCGGTAGCACCAGCCCGAAGGCGATGCCGAGGAGGATGGCGACGATGATCCGGGGCAGGAGGCCGAACTGAAACTTCGTTGTCGATTGCTCGCTCATGCGAGAACGCTAACGGTCGTCCCGACGCTGCAGGCCACCGGCTGCGGTTAAACGCCGGGCGGTTCGTCCAGCGAGCGTGTCAGACGGTCAGGACCGCAGCACCTTCTCCATCGCTTTACCCTTGGCCAGCTCGTCGACCAGCTTGTCCAAGTAGCGCAGCTTCTGCATGAGCGGATCCTCGATGGCTTCGACCCGCACACCACACACCACACCAGTGATCAGGCGCGCGTTGGGGTTGAGCGTTGCTTCGGCGAAGAAGTCCTCGAATGTGGTGTCGCCGTCGATGTGGCGTTGCAGGGTTGCGTCGTTGAAGCCGGTCAGCCACCTGATCACCTCGTGCAGCTCCTCTTTCGTGCGGCCCTTCCGCTCCACCTTGGTCACGTAGTGGGGATAGACCGAGCTGAATGGGACGCTGAAGATGCGGTGCATGACCCCAGGCTAGGCGCTACCGGTCGGTGGGGGGCCTCTTACCGGCTGAGTTCGCGCGCGACGTCGAGCGCCTGCGTGAGGTAGCCGCCACCGAAGAGCACCACGTGCACCAGCAACATGTGGAGCTGGTGGAGCGGCACCCGCTCCCGCCACCCATCCGCCAGCGGGCTTACCTCTTCGTAGCCGGCGATCGTGTCGGCCAGGTGGGGAGAGCCGAACAGCGCCAGCTCGGCGAGGTCCGTTTCGGCGTGGCCGCCGTTGGCGCACGGGTCGATGAGCGTACCGACCCTCCCGTCGGCCCAGACCACATTCCCGCTCCACAGGTCGCCATGGATGCGCGCGACCTCACCGCACAGCGCCGGCTGGGGGGAGTCGAACTTCCCGGTCGCGACGGCGTCGCAGGCTGCGTGCAGCGCCTTCGCTTCGCCTCTGCCCAGACCCTGCGCCATGTCGATGTAGGGCCGCAGCCTGCCCTCTGCGTAGTACTCCCCGAACGTGCGCCATGTCGGCTCCGCTGCGGCCGGGGTCGGGAGGTTCGCGGTGGCCAGATCGTCCGGGTCGAGCCCGGGCGGCGCCTGCCCCCACCAGTCCGCCCCTGCGGCGTGGGTGGCGGCCAGGCGTCGGCCGAAGTCCGCGGCCGACTCGTGCGACGGCGTGCCGGGGGTCAGCAGCAGCGTCTCCAGCCAGGTGTCGCCGACCTCGGCGAGGGTCGCGACGGCCGCTCCCCCGGCGTCGGCCAGCCACAGCAGGCTCGCAGCTTCGGTGGCAATGGCGCGCCGACTACCGGTCTTTCGGAAGGTCCTCATGGGACGCTATTCGTTGCGGATCGCAGCCAACGGGCTGAGCTTCATCGCGCGCTGCGCTGGCACCATGCCGGCCAGCATCCCGATCAGCGTGGCGAACGCAACGGCGCCCACCATCAGCCAGATGGGGATCACAGAGAGCTGGGCCTCGCCGCCCATCTCGCCCATCATCGACCCCAACGTGGCGTTCAATATCGCGGACACCGCCACGGAGAGCAGTAGGCCGGTGATGCCGCCGATGAAGCCGATGGCCGCGGACTCGATGAGGAACATCTTGCGGATGTCGCCCAATGCAGCGCCCATGACCTTCATGATGCCGATCTCCTTGGTGCGTTCGTAGACGCTCATCATCATCGTGTTGGCGATGCCGATGGCCGCCACCAACAAGGAGATGAAGCCGATGCCGCCGAACACGGCCTGGACGACCACCGCCTGGCTTTGTGCCTGCCGGATCCACTCGACCTCGGCATTGGCCTGGATGCCCTGCTCGCGGAGACTGTTGAGCATGGCTTCCGCTGCCTCCGGGTCCTGCGTCAGCACCCTGAACTCGCTGTAGATGAACTCCTTCCCCAGGGGTTTCCCGTCCGAGGTCGCAGGCTGGTTGGGCAACGCCTTGCCCGGCAGCGCTTTCTGCATCCACTTGACCATGGCGTCGAGGTCCGCCCACACCATCATCGAGTTCGGCCCCCACTGGCCCTCGCCGCGGTCGTTCAACAGCTGTCCCGCCACCGGAAGGATGTGCCGCTTCTTGGGCGGCGGCGGCTGCGTCGGGTCCTCGCCGACGGGGCCGTCATCGCCGGGGATGGGGACGGGACCGTAGTCACCCCAGGTGGTGAGAGTCCCGAAGAGCGTCTGGGTGCGGAAGTCGATCTCCAGCGGCATGCCGGTCATCGGGTCCCAGAACTGTTCGTGGACCATGTCGCCCAGCAACAACGAGAAGGACCCGGCGTGCGGCAACTCCCCCCAGGCGAGTGTCAGGTCCATCTCCGGGAACGCCTCGGCGGGCAGGCCCTGGATCTGCATGAACTGCTGGCCGCTGCCGATGCTCATTTCCATGTCCGCGTAGTAGACGGGCCAGACGTCCTGCGCCCCGGGCATGGTTTCCAGGTAGGCAAGCATGGCGTCGTTCATCTTCGTGGGCACCCCCTGCATCCCCTGCTCCACGGGGGGCGGGGCGTACACCTGTACCTGACGCAGGTTGATGTTCTGGAATTGCGCAGTGAAGCTCGACGACAGGCCGACGCCCAGCGACACCATCACGATCACCGCGGTGGTGCCGATCAACACGCCGAGAACCGTCAGCGACGTGCGGAACAGGCGCTGCCGGAGGCTGGCGAAGCTCGCCGCGAGAAGATCGGACCAACGCACGACGAACTCAGCGGACGTCTGGGCCGATGAGCGGTTCCCCGAGCGCGGCAAGGGACTCCATGTCCTCGGCCTCACGCCGCTTCCGGCGACGTCCACGGGCCACGAGCGCGATGATCAGGAGCAGCGCCAACAGCCCGGCTGCGACCAATACGGGCACCAGGGGGAATGCGGCCTCTTCCACCGGTTCTTCCCATCCCCCAGGCTCTTCTATGGGCATGGGCTCCATGACGGCGACCTCGACGACCTTGTCCATCGTGCTGACCTTGCCGTCGACATCCTCGTAGGAGACGACGATCGTGACCGGTCCGACCGCCTCTTCCGCCGCCATGACCGTCATGTCGACCGCGCCCGACGTACCCGGCTCGATGGTGCCGACGAACACCTCGGGCGCGGTGACGGCTTGCCCCTCCGCCACGGTGGCCTTGGCGTTGTACAGCTTCGTCTTGCCTTGATTGAAGATGTTGAATGTCAGCGACGCCTCCTGGCCCAGCGTGAGTTGCGGGGGCGACAGCTGAGGCACCGATGAATCCGCCCGGATGCTCTGCTTGACGGGAATCGAGACCGTCTCCTGCGTGGAATAGGCGTTAGCCAGGGTGTCCTCATACTCGACGCTGATCACCATCTGATACGGCCGCTCCTCCAGCGAGGGGAGCGAATGGAAGTTCATGGTCCCGAGCTCCACATCGTCCGCGCTGATCCGGCGCAGGAACATGGACGACGACCCGTTGGCGGGCAGGAAGGCGTTGTCCGCGGACGCAAGCGTGATCTTCATGTTCTGCACCCGGGTGCGCGTCGACGTGTTGCGCAGGGTGAAGGTGACTTGAAAGTCCTGGCCGGCCTGCACCACCTCAGGGTTGGTGGTGAAGCCGGCGAGGATCACCCGCGGGGTGGAGATGCCGGGAATGGCGGGTGAACCGCCCCCTCCGCCCGGATCCGGCACCACTACGCCGCCTCCGTTGCTTGTGCCTCCGCTGCCTACTGTTCCCCCGCCATTGCCTCCGCTCCCCTCGTCGGCGGGGTCCCCCGCAGCGCTGCTGAGTGGGACGAGGCTGAGGCTTAGGACCATCGTAACGACGAGCATGAGCCGGTGGATCATCTTCATGGCGTGACCTTCTGGTTCGTGACGAACGACGCCGTCTGGGCGTGCTCCGTCTGGGTGATGTCGGTGATGCGGCCGTCGCCGATGCTGACGATGGTGTCGGCGAAGGAGG